>CAZTGH010000292.1:0-7130 GCA_964612985.1 uncultured Pirellulales bacterium
CAAGGCGGAGTTTCTCAACCCCGGCGGCAGCATCAAAGACCGCGTGGCCATGGCCATGATCGAGGCCGCACGCCGCGAGGGAAAGCTCCCCGCCGGTTCGATCATCACCGAACCGACCAGTGGCAATACCGGCATCGGCCTGGCCCTCGTCGGCCGCCTCATGGGCTATCAGGTGCGCATCGTCATGCCCGAGGGCATGAGTGAGGAACGAAAGAAGCTCATCCGCGGCCTCGGAGCCGACCTCGTGCTCATCCCCGACGAAGAGGGCATCGGCGGCGCCGTCCGCCGAGTCGAACAGATGGCCGCCGAAGACCCCCGCGTCTTCGTCCCGCAGCAGTTTAAGAACCCCGCCAATCCCCGCATCCATTTCGAATGCACCGCACGCGAACTCTGGCGACAGATGCGCGGAGATATCCAATGCTTCGTCGCCGGCGTCGGCAGCGGGGGCACCCTCCAGGGCGTCGGCAGCTTCCTCAAGGGCCAGAATAAAGACATCAAAATCGTCGCGGTCGAGCCCGAAAACCGCTCGGCGCTGTTGGGCCACGAACCTGGCCTCCACCAGATCCAGGGCATCGGCGACGGTTTCATCCCCGATGTCCTCGACGTCTCCCTCGTCGATAGCATCATTGAAGTCTCCGACGAAGCGGCGATCGAGACCACGCGCCAGCTCAGCCGCGACCTCGGTCTGCTCGTCGGCATCAGCTCGGGGGCCAACGTCTGGGCCGCCCGCAAGCTCGCCCGCACCCTCTCGGGCAACATCGCCACGGTCTTACCCGACCGGGCCGAACGCTACTTCAGCACCGCCTTGCTCTGATCTCGCGCTGGTCCGCAGCGTCCCGGAGAAATCCCACCCGGTCCGCCTTCGCGCAACGCCCTATAACGCGCACTCTACAAAACTATCCGACCTCTATTTTGCCAACCCGTCGCATCTTGCCTGCGATTTCGATTGACATACCGACGCCCGCTCTGTATCCATCCAGTTCTAAATTCTCACGGCCCGATAGCCGATAGGCAATTGGCGTGCCCTCGCCGAGATCGAACACATTTCGGCACGGCCTAGTAAAGAAGCTACATCGGCCGCCGATGAGGCACCCCAGAAAACCGATCGCTGCGAGCGATCGCCGGAGTGAGCCGATTCACAGCACGTATTGGGTTAGATGCAGCACATGACGAAATCGAACGCGCGAAAATCGTTGGTCATCGTCGAGTCGCCCGCCAAGGCCAAGACGATCAACCGCTACCTCGGACCGGACTTCGAAGTCAAGGCCTCGATGGGGCACGTCCGCGACCTGCCCAGCAAAGGGCTCAACGTGGATATCGAGAAGAACTTCGAGCCCACGTATGACATCATGCCCGGCAAGAAGCGCGTGGTCACCGCCCTCAAATCCGCCGCCAAAGGCTGCGATACCCTCTATCTGGCCACCGACCTCGACCGTGAGGGCGAGGCGATCGCCTGGCATCTGGGCGAGATCCTCGGTTTTCCGCCCGAACGCACCTACCGCGTCATCTTTAACGCGATCACCAAATCAGCGATCAAACAGGCCTTCGCCGAGCCGGGCCGGATCGATTCCGACAAGGTCATGGCCCAACAGGCCCGTCGCATCCTCGACCGCATCGTCGGTTACCAGATCAGCCCGCTCCTGTGGAAAAAGGTCACCCGAGGTCTCTCCGCCGGCCGCGTCCAGTCCGTCGCCGTCAAGATGATCGTCGAGAAGGAACACGAAATCCGTGGTTTCAAACCCGAGGAATACTGGCTGATCCCCGCGGTCTTCACGACCGACCTCGCAGGCGACTATCACCAGCAGTGGGTCGATTTCATGACCCCCAAAGGCAAGGATGGCAAGACGCCCACCCTCGAAGAGCAGGGCCACTGGCTGGCTGGGCATAGCGCCTTCAAGGCGGAACTGCACAAGATCGGTGACCAGAAATTTAAAGCCTCCAACGAAGAACAGGCCCGCACCGTCTTCAACGATCTCCAGCGCGCCGAGTTCAAGATCGCCGACATCGAAACCAAAGAGTCCCTCTCGAGGCCGTCGCCGCCGTTTATCACCTCGACACTCCAGCAGGCCGCCGCCAATCGCCTGGGATTCAGCGCCAAGCGGACGATGTCGATCGCCCAGCAGCTCTACGAGGGCATCGACCTCGGCTCGATGGGCTCCCTTGGTCTGATCACGTACATGAGAACGGACAGCACGCACCTCTCGAACGAGGCGGTGGGCGAGGTCCGCAACTACATCGGCAACCAGTTCGGCGATCGGTACCTGCCGGACAAGCCCAATTTCTACGCCTCGAAGAAGACTGCCCAGCAGGCCCACGAAGCGATCCGGCCGACCGACGTCGATCTGGCGCCCGACCAGATCAAGGAATACCTCAGCAACGAACAGTACCGCCTGTACGACCTGATCTGGCGGCGCTTCGTCTCCTGCCAGATGCAGCCGGCCCGCTGGAACGTCACCACCTTGAGCATTGCCGCCCCGACCTCGGTTGGCGTCGCCAGCTACAAAGCCAGCGGGCGCATCCTCGTCTTCGACGGCTTCACCCGAGTCTGGTCGACCTCCTCGAACGAACAACAACTGCCGCCGGTCGAGGTGGGCCAGTCGCTCGGGGTCGTCGATATCAAGCCGGAGCAGCATTTCACCAAGCCCCCCGCCCGGTATACCGAAGCCTCGCTCATCAAGGCTCTCGAGAAAGAAGGCATCGGCCGCCCGAGTACCTATGCCCCCATCATCAGTACGATCCAGGACCGCGGCTACGTCGAGCAGCGCGAGAAGAAGTTCCACGCCACCGACTTGGGCGAGGTCGTCACGAGCAAACTCAGCGAGTATTTCCCGCGCGTCATGGATATCGCCTTCACCCGCCACATGGAAGAGCAGCTCGACAAGATCGAGGAACAGCACCTCAACTGGCAGAGCGTTTTGGGCGATTTTTATGAGCCCTTCAAGCAGAATCTCGAAACGGCGCAGGAGCAGATGACCCACGCCAAGGCCGAGTCGACGCCGAGCGAGTACACCTGCCCCGATTGCGGCAAACCGCTGGTCTATCGGTTCGGCAAGAACGGTCGCTTCCTGAGCTGCTCGACCTATCCCGAGTGCAAATTCGCCAGTCCCTGCGACAAGGAGGGCAAAATCCTCAAGGAGGAAGTGACCGAGCACAAATGCCCCAAGTGCGGCAAGCCCATGATCCGCAAGAACGGTCGCTACGGCGCCTTCCTCGGATGCAGCGACTATCCCGAGTGCAAGACCACGCTACCGCTCGACAAAGAGGGCAATCCTCTCCCGCCCAAGCCCGAACCGGAGCCCTCCGGCGTCAAATGCCACAAGTGCAAGCAGGGCGAACTCGTCATCCGCCAGAGCAAACGAGGCCCCTTCCTTGGCTGCAATCGCTTCCCCCGATGCCGCACCATCGTCAGTATCAAGGAACTCGACCACCTCAAGGAGCTTCAGGCGGCAGGGCAGTGGCCCCCCGACTCCCTCCAGAAGGCCGACGAGATTCTCGGCAGAACCAAAACCAAGAAAACCGCCGGCGCAAAAAAATAGCCTGCTGCCGGCCGCACCACCACCGCAGACCTTCCCGTCGGATCACCCGTCGCCTGATGCCAGGCCAATCCGCGAGATAGACGGCTTCCTCAAAAGCACGCGAAACGTCTCGACCGTGTTTCATCTTGAACGCAATGACTTCAGCCGCCATCTTCTCGGCAAAACCGATCGGGCAGGGGGGCAAATTAAGGGCAACCTGGGGGTGATTTGGGCCTCTGGGGCCCCGCGCGGTTTTCCCGAGCGCAGACTCGGCAAAATCCTCCACCCGCGGACCCTTCCAGAGGGCCGAATAGAAAGGGAGCCCTGAAGGCCCCTGTGGGAGTGAGACACAGGGAAAGAAACTCCAGGGCTCCCGCTTCCGTCGTCTTCAAATGATCGAGCGGTCTGCTGGCAGGGCGACCCGATTTACTGGCCCATCGCGCCAACGGTCTGCGTTTGGACCGTGGCCGCCTCGATCCCGGTATTGACCACGCCGATCGCACCCGGCCCCCCGGAAACATCCGAATGCTGGCTGCCCGCCAGGCAGATGTTCTCGCTGCTGGACCCCATCACGTTGAACGCGTCCTGGTCCTGATGCAGGAACACCCTGTTGCCCGCATCTGCGGCGCCCGGACCGGCGGCCTTGGTCAAGCCTTGGGTTCCGATAACGGCAATGCCCTGGCCCTGCCCGATCAGTCCCAGGCACCCACCGATGCCCTGATCGCCGAAGCTGATTGCTGCGAGTCCCTGATCCACCGTCAGACCGGCGCAAAGCCCTGCGGCGTCGCCCCGCTGCATGAGCATGCCATGCATATCCTGAGCGGCTCCTGTCCCGACGCTCTCGGCCACTTGGTTAGTACCCAACATCAGATTCTGCATCAGAGACCCCGCACCGTCTCCGGCCGGAAGCGCAATCTGGCCCGTAAGGCCACCCTCAACCGTGAAGTTCTGAAAGATCTCCCCCAATGCAAATGCACTGGAGCCCACCAGAAGAACAATGAGTATCGAACTGGAAATTGCCTTTACCATGAGTAGAATCCTTTCTGTCTGTGCGTTGTTTCTGTTTGCCTACGGACCCCCAATCCCGAATTGGCGATCCACAAACATTTCTTTATTCCTTCGTACTACCGGATGCCGCTACCTCCTTCCTCCCCCGTGCTGCTTACCGAAAACCGTTCATCCATTCATCATCTCCGGCCCAACCTCCTTTCTCCCCGCTCCAGACCGTTCCACCTTACCGTTTCGTTTACGCACCACCGCACCGTTAGTAGAGGCACATCCATTCCGACACGTTCCCTGCCCCACCCTTGACCAGCGGGCTGCTTTCATGACGAACCTCGGCGCACACCTTCCCCGCTGGCAATCTTCTTGCTTTCTGAAATGTCACGACGTCCAGGGACCGCCTCGGGCCAAACGCAAGCCCTTCACGGCAGAACCGACCGTACGCGGACACTGCCTCCGTAGTTTGTACACTCTGTGAGGCCGGCTCGAATGGCGTACCTGAGCCCAGGCGGACGAGTTGCCCGACATCGATGAGCCCGGCCTCGATCCTCAAATCGAGCCCTGTCTCATCACCCTCCCGAAGGACCACCGCCGAATCCCGGTACACCGTCCCTCTACGCCCTTCGCGCCGCCCGGAATGTCACCCGTGGCGCCGCGACGTGCGTGGCAGGAGCGTCAGTACCCTCAACCGCATGCCTGACTCGGCCTGTCCTTCATCCTGTCGATCACAACTGCATCGCAGAGATGAATACAAGCGATGACAACCTCCGATTCCCCTCCTCCGTCGACCGGGATCGCAATCCTCCGCTCACCCAGCCTCCTAAGGTGGACCTCGATGGTACGTCACAGTGTACAAGTGCATACCGATTTGTCAAGTCCAAAGTTCGAAAATCCGGCGTCATCAAAACCAACGTCGCCGCCCGGACGCGCTCGGCGCCGACCCGCCCTCGCCTCTTGGCAAACGCGCCGACAACCGTATAATGGCGGCGTGTCGGCGATGTCACCTTGTATGGGGATGATTGGATATGGCCAAAAACGAAGTTCCCGAGCCGCAGCCTTTCGAAACGGTCGAGCCGATCGGCAAGCGCGTGCTCATCCGCAAGGATGAGGATAAGAAGGAAACCAAGGGCGGCATCCGCCTGCCCGACAACATCGAGATCCCGACCATCACGGGACGCATTGTCGCCGTCTCCGCCGAGATCGACAACATGCCCGAGATCCCCCTGGCCCGATACGACAAGGTGCTCTTCAATCCCAAAGGCGCCATCCCCGTCGACTTCGAAGGCGACAACCGCCTCTTCGTCGTCGAGGTGGAAAACGTCGTCGCCGTCTTCCGCAAGGCCTGAGCCGAGGTCAGCGCCGCTGAAGGATGGCCGCGTACGCGCCGTCGTGATCGAACGCGCCCGCCGCCGGCAGCGTGAGCTCTTCGCCGACCAGATCGAACCGTTCGCCTGAGGAGAGAAACTGCCTCACCAGGTCCCCATTCTCCGCTTTCTCAATGCTGCACGTGCTGTAGCACATCCGCCCACCGTCGCCGAGTAACGCCGTCGCCTTCTCCAGCAGGCCCAACTGCGTCCGAGCCAACTGCCTGACCGAATCGGGCGTGACCCTGTACCGCGCTTCCACACGCCGTGCGAGCACACCGGTATTCGAGCAGGGAACATCGACCAGGATCGCGTCGAATGGCCCTCTCTCGCCGCGACCCACCTCCTCGTAGGGAACCACCGTGACATTCTCGCATTCCAGTCGTGAGACATTCTCGCGAACCTGCACCAGCCGTTCGGCATGGATGTCCGTGGCGACAACCCTCGCTTCGCCGCGCGTCCGTTCCGCCAGTTGCGTCGTCTTGGTCCCCGGCGCCGCACACAGGTCGAGAATCCGCCAGCCGGGTTGGGGGTCCAGCAACCGCACCGCGCCGGAGGCCGAAAGGTCCTGCACCGTAAACAGCCCCTCCGCAAAGCCGGGCAATTGCGCGATCGCCTGGGGGCCCACCAGCCGGAGCATCTCCCCATCCGACGCTGCCGCCGCTTCCGTTCGCACGCCCGCTTCATCAAATCGCTTCATCAGATCGTCCGTGCCGGTCTTCAGGGTATTGACGCGGACATACACGCTCGGCCTGCGATTGCACCCCATACAGATATCCCGGGTCCGCTCGGCGCCGAACTCGGCCACCCACTCGCCAACCAGCCAGCCGGGAATAGAGAAACACGCACGGAAATAGGCCGCCGCCTGCCTCGGGTCGGGTAGAAAGTCTGTATCGAATTCGCAGCCCGTATCGGGCGGCTGCACCAGCATCCGCCGCGCCAGCGATTCGCGAAACGCAGCGTCCCGCGCGACGATGTGCCGCGCCACGCTGCGCAACACCGCATTGACGAAACCCGTCTGCTTCTTGCCTCCTGTCCGCCTGGTGCCGTCGACCGCCTCGTTGACAATCGAATAGACGGGGGTCTCGGGATGGTAGACGAGTTCGTAGACCGCGATGCGAATCACCGCACGCAACGGCGGGTCGATTCTCGTAGCGACTCGGCCCGAGAACCGCTCGATCACCCGATCGATCGCGATCCGATTGCGAATCGTCCCGAACACCAGGTCGGTGGCGCGCTGCCTCTCCTC
>CAZTGH010000293.1:0-707 GCA_964612985.1 uncultured Pirellulales bacterium
GTTTATCTCCACGTTGGCGGGCGTTTCTTTCCTGGGGATGTCGATCACCGGGATCATTCTGTTCGTGGTGCCGCCCGGTCGGGTGGCGAACTGGACGGGCTGGACGATCTTCGGTCTGACCAAGGCGCAGTGGCAAGGGCTGCACATCTGGTGGAGCCTGATCTTCATGGCAGCGGGCGCGGTGCATCTTTACTACAACTGGCGGCCCTTCGTGAGCTACTTCAAGACGAAAGTCGGCACGATGCGGGCGCTGCGCTGGGAGTGGATCCTGTCGGTGGTTCTCTGCCTGCTCATTTCCGTGGCGACGTTGGGCCAGGTCCCGCCGTTCTCTTCGCTGCTGGAATGGGGCGAGGAGATCAAATACAGTTGGGACGAAGCGCCGCGCCGGGCGCCGATTCCGCACGCGGAGCTGATGACGCTGAGCGAGCTGGCCCAGCAGGTCGAAGGGATCACAGTCGAGACGATGATCGCGAACCTGGCGGCCCACGACGTTGCCGTCGAATCGCCCGAGCAGGTGGTCGGCAAGCTGGCGGAGGCGCATGGCATGACGCCTGAGCGGTTGTACCAGATCGCCACTGGACAGACGCAAGGCGGTCATGGCGCCGGATATGGCGGCGGGCGAGGCGCCGGCGGAGGTGGGGGTGGACACGGCATGGGCGGAGGCAGCGGTGGCGCCGGCTTTGGACGTATGACGCTCGAGCAATACT
>CAZTGH010000293.1:717-7130 GCA_964612985.1 uncultured Pirellulales bacterium
CCAGCAGACGGGGATCGATACGCAGGCGGCGATCGAGAAACTCCGCCAGGCGGGGATCGAGGCCACCGAGACGACGACGATCCGCGAGATCGCCGACGCGGCGGGGGTGCGTCCGTCGGCGGTCGGCAGCCTGCTGCAATAGGTCCGCCCTTGCAGATTGCAGATCTCTGGATGCGCGTGCATCGGCTATTCAACCGGCGTGGCGAGTGAAGGCACGGTCCTCGGTGCAGCGGGGCTGGGCGATCAGGATCTCTTGGAGTTCGACTCGGTCATGCCGGCGGGCAGGTCGGGCTGGTGGGTGAGGGTCCTTCGGCGGAAGGGACTTGCCAGGAGCGCGAGGATATCCGAGGTCTTCATGAATCGGCCAAAGGTGCGCAGGAGGCGGTAGGTCTGGATCGGACGACCGAAGATGCGCCGGACGAAGAGCAGGCGGTAGCCTTTCTTGCGCAGGCGGTTCACCTCGGCGCTCGGCAGTGCGGTCGGGTCGATGTCGGAGCACTTGAACCATTTATCCCAGTCGAGCTGGTCGTCGATAATGCCGCGATCGACATATTCGCGCCAGAGGGGGGTGCCCCGGTAGACGCACAGGCGATTGAAACCGAAGGTGTCCAGTTCCAGGCGAGCGGCAAAGCGGAAGCTCTCCATGATGTCGGAGGCCGTCTCGCCCGGCACGCCGATGAGGAAGAATCCGTGAATCATGCGGATGCCCTGGCGCTTCGCCTCTCGGATCGCGTTCTCCACCTGCGCCAGCGTCTGATTCTTCTTCAGTCGGTCCAGCGTTTTCTGCGTGCCCGCCTCGACGCCAAAGGCGAGGAAATCACAGCGGGCCTGGTGCATGATCGCCAGTTGATCGATCGCGGTGGCGTCCACGCGTCCTTCGCAGCCCCAGCGGAACTCCAGCTTCCGCTCGATGATGCCCTGGCAGATGGCGCTGATGCGCTGCCGCTTGAGCAGAAAGTGGTCATCGGTCAGGTAGATCGAGCGATAGCCCATGTCGTTCAGTTGCTGCATCTCTCCCAGGACATGCTCGGCCGAGCGGCAGCGCCACTTGCCCTGCGAAAGCAAGGGGATATCGCAGTAGATGCACCGGTACGGACAGCCTCTGGACGTCTGCATCGTGCAGAACTTGTCCAGGGAAAGGACAGCGGGAACATCCAGGGGCATGGACTCGATGTAGTCGATCGGCAGGCTCGTCCGATCGGGGTACGGATACCGATCCAGGTCCTCGAGCAACGGTCGCGGCGGATTGCGGACGATCTGCGAATCATGGCGCCAGACCAGACCCGCCACGGCGCCGGGGCGCCCTAGGTGATCCAGGTAGTCGGGGAGAAGCTCTTCGCCCTCGCCGACCCCGATGCAGTCGATCTCGGGACAATCGGCCAAAATGCGGTCCGAATTGCTGGTGGCGAACGGTCCGCCGGCAATGATCGGAACCTGCGGCGCCTGGGCCTTGAGTTGCCGGGCCATCGTTCGGGCGGCAGGGTAGGTCGTCGTCGAGAGGAAGGACAGGGCGATGGCGTCGGGGGGCTCTGCCGCTGCCGCCTGGGCGATGTGCTCCGCTTTCATCTGCGGATGACACGTATCGAACATCCGCACGGTGTGGCCACGCCCGCGCAGGACGGGGGCGAGCGTCTGAATCGCCAGAGGGGGAAACGCCATTACCTTAATTCGCCCCTCGGGCGACGGAGATCGATCCAACTGCTCCGGCAGCGGTCGGCAGAAGTTGTCGTCTCGAACAAAAATCAGGAAGATATTCATCAAGGAATTCCCGTGACGGCAAGGGCCCGGGGTCGTGGAGCGATCGTGCTCTTCTATACACCCGTTGCCATTTGCCTTCGTGCAGGGCGCTTCCGCAACCCCAAACCATCCATTATACACCGCATCGCGCGGCGCTTCAACAATTCCATCGGTCACCCGACCGTTCGGGTGCGGTCGGCAAACGGTGGCGGATCCGAGCGGCGCCTTCTGATCGCTGCTTTGGGGATTGGCCTCCCCTCGGTTTGTCATCTCGACCGGAGCCTTTCTTTATCTTGTCACCCTGAGCGGAACGAAGTGGAGTCGAAGGGTCTGGCCCCGGCGAATCCGGCCGGAACTCCAGCCCTGTACCGCCTGCTTTCGACACGCTTTCGTCGCCGATGAGTTGACCAGCCATCCGGTTCTTGCTCTTGCTCTTGAAGCACGTCATCGAAAGGCGCCTTTGTTCTGTACACGTCTGCGTCGATGTGCTATCTATGGTTCATTCACGACGGCAGGGTCATCGGTTCCTGGCCTGTAATGGGGTGGCGTTGCGTCGTTGGACTGGCACCGTCTCGCCAACAGGGATCATTAAGGAGTCACGATGGGTCTTCTGGACAACCTTGTCGTCGCGCCCCGGCCGCGCTCACGCATCTGCGGTCTCGGCGCCTATCTCCCGGAGAGAGCTGTCGACAATACCGAGCTCAGTTCGATGGTCATCTGCTCGGACGAGCAATTGAAGGAATTGCTGCCGCGTTACATCGAGTCGCTGACGGGTATCCGCACACGGCGCTGGTCCAACCACGAGGAACCCCCTTCACTTCTGGCCGCCCGGGCGGCGCAGGCGGCATTCGAGACCTCCGGCGTGGCGCCGGGCGAGATCGACACGCTCATCTTTGCGGCCACCGACATGGATCACATCGAGCCGGCTACGGCCACCATCGTACAGGACCACCTGGGCCTCGGCGCGGTCAACTCGTTCGATATCAAGTGCGCCTGCAACAGCGTGCTTCAGGCCATGTTCGTCATGGACGCCCTGATCGCCAGCGGGGCCTGCCGCAAGGGCCTGATCGTCTGCGGGGAGGCCGGCAGCCAGTGGGCCACCCTGGACATCAAGGACCGCGCCGATCTGGAGATGAAACTGGGCGGCCTGACCCTTGGTGACGGCGGCGCCGCGATGCTCATGGAGCCGTCGGATGACGAGCGCGGATTGCTCGAATTCAACCTCACCACGCTTCCGGACTGCTGGCGGTTCTGCCACATCCCGCACGACACCGACTGGCGAAGCCGATCGGATCGCAGCATCATGGGCTGGTTCTATCTCGATCTCAGCTCGCTGGCCAAGGTGGTTCGCGAGCACGTTCCGAGCTACTGCGCCGAGTATGCCGAGTACCGTCGGCGCGAATTCGGCGAGACGCGCTTCACCGAGACGATGCACTATCTGATTCCGCACCAGATTTCCGAACGGCTGATCCGCATGCTGTGCGCCGCGACGCAGATGCCTTTCGACCGCACCGCGGTAACCGCCGACCGCTACGGCAACACCGGCGCCGCTTCCATTCCGATCGCGCTGCACGAGGCGATGGCCGACGAGCAGATCGTGCCCGGTTCGGGTCAGGAGGTAGGGCTGTTCGGCGCCGCGTCGGGCTTCTCCATCGGCCACGTGCGTCTGCGGATGTAGGAACGACGTGGTGATTCGGACGGTCGCATGTGGCGCCGGCTGCAATCTGAGCGGGTCGCTGGCCGGGAACGCGGGATTCCCTCAACAACCGGCGGGCCGTCGTGGCGTAGATGCAGCTACAGAAGCGTGGTATCGAGCGAATATTGCCGATGGTCTGATAGCAGGAGGCCCATGATGATGACGTTCTTTCGCACGGAGGACTGCAAGGGCTGCGGCGCGATCCAGGAGGCGCTGAGACACCTGTGCATGGCCCACGAAACGGTCGTGGTCAGCTCGGAGGCCGAGCTGCCGGCGGAGGCAGCGGGGCATGGCGGCCCGCCGATCCTGGTGGACGAGCACGAGGTCATCGGCGGCAGCCGCCAGATCATCGACCACCTCGAAGAGCTGGAGCGCTATAAGTCGCAGTGGTACAAGTACCAGTCCGATGTCTGCTACTGCGACGACGAAGGCGACGTCGCGTAGGGCGTCTCTTTCCCGAAAACCTCCCGGGACCTGCCTGAAGGGAGATGCGGTCGGAATACGGTGGCGCCTGTCTTTGCCGCCCGCGCTTTGTCATTCCGCTGGGCTGCGCTCCTAAGAACACAGGTCCGATGGACGAACATGTAAAAGCGCATAACGGCTGCGTGGACTTCTGCAAAAATGGACAGTAGGCCTGTACTCTTTAAGGAAATCGGTTTCACGATTTCCTTGGAGAATGACGAAAGTCGGCCGTGACCACGTCTTGGGGTTTGGGAAGGAAGAGCCCAAAACGAGGCTCTTCCTTCCCAAAGCAGGCCTACGGTCCATTTTTGCAGAAGTCCGGCGACGATGGAGATGGCGGTTGGGAGGCGTGGCGCGAGTCCGCCGGTGTGTGTCGGGCGGATGCGTGCCGGATGCCGGGGTGGGGGATTTTTCTGTGAACAGGGGCGCACGGCGTGAATATAAGCAAAAAGCGGTTGCTCTTTTACGCCCTTGGAGAATCCCGCCCAAGGATCTGGTGAATGAGACCGGAGAGCCCGGCGAGCCCGGGCAGCCCTTCCGGTCGAGGCGTGAGCGTGCCGCTCCTTCCCAGTTGCGATCGTCGCAGGAGAATCGCTACCGTCGGGACTGCGCAACACAAGAAGGAGGCGCTGAGATGGACAGGACCGGAAGGCGACCGAAGACCTATCACAGCCGGAGCTGCGATCTGCACCTCTGCTATGAGGTCGCCCAGGGCTACCACCTGGTCGACCCGCGCGACTACATTGAAGAAGTAGGCGAGCCAAGATTCCGCTGCGAACGCTGCGGCCGGCAGGCCCAGCGCCCCGGTCGCCTTTGCCTGCCCCAGCCTCTTGCAGACGAGCCTCCCTGAGGCATCGCGCCGCGCGTCGATCGCTACTGCGGTCCGCGCATCTGTCACAGGACAAGGCGTGCCTCGCCCGTACCGACGCGGGGTCGGCGCAGTATCCTCGCAGAAGCGGTGCGTTGGATCGATGAAGCCCACCGGGAAGCGGCGAAGATCCAGGGCCGGAGCACGACACGGCGCGGATAGAGCCGAGAGTCTGCCGACGTGACCTACAAAATACGTAGTTCCCCGTATAGACATTCCACTGCCCAGGTCGGTATCCTCTCGGGCACCACAGTCGCATGACCAGGTATGCCCTCGGCGCCGGGGCGAAACTTGTGCGGTTTTGCCGCCCTTGAAGAATGAGCTAATAATGCCGATCACTCAGACGGCTATCCGTCTGCGCGGTCGTTAGTGCCACCGCGTGGCGCCCCAGTATCGCCGGTGGCGATGCTCGGTTCGTCGGAAGAGAAACCAGATAGTGTTTATCTTTTGTTAGAGGAGCCCGATCATGAGAATACAGGCAAGGCGATGGGTATGGTTGGTATGGGTGGTCCTGGTCTGGGCGATGGGCAGCACGCTGGAGGCCGCGCAGCAGAAGACCGATCTGGTCGGCGAGCAGACCTTCGTCACCAACGGGCAGCAGTGGTCCGATGCCCAGAACGAAGTCTGGAAGGTCGTGCGATCCTACTGGCACGTTGAGACGGCGGAGGAGGAGATGACGTTCTATCACGCCGATTACATCGGCTGGGCGCTGCAAGACCCGATGCCCGTGGACAAACCAACGACGCGCCTTCAAATGATCAACCTGTTCCTCACGCGAAAGTCGCACATCATTACGATTGCACCGGTGGGGATGAGGCTGTTCGGCAACGGCACCGTCGCGGTGGCGTGCTACTACTACACCGAACTCTACACGAACCTCGAAGGCGAGCGATGCGCCGAGCAGGGACGCTGGACCGATGTCCTGATGAAGCAGGACGGCAAGTGGCTGCTGATCGCCGACCACGGCGGACCGTTGGCCAGCGAAGACGACGACTGACGCGCCGCGAGCAACCGCGCGGGTGCGGTTGCCAATCGTTACCCGAATCGAGAAAGGAGTCCCGAGATGAAAGCACACATCGCACTGACCATCGTCATCGCTCTGCTGGCAGCCGGGTTCGCACAGGCGGCGGACGATCTGCCCCAGCTCACCGCCGGCCATAAGAAAATGCTCGACTGGTGCGGCGAATATACCATTACCGGCAAGACCTTCACCAACCCATTCTGGCCCGCCCGCCAGATCAAGGGCAAATGGATCGGCAAGCTCACCCTCGACGGCTTCGCCCTCGAGAGCACCTATCTCTACGAAGGCCAGGGCCCCAGCGGAGAGACGCAGGCCACCGAGATCACCTCCTATGATCCGGCGACCAACCAATACCATTACCTCTTCCTGGCCAACAACGGCACCCGCGAAGAGGGCCCCTTTAGGGTCGAAGGCCCTGTGGCCGCCTGGCAGGTGACACAGACCATCGACGGCAAGACCTACCATATCCGCGGTCGCGACACCGATCTGCCCGACGGCGCCGGCTTTGTCCGCATGGAGCAATACTCCACCGATGGCCAGACCTGGCGACCCCTCCAGGAGGCCCGCTACGTCAAGACCAAGACGCCCAGCGACGAGCAGGAGCTGATTCGATGCCAGCATGAGTGGAG
>CAZTGH010000294.1:0-7109 GCA_964612985.1 uncultured Pirellulales bacterium
CCAGGTCAGCGATACCGGCAGAGGGATCGCCCCGGAGAAGCTGGCGACGATTTTCCGGCCGTACTACTCGTCCCGGTCGGGAGGAACCGGGCTCGGGCTGGCGACGGCCAAGAAGATTGTCGAATCGCATGGCGGGACGATTTCCGTACACAGCGATTTGGGAAAAGGGACCTCGTTCACGATCGAGCTTCCGCTGGTTCGCTCGGATTCGGGAACAAGAGAGGTGAGCACATGACGGAACAGAGACCCGTGGTCCTGGTGGTCGATGACGAGCGAGACCATGCCGATGGAATCGTCGAGGCCCTGGACCGGTTGCCGGTCAAGGCGGTGGCGGTTTATACGGGCGAAGACGCCATCGAGGTGTTGCGCAGCCGGCAGGTGGACGTGGTCGTAACGGATCTGAAGCTGGAAGGTCCGGCGGACGGCCTGGATGTGCTGCGGGAGGCAAGACAGAACAGCGATTCGACCGAAGTGATCCTGATCACGGCGTATGCGACGATCGAGAACTGCAAGGAGGCGATCAAGCAGGGAGCGTTCGACTACCTCGTCAAGCCGCTCGACATCGACCAGTTGCGGACGCTCGTCGAGCAGGCCAGCCGCAGGGCGGCCAGCGCCGTCGCCCGGCGCACGCAGACCGATCGCAACCAGGAGCACTTCGTCTTCGAAGGCATCATGGGCAACAGCCCTGCCATGCAGGGGATTTTTGAGATTGTCCGGCGCGTGGCACCGACGAATATCTCGGTGCTGATCGAAGGCCCATCGGGCACGGGCAAGGAGCTGCTGGCCCGAGCCATTCACGACAATTCGCTGCGACGTGGCAAGCCCTTTCGGCCCGTCAACTGCGCGGGCTTGACCGAGACGCTCCTCGAAAGCGAACTGTTCGGGCACGTCAAGGGCGCCTTCACCGGGGCCAATGCGGACCGCAAGGGCCTCTTTGAAATCGCCGACGAAGGCACGTTGTTTCTCGACGAAATCGGGGACATGCCGATGACGATGCAGGCCAAGTTGTTGCGCGTCCTCGAAGACGGCATGGTGATCCCGGTCGGAGCCAACAAGCCGATCTCGGTGGACGTCCGCGTCATCAGCGCGACGAACCACAGCCTGAACAAGCTGATCGAGCAGAAACAGTTTCGCGAGGATCTCTATTTCCGCATCAAAGGCGTCAATATCTCCTTGCCGCCGCTGCGTGAGCGTCCCGAAGACATCCCGTTGCTCATAGAGCATTTCGTGGAAGAGGCGGCCGATGAAACGGGCTCCGACGTCAAGGGTGTGACGGATGCGGCGATGCAGATCCTGACGCACCATGACTGGCCGGGCAACATCCGACAGCTCAAGAACACCGTGCGGACGATGGTCGTGATGTGCGACCGTGATCGGCTCGACGTCCAGGACATCCCGCCCGATATCGCGCGACGTCGGCAGTTGACGGGGGGCAGCGCCGCGCCCTCCAACCTGGCGGGCGTTTCGCTCAACGATCTGGAGAAGAAGGCCATCATCGATACGCTGACGAAGACCGAGGGCAATCGGGAGAAGGCGGCCAAGATCCTCGGCATCGGCGAACGCACGCTGTATCGAAAGATCAAGGAGTACAACCTGTAGCGCGGCGCATCCTGGGACCCTGGTGCTCAGAATAATCCACGCGGGACGACCCGAAAAATCACACCGTCTCGAAGGTCCTATAAGATATGTTATGTTTCATTCGCGTCCGGAGCCGGATGGGGCTCAAAAACGGGATTCGTGGGCCCTTCCGGCGGGTTTTCAGACGGTTGGGGCCGCGACGTGTGCGGCGGTCTGGCAGAGATTCTCCCACATCAGTCCGACGGTATCGGCCAGGCCGAGATTTTGCAGGACGATCGAGATATTCGTGGCCGGGTCGAGATCGGCACTTGCGTTGCCGTCGAGATAATGCTGAAGGTTAATCATCGACGAGGCGAATTTGATGCGATTGCAGTAGAGCAAGCCGGTCTGATAGTACAAATCCAACGTAGTCGGATCGTAGGATCTCTGCGGCATGATCTGTTCCATCGCCTTGTCGTCCTGCCCGGCGTCGAGCAGGCATAAAGCCAGTTTGGTCCGGGCACGGGCGAAGGTCGGGTTGATTTGAAGCGCTGTACTGAAGCACTCGGCGGCCCGGGCGAACTGGCCTACGTTGATCCGGAGGATGCCCAACCGGTAATGCAGGTCCGGGTTGCAGGGAGAACAGCCCAGGTGTCTCTGGTGGGCATCCACCACGGCCTGATCGAGCGTGAAACCGTCTTCGGGGGCCGGGATCAGATGCGCCTCCAAGGCGCCTTTGAGCACCAGTTTGGCGGTTTCCGCGTAGAGAAACGCACTGTTGGGCTGGATGGCTGCGGCCAGAGAGAGCGTGTGGCGGGCCTCGGCGGGCCTGCCGGCGAGTTTCTGGGCGACGGCCAGGCCGACGTAGGCTTCGACGATCTTGTCGTTGATCTCGACGGCTCGGTTGAATTGCTGTGCGGCCAACTGTTCGGCCTGCATCTTCAGGTAATTCGTGCCGAGTTTGATGGCGGCTTCGAGGTAGTCGGGGCAGAGGCGAATGGCCTGCTGATACTGGGCAATCGCATCCGTGGTGGCTCCCATCGCGGCCAGAATATCGGCCCGCAGGGCGATCAGGTCGGCGCGTTCGGGGTTTTCCGAGAGGCAGACATCAACGGCATCCAGGGCCTCTTCCAGGTTTCCGTCCACCACCAGCTTATCGATGGCGTCGTCGCGGCCGGCGAAATTGTCGGGATGGATGAGGATGGCGGTGTTGAAGGTCTCGATGGCGCTGTCGGGCCTTCCGGCGGCGATGTAGAGATGCCCCAGGATTACCAGATTGGAGATATCGTCGGGGTAATGGTGCCGCAAGGGCTCGTACTGGTCGATGGCGTCTTCGATTCGGCCCTGTTTGAAGTAGATGGCGCCGAGTCGCTGGGCGGGCAGTTGCAGGTAGGCTTTGAATTTGAGGCAGTCCTGATAGAACTCGATGGCTTCGGCCGGGTGGCCAAGACGTTCATAGCAATGGCCGAGGGCATACAGTGCCAGCGTATTGTTCGGCTGACGCATGTAGACGGACTGCAACTCGGCCACGGCCTCCTCGAGGTTGTTGGCGCGCAACGCCAACCCCGCCGCACCCATCCGGCCGAGCATGCAGGTCGGGTGTTCGAAGAGATAGAGTCTCAGTTGCTCCTGGGCGGCATCGTACTTGCTGTTTGCCATCAGATCGATGATATGACCGAGATGACGCTCGCGCAGCTCGGAGGACTCTCGATGACGCTGATGGCGTTCGTCCAGCCAGTGCCAGATCAGGTCGGACGGATCGATGGCAATCGCGGTGCCGAATATCTCAAGTAATCCAGTCATCCCTCACTCCGGGAATATCAGGGACGTCAATTGGTTCTGCTGGAGTATCGTCCAATTCCGAAGCGGGGTTAACTTCTGCGCAGGCCCAACGAAGGCCCGTGGGGCCACCAAGTCATCCGCCATGGCGGTTGTGCGCCTTGTAGCGGTTGTGGGCTCCTCGCGGGCCCGTTATGAGACCCTGCAACGCGACATGTCACGCGGCAGGGCCCTGCCGCGTAGATCAGACGGGGCGATGTGGAACGGACGCGCCCCGCTAGGTCGGTTGCGCGTGCTTTTCAATCTCGCTGAGATAGGCGACCGTGCGTTGGAGCGTGTCGCTGAGGTGCTTGAGACGCAGCATGGTCTTGACGCGCGTCAGCAACTCCAAGCGGTTGACCGGTTTGCTGACGAAATCGTCGGTGCCGGAGTCGATACCACGTTCGATATCGCCAAATTCGTTCAGAGCGGTAACCATGATGACCGGAATATCGCTCGTGGCGGGGTCCCTCTTCAGACGCCGGCAGACTTCAAACCCGCTCATCTTGGGCATCATCACGTCGAGCAGGACCAGGTCGGGCTTTCTCTTGGCGACGAGATCCAGAGCCTCGAGCCCGTCGTGGGCGGCCAGGGCTTCACAGTCGATGTCCTCGAGATAGGCCTGGATCAGTTCGAGATTCTGTGCGTTGTCATCTACGACGAGGATTACGGGCAGCTTGTCCGGCTGCGAGTGCTGTTGCTGACGAGTCATGAGAGAAGCTCCCGGTTTACATCTCCAAGGCGGCCCTACTACGGCGGCGGGTCCGAAATATCACCATGTCAGCGCCTTTTTGCCTTGTTTCGGCGAAAAGTTCAAGAGATTTTTCCCGGGTGGCGGGCGGTTAGGGCGCGGGACTGGAGTGTTCTTCGATGAACTGGCGTACTTCCGGGCGGATATAGACGCCTTCGATATCCAGGATCCGGCGCAGCGCCTCGGCGCACAGGGCGGCCGATTCCCCCGAGGCGGCCTGCGTATCGAGAAAGAAGATCTTCCGGCCGCGCACGGCGCAGAGCCCCCCGCCGGCGCCGCCGAGGGGTTCGCTGCGAATGGCCACTCCGCTGCCTTCCAGCAAGGCCAGGAGTTCCTCCAGAATCCTTTGCTCGTTCATGGCGGCTGCCCCTGGTCTCGGCGCCGAGCACGCCCGGCGCCCGTGTGGAGCCGTTGACGAAAAAATCGGCTGGGATGCGGCACAAATGCTTGTAAGAGCCTGCCTTCCAATAGATAATGCACGATGTACGGATACGACGGATCGCATTCTACAGAAGGAGTCGGCTGTTGGCAAGCCTCATCGACAAACGCCGGGCACTGCATCAGCGTCTGGCCAAAACCGAGCGCGAATACGATACGCTGAGATCGCAGAACCTCCAGCTTCAGGCCCTGGCCAATCTCGGTTCGGCTACGAGCATGATCGCGCACGAGATCAACAATCTGCTGACCCCGCTGGCCAACTATGCCGCCCTGGCGGCCAAGAACCCTCAGGATTCCGAACTGGTAGCCAAGGTGCTAGATAAGACGGTACGCAACTGTCAACGGGCCTCGAAGATCATGAGCAGCATGCTGGCCCTGGCAAACGGACGAACGGAGGAGAGGCAGCGGGTCTCGGTGCGGTCGCTGGTCGACGAAGTGTTCACCTGCCTGTGTCGGGATTTCAACAAGGACGGGATCGTGGTGCATACGGAGGTGCCCGAGGGCTTCGAGGTGGTCTGCGTGCCGGTGCAGATCCAACAGGTCTTCATGAATCTGATCCTCAACGCGCGCGACGCGATGTTGCCGGGCGGGGGCTCGCTGAGGATTGCGGCGGCCAAGAACGGTCGGACGATCGATATCTCGGTCGCGGATACGGGGCGAGGCATTGCCCGCGAGGACCTCGAGAGCATCTTCGAGCCGTTCTTTACGACCAAGGCCGGACAGGAGGGGGCGCTATCGGATTCCGGCTCCGGGGTTGGACTGGCGTTCTGCAAACGGGTGATCGACGCACACGGAGGAGAGATCTCCGCCGAGTCGCAGCCCGGCCACGGCAGCACGTTTCACGTTCGCCTTCCCCAATCGCCGTCCCCATGATGCCGATCGCCACCGTCTATCAGAACGTCGGGCAGATCGTCGCGATGCTGGTGCTCCTGGCCGGGTCGGCTTTCTTCTCGAGTTCTGAAACAGCCTTCTTCAATCTCACCCGGCGTCAGATCAAGCAGATCAACCATTCGACGCATCCCGTCCAGAAGCTCCTGGCACGCCTTTTGAAACGTCCCGGTCAACTGCTCAACTGTCTGTTGCTGGGCAACATTACGATCAACGTGCTGTACTTTGCGGTCTCCAGCACTCTGATGCTTCGCGTCAAGACGGCGGGCGGGGTCAGTGCTGCGGCGGCGCTGGCCTTTGTAACGTTCATGATGCTCGTGCTGCTGGGCGAGATCTTGCCGAAATCCCTGGCCTATTCCAACTCGTGGAAGATCGCCGGCCTGGCCGCCCTGCCGGCGTTTCTGTGCGTGCAGGCGTTCGGTCCGCTGGCCTTTCTCGCCCGGGTGCTGATGGTGGAGCCGATGATCCGGATTCTGCTGGGCCATCGGCGTCTTCCCAAGACGGTCACGCTGACGGAGTTTCGGTCGCTGATCGATTTCAGCCGTCAGCGGGGATTGATCAGCGAGGACGAGAACCGACTGCTGGCGGAGGTGGTCGAACTCGGCTTTCTCAAGGTCCGCGACGTGATGCAGCCGCGTGTGGATATGATGGCGTGCGAGGTTTCCGACTCTCCTTCGGCAGTCAAGGAGCGGATGCGCCGGTCTCGGCTGACCAAGATGCCGGTCTTCGTCAAAGACATCGACCGTGTCGTTGGCATGGTCCATTTGCGGCAGTTGTTGCTGCGTCCCGAGGCATCGCTGGACCGGCTGGTGCAGCCGGTTCGATTCGTTCCCGAGCAGAAGACAGTGGAATCTCTGCTGGAGTTCTTTCGCAAAACAGAAACCGATATGGCCGTCGTGGTCGACGAGTACGGCGGGATCGCCGGCTCGGTCCGTCTCGAAGACATCGCCGAGGAGCTTTTCGGCGAACCCGAAGGAAATGGCGGCATCGAACCTATCCAGCAGCTTGGGCCTTTCGAATATCGTCTCTCGGGCCGTCTGTCGATCCACGACTGGATCGATGTCTTCGGACTCGACCCGGGTGAAACGCGTCTGGCGACGATCGGCGGACTGGTAACCGCCCTGCTCGGCAAGATCCCCAGAGAGGGCGACGTAGCGCAGTTGAAGAACCTGCGGTTTACGGTCGAGCGGGTGCGCCGGCGCCGCATCGAAAGCGTGATTCTCTCACTGGAACCGATTGAAGAGAACGGGTAACGTGGTGATCGTTGCGTTGGCCATCGTGACCGTCGTGCTGTCGGCGGTGTTTTCGGGTCTGGAAACGGGCATGTACCGTGTGAGCCGACTGCGCGTCCGCCTGGGAGCGGAGAAGGGCCAATGGTCACACAAGATCCTCAGTCGGATCCTGCCCGACGGGGCGGGCCTGCTGCTGTCTCTTCTCGTGGCCAACAACCTGGCCAACTACGTGGCCACCAGCAGCATCACCTATCTGCTGCTGGAGGCGGTGCAGTCGGAGCACAAGGCGGAGCTGTTCGCCACGGCCGTGACTGCCCCACTGCTGTTTGTCTTCGCGGAATCGACGCCCAAAAATGTCTTTCTATATCGAGCCGACGCGTTGATGGCGTTTTTTTCGCCCATGCTGCTGGCCACCCACCGCATCC
>CAZTGH010000295.1:0-7093 GCA_964612985.1 uncultured Pirellulales bacterium
GGGAAGGAGTTGCCGAGGCGGGTGCTGGGACGGACGGGGGCGGAGGTGGCGATCCTGGGGCTGGGGACGGCGCCGATCGGGGAGGCGCGGGGAGAGGTTTCGGAGGCGGCGAAGATCTTTGCGGAGGTGATCGACCGGGGAGTGAACTACGTCGATACGGCGCGGATCTACGGGATTGCGGAAGAGGCCCTGGGGGAGATCCTGCCGAGCCGTAGGGATCGGGTGTTTCTGGTGACCAAGTGCTGGACCGACTCGGGGGCGCGGGCGCAGGAATCGCTGGAGACCTCGCTGCGGACGCTCAAGGTGGACCACGTGGACCTGGTGCACATTCACCACGTGGGGGGCAAGGACCTCGAGAAGGTGCTGGCGAAGGACGGGATTCTCGAATACCTGCTCAGGCAGAAGGAGGCGGGCAAGACGCGGTTTATCGGGATTTCGGGGCATGCAAGGCCGGGGCATTTCGTGCAGATGCTCGAGACGGACCAGATCGATGTGGTGATGCCGGTGCTGAACTATGCTGACCGGAATATCTACGATTTCGAGAGCAAGGTGCTGCCCGACTGCCGCAAACGGAACGTCGGGGTGGTGGCGATGAAGGTGTACGCCGGCATCAAGGGCGGCTTTCCCAACCACCGCAAAGGCTGGGTCGGGTGCAGTACGCCTCATGAGAGGCTGTCGCAGGCGATGGCGTACGCGCTGGATCTGGAAGGGGTGCACATGGCCAATATCGGACCGTTTACGATGGAGCAGGCGGTCGAGAACGTCGAGCTGGCCAGACGGTACAAGCCGCTGACGGCGGCCGAGCGGAAAGAGCTGCTTGCTTTCGGGCGGGAGCTGGCGGCGACGCTGGGGCCGCGTTACGGCCCGGTCGCCTGAACAGGTGCTAGGGACGCCAGAGGTTCGTGCGGACGATATGGACGACTTGGCCGTCTTCGGCGGTTTTGCGGTCTCCGTTGGCTAGGATCGCATCCTCTGCACTATTCGTCTTGAGGGATACGGCGTGGTACGCGACCGGCCCGGCGGTGCTCAGGTCCCAGGGCCGCGCGGGCGCGGTGTCCTGATGCGAACGGAAGCGAAGGACGCGGCGGTTTTGGAGGCGGGGCCGATATTCCGTATGTTTTGGTAGGGGACCGGGTTCCTCCTCTGCGGCCGGCGCGCAGGGCCGGGCAGAGAAATGTGTTTTTGTCGATAAAGGCAGAGTGCCATGCCAGGCAGACCGTCAGAAAGACAGAAGCCGCTGTCGCTGGACCAAGCGGAGCGCAGCGTGACTCGGCCCGGCGCCGGTTTCGTACGGGGGCCCATGCCCGCGCCGGCGGCTGGAAGGCGGAAGAAGCGGAAGGCTCCCAGGGGCGGGCGGCGTCTGACGTGGAGTCTGGGGATCGCTGCGGTAGTGCTGATGCTTGTGTTCTGGGCGATCCAGATGGGGATCGTCAGTTTGGACGGGGCGCGGGCGGCTGTGCTGAGTTGCGTTGCGGGGGTATGTCCAGATCGGGCGAATGCCTACACCTTTCTGGGCAAGCACTACAGCACGGCCGGCCGGGCTGCAGATGCGGTGGATGCCTGCGAGAAGCTGGTGGGCGTCAGTCCGGAAGACCCGCAGGCGCACGTGTTGTTGGGCAATGCCTACAACTCGGCCAGCCGGCTCGATGTAGCGGGTGAGTGTTTTGCCAAGGCGCTCGACCTGGATCCCAACTGCTACGATGCTTACTTTGGGCTTGGCAAGGTCCGCACGCTCCTGGGCGACTACACCGGGGCTCTGGAATCGTACGAACAAGCGGCGGCGATCCGGCCCGACGCGGCCGATGTCTACGTCGCGCTGGGGATGGTCTTCTCCAACCTGGGACGGTACGAAGAGGCGATGGACGCGTTCAAGCAGGCCAAGGAACTGGACCCGGAGATCAGCGAGACGCAGGTCCGGTCGGGCAAGGCGTGTCTCGATGCCGGTCAATATGATGAGGCGATCAACTGCTTCAAGAGCGCCGTGTTGTGCGATCGGGGTCACGCTCAGGCGCACTACAATCTCGGTCGGGCCTACCTGCGGGTCGGCGACAAGGCGTTGGCGATCGAGGAGCAGCGCGTTCTCCAGGAGCTGGACCGGAGACTGGCCGGTCAACTGCTCGAGATGATCCACGATTGATGTCACATCCTCGCGTCGCCGAGACGCAGCGCTCGGGCGGGTCCCCGGAGCGGTTCGCCGTTGAGGTTTGACTCCTGTATCATCAGAAATGATGATGCCGAATACGTAGTTTCCACAATTGCCCCTCCTTCCGGACTCGGGCATTCTACGATCCGATGAGATGTATTGGATGTATGCACGGCTGGCGTCCGCCAGTGGCGGGCTACAGCAGGGCGGTGCGCGGCGCGCTGCCACGAGAGAGCGCAGATGGTGGCACGCGTGACGGGATGGGCGAGTTGGCGTCTCGGCACCGTCGTGATGGAGGTTAGGGTCATGAACGGAGCGAGGGTGTATCTTCGCGGAGAAACGGCCTACCGGGGAAGGGCCGAATGATGTGAGGTATACACTGAAAAAACATGGAGGTGACCTATGAAGAAGTACACATTGTTGCTCTTACTCGTGCTGGGGATCAGCACTACCGCATGGGGGGGCTTTGCGTGTGTGAACGTACCGGCGTGTACGCCGTGTGAAGAGGACGTTCAGATCAATGTCACGGCCTGTATTCCGTACGACTGTGACTGCCCGGCCGAGATCCGCCATTGCGTCCGCGGCAACATGGTTCTGGTCGACATCGACTACACGTGTCACGGCTGTACGTGCGGCGGGAAGAAAGAGGTGAACAAAAACGTAGTCGTTCCGCTTTGTCCCGGAATCTATTCAGTGCTGGTCCGGATCAACGTGGACTGTGACGATGACTGCTGGCCGTTCGGCCCGCGGGTTGCGGCCATTGGCTCGGCATTCTTCAAAGTCTGCTGCAACGATCCGTGCCCGTCGCCGTGGTGCCCGACGCCGTATCCGTGCGCGGGTTGCCCGGATGACAATGGGGGCTAGTAAGGCGGCCGGATGTCGGAGTTGACGTGCAATCCGTTGTCTGGCTCGTGACTCCGGGCGGCGTCCGCAGACCGGGCGTTGCAGGTTAAGGAGGGTTCTTCCCCGGCACGGGGGAGGGTGACTTTTTCTTTCAGGTTCGCTTTTCTGCCTTTCCATCTTAATTAAGCTTCCTTTCTTCCCTGTTTTTCCTTGACAAACCTCCTCGGTGCGTGTATAGGTCGGCATAATGTGCCGGACGGAGCCGGACGGTTGATTCTCGTCGGGCAGGGACACGGAGTGACAGTCCCTTGCTGCGAGTGTTTCATCCCATCAGCCTATCGGCTCGCTGACTCCGGCATCGGAGGATTGCGGTCGTGTGAGAGGCGGGTTTCCGCAACACCATCGTACCTCATGGAGAAATCGGTCTATCGAAACGGAGTCGACCGCGAGTTGGGTGAATGTCTTTTTGCAGGGAGGTACATCATGAAGAAGAGGTTTGTATGGGTGGCGCTTGGCGTCCTGGCGATCGGCAGCGTCACGTGGGGCAACACGATGATGACGATGTCGTCGGCCGGCGGGATCGGGATGATCGGAGGCCAGATGATTGGCACGACTCAGGTGCCCGGCGCCTTTGGCGGGGATATCGGCGTGCGCGTCTCCGTGTTCGATCTGGCCACGCAGGGGGCGGGGACGGTACTGATCGGCAACAACACGCAATGCACCGGGAATTCCAGCCCCTGTGAGAACGACGACCAGCAGTGCCCGTCGCCGAATCCGGGATGCTGGCCCAACTGGCCGATCTGGTTCCGACCGTGGGGCAACGTGACGACGTCGTCGAATTCGGCGGCGACTACGATCGCGAACGGTCCGGATTGTATGGCTACGGCCGAGACCTCGGGCATGTCCGTGGGGCCGGGCGCTTCGAGCAGCTCTCACAGCTATGCCCAGAGCGTCAATCCGTAGCCAGTTTCGTGACTGTAGTTGACAGCGGTCCGGAGGCGAAGCCACTGGCGTCTTCGGGGCGATCTGCGATGGATCTCGCTTTCGCGGGAGGCCATGGGCGTGGCCTCCCGCTGGCTTTTTGGCTCGGATGGTCGCTTGGCCCGGTGAGGCAAGAGGCTATCCAGGTGCGCCTGCACTATGACCGCATCGCGCATGTCCCTGGACGGCTGCGGTCGGGGTGCTTGCCGGCAGACCCTTGTCACTGATAGGCCGTGTTTCTCGCCCGGGGCGTGTCGTCTCCCCGAAGTCCTTTGATGGGTCTCTCTTTCTCTCGCCTTTCCCTCTCCCGTCCTACCTGGGGCCCGTGATCTCCGCGCCGGCATGGTCGTGAGCATTTCGGGGTTGGCACGGCGGTTGTCGAGGGTTTGCGATGACGCCGGGGGGTGCAATTTACTGCATCGAGCCGAGCCGATTGCTTATGGGGATGCGGGTTATGTCCCTTCGATCCGACGGGATTCTTGACGATACTGTATATAGCTTACCTTGCTAAGGCCGGTGACGCATCCCGGTTCATTGAGTTGGAACAGCATGTATGGCACCTTGATGACACACGTTGCTGTGGGTGCGTCACCGGCTGCTCTGATCAGCGGAGAGTGGTCGTGAATTCAGTGACGGACAGCGAACTGGGGCAGAGCGAGATCACGGGGGCGATGGCCAAGCCGGTCCTGCTGGTCGAGAGCGTGTTCCAATCGGCGGTGCTGATGAGCCGGGTCTTTCGGGAGTTGAATCTGCTCGACCATCTGGCGATTTCTATGGACTGCGAGGGTGCGCTGGTGCGGCTGCGTCAGGGGGGGCGTGTCAAGCCGCGGCTGATTCTGGTCAACCGCGAGATGTCCCGCATGAGCGCCACAAGTTTCCTGAAGGTGCTCAAGGAAGACCGGCAACTCCGCGTGATCCCGGTGATCATCCTCGCCAATTCCTACGAGCCCGACGAGGTCGCGGACTACTACAGCCTGGGAACGGCCGGCTGTATGATCACGACGGGCGACTTCTCAGACGCTCTCGAGAAGATGAGGGCGTTGTGTGCCTATTGGGCGCTCAGTCGGTCTCCCGTGATCCACTGATTTCCACCTTGGGCGTCACATGCCGGGGGCCTGGGCAGCGGCTCCGGCGCGGGCGCATACGAGCAAGGGCGCGTTCCCATGCGAAGTGCATCAGGGGCGGTCGTGACGGTCTCGGACGCACCATCCGCTTCACCGGCGACTTGCGTCATCGTGTCGCGGGCCGACAGCGCCCGCAGGCCGTCCCGCAGCATGTGATCGTCCGCCCCCAGTACACTGCGCATCCTTCGAGTCTCCGACCGCTGGCCCCCCAACTTTCGGCTCATGACGATTCAATCCTCGGCGAGTTGCGCGTTTCACTATGTACAATTTTCGGCATATCCGCAGGACAAGCCCATAGGCAAAAAGCGTGGCGGAGGGGGCATTTGGCTAGGGAGGATGCAGTCTATGACTGCCGGGCGGCACGTACAGGCCGCTCGGAGGCGGGATAGACCCGGGAACAGGCTGGGTCGCGCTACTGATCGACCGTGGTGAGGCCCTCTCGAATGGCATACTTGACGAGTTCGGCGATGCTGTTGATCGTCAGCTTCTGCATGACGCGCCGCCGGCAGGCGTCCACCGTCTTGACGCTGGTCTGCGTGATCAGGGCAATCTCTTTGGAGGTCTTGCCGTCAGCCAGCATGCGGATCACTTCGATTTCCCGTTTGGTCAGGCGTTCCTTGGCGCCGGCATCCTGCCCTTCCTGGACGTATTCATCGACGAGCAGAGCGGCGACCTTGGCGCAGACGTATTTCTCGCCGTTGAGGATGGTCCGGATGGCCTCGACGATCTCGCTGAAGGCGTTGTCCTTGAGCAGATAGCCGGCGGCGCCGCTCTTGAACATTTCGGAAATGAAGGTCTTTCGCAGGAACATGGATAAGGCCAGCACCTTGGTTTCGGGTAGTTCCCGCCTGATCATGCGGGTGGCATCGATGCCGTCCATGCCTTCCATGTTCACGTCCATGATCACGAGATCCGGCTTGAGCTCGCGGACCAGACGCAACGCCGTCATGCCGTCGCCCGCTTCGCCCACCACCTCCATGTTCGGCTGCTGCTCCAGAAGCGATCGCAAGCCTTCCCGCAGCACCTGATGATCGTCAACGAGCAGGATCTTCACCGCCATCATGGCTCTCCTTCGTAGCGTGTCGTTCGGTCTTCAAGGGGGCGATCAACACAAACCGACTTCCGCGACCCGGTTCCGACTCGATTTCCAGAGTCCCGCCCATGTAGTCGAGGCGTTCTCGAAGGTTGAACAGCCCTACACTGCGACCGCGGGAAGGCGACGAGAGAACCTCATCGACGTGGAACCCCACCCCGTCGTCGGCTACGGTGATTCTAATACAATCGATCTGACGTCGGATGTCAAGCGCAACTTCGCGGGCCCGGGCGTGTTTGATCGCGTTGATCAGCAGTTCACGCACCGACTGAAACAGCAGTACCAGCACGTCGGGAGACAGCGGTTTCGGTTCCGTGTCGTTGGAGAAGCGGTATTGGATGTGGTGCTCGCCCCGGAGCTTGTCTTCCAGCAACTCCTCCAGGGCGGCCTCGAGCCCGAACTTGTACAGCGTGGGTGAACTGAGATCAAAGGTCAATTCTCGCACGGCTTCGATCGTCGCGTTCAGGGTCTCGCAGATGCTGCGCAGCGCCTGATGCTGGTCGGGATCGCCCTGGTCGAGCATATCCTGAAGCCGCATCTTGGACAGTGCCAGCGACTGGCAGGCGTGGTCGTGCAGGTCGGCGGCGATGCGCCGTCGCTCCCGTTCCTCCGCCAGCGAGAGTTCAGAGGCAATCGCCTTGAGCTTGCGCTGATAGGCCAGCAGCGCTTCCTCTGCTTTCTTTCGTTCTGAGACGTCGAGGATGAAGCCCTCGAGGATGCCGGCTTCCGCGTCGCGGCCTTCGACGAGGCGGCCGCGTTCCCAGACCCACTTTTCTTCTTGGTCGGGCGTGAGGATTCGATACTCGATTTCAAACGCTGCCCCCGTCGCGATCGCCGCGTCGGTTTCGTCGTGCACGCGTTTCCGATCGTCCGGATGAATCACGTCGTTGTACGAGATCGTGCGGTTCT
>CAZTGH010000296.1:0-7092 GCA_964612985.1 uncultured Pirellulales bacterium
AGATGTCGATATCGATATCGGGCATTTCGTTCCGCTCGGGGTCCATGAACCGCTCGAACAGCAGATCATACTTGATCGGGTCGACGTCGCAGATGCCCAGGCAATAGCCGACGACCGTGCCGACGGCGCTGCCACGGGCGCCGACCGGGATGTTGTGCTCGCGGGCATAATTGCAGAAGTCCCACACGATCAGGAAGTAGCTGGAGAAGCCCTTGCCCTCGATGACGCCCAGCTCGCGGTCGATTCGCTCCTTGATTTCGGGCGTGACCGTGCCGTAGAGGCGCTGGGCCCCCTTCATGACGAGCTTCGTCAGGTATTCTTCGGGGGTGACCTTACCGGGAGGCCGGAAGACCGGGGCGTGGCGACTCTTCAAATCGATCTCGACGTTGCAGCGTTCGGCGATGGCCAGCGTGTTGTCGCACGCCTCAGGAACCTCCGGGAACATCTCTCGCATCTGCTCGGGGCTCTTGAGATAGACGTCCGGCGGATACGTCATGCGGCTGGCGTCGTGGATCGACTTGCCCGTGCTGATGCAGCACAGCGCGCTGTGCGCCTCGTAATCTTCGGCATTGAGGAAGTGCACGTCGTTGGTCACGATCATGCCGATGCCCATCTCGTTGGCCAGATCGATCATGGGACGGCGCACGTCGGGCATCGTGCCGTCGGGACTTTCGTGATGCTGAAGCTCGATGAAGAAACGCTCGGGACCGAAGATCTTCAGGAAGCTCTCGGCCGCCTCGCGCGCCGCCTTCTCATCGCCTCGGACCAGGGCAGCGGGCACTTCCCCGCCCACGCAGGCGGTCGTGCAGATAATGCCCTCACGGAGTTCGGCGAGCACTTCTTTGTCGATCCGGGGGCGGTAGTAAAAGCCCTCCAGGAAACCGATGCTGCTGAGCTTGAGGAGATTGCGATAGCCGGTCAGGTTCTCGGCCAGCAGCAGCAGATGATAGGCGTTTTCCTTGACGCCGCCACCGCCGGTCTTGTCGAAGCGACTGCCCGGGGCGATATAGGTCTCGATGCCGATGATCGGCTTGATTTCGGCGGCCCGAGCCTTGGTATAGAATTCGATCGCACCGAACATGTTTCCATGGTCGGTCAGGGCCACGGAATCCATGCCCAGCTTCTTGCAGCGGTCGAAGAGCCGCCCGAAGGGGATGGCGCCGTCGAGCAGCGAATACTGACTGTGCAGATGTAGGTGCGTAAATCCTTTTTTGGACATGCTTTACAGATCCTATCGCCACAAAATCCTTTGCAGCATCATAGGTCTGCCGTCCCGCCCTGTCAAGTCGCCACTTCAACACAGCCCTACGACGTTTACGCGGCCTGTCACTCGTGATAGTAGCGGAACTGATGCGTCAGATCGTCTACGGCTACGATCCAGCTACCACCCGACTTCAAAGAGTTCTTGAGATCACTCAACGCGCACGAGGTTGAGTATCTGCTCATCGGCGGCTACGCGGTCAACTATCATGGATATCCGCGTGCCACGGCCGATATGGACATCTGGGTCGCGGTGCATCCGGCCAACGCGGATCATGTTGTCGCCGCCGTCACTGGCCCTTGAGGAAGAGGTAGTAGAGGCGTCCTTCCTGGTAGGTCTGGCCGGCGAGGCGGCCGGCTTCGTCCCCCTGGCCCATGTAGATGTCGCACCGGCCGGGGGCGCGAATGGCGCCGCCGGTGTCCTGATCGAGAACGAACCCCTCATAGGGCTGGCGAGTGATGCCCGTGCGATCGGCTTGCGGCACAGTCGTGGAGATGAACGCCAGAGCGGCGCGGGGGAAGATGGACTTATCGGTGGCGATGGTTCGCATGGGCGTCACCGGCTCGTTCAGGCTGCCGTGCGGCGTCTCCTCGGCGATGCGGAAGAAGACGAACCGCGGGTTCCGCTGCGTGTAGCGCTCCACCTGATTCGGATGCCGCTGGAAATAATCGATCATGGCCGCCAGGCTCATCCGATCGCTGGGGATCTTGCCGTCGGCGACCAGGGCTTGAGCGACACTGGCATAGTCGTGGCCGCTATTGGCGGCATAGCCGACGGTGATGAGCTCGCCATCGGGCATGCGGAGCTTGGCCGAGCCCTGGACGTGGGCGATATAGACCTCGAACGGGTCGCTCAACCAGACCAACTCGGTGCCTTCGAGCATCCCCGACTCCTCCAGCGTGGCGCGATCCGGATAGGGGGTGATTCCCGTCTCTTGGCGGCGGCCCAGCGTCTGCCCATCCGGGCCCTTGACCAGGTCGTCGGGCATCTTGTAGAGGGGATACTGGAACCGTTCGGTGCGCTCGAAGGAGGCGTCGAAGATCGGGGTGTAATAACCGGTGAACAGCACCGTTCCCTCATCGTCGCAGCCGATGGACATGTAGACGTCGAAATGGGCGCGGACGATCCCGTTGATCTCGGAACGCCGGACGCCGGCCTCCAGGAGGGTCAGGAAGGTTTCCAGCGTCTTGACCACGCGGTCGTGGTTGATGTCGCCATGGGGGTAGTACCGCCGGCTGGAGGGCTTGCTCAGGTAATTGAGGCTGTTGCCGACCGCGGTCTTCAGCGCGTCGAGGTCTCTCCAGTTCTCGGTGAAGTCCGGCAGTTCGTTGGCATCGGTGATCTTGCGCAGCGCTAGCTGTCCCGGCGGCAGCGGCCGATCGTAGTCCTTGCGGGCGTTCATCTGACAGCCGGCGCCGACCACCACCAGCACCAGCCCGAGCCATACTCCGTGCCTCATGGTCACCTCTTCGGTCCGTTCCCCACTCGCCCAGACCCTCAACGGCGGCCTGGCGGCCCTATTAGGCAACTTCGAGGCCCAAATGTAAAGAAGAGTTTGCCCGTGTCCGCAGGCGGAGGCGCTCATCTTGAACGACGACGCAGAAGAACCAGATTCCATGCGGTCCTGGATATCACGGCGTACGCCACGACGGCGGCGACCAGCCAGGCGGCCAGATGGGTCCGGCTCAGGAAGCCACCGATCACCAGGATCAGGATGCGAAGAAAGCGCAGCGAGAACTTCTCCTGGAGTTTGACCTGTCCTCCGGTCAGTCCCTCGACGGCGGAGTTGATGTAGGTCGCCAGCGGAATGCCGCCCATGGCGACAATCACGGGGGCCAGATCGGCCAGCCCGCCCAGGAACATGCCGAGCAGGAAGATCAGATCGGCATACTTGTCGATGATCTTATCGACGAAGGACCCAAACGCGCCGGCGGTGCCTCTCACACGGGCGACACATCCGTCGAGCATGTCCAGGAAGCCATTGAGCAGGATGAGGCCGGCGCCGAGGACGGGCTCAGCAGCCCAGAAGGCCACCCCCGCGGCCAGGGCGGCCGCCAGGGACAGGGCCGAGACCACATTGGCCGAGACGTAGGGCGCCAGTCGCAGAGCGATGGGATGGACGATCTTCTTTTCGAGCGCACGGAGTCTTTCGGCCATGTCCCTTATCCACACGGGTCACGGCCCACACATTACCCCCGTGCACGGGGCTGCGTCGAGAACAATCCCACACACCCCCGACCGGCGAGGTTCACTTCAAGCGTTTTCGCATCTGACGCCCGATCAGAATGACGCCGAGACCGTTGAGAAGCACGACGCCGGGTGAACCGAAGGCCATGGATGCGATTTCCGCCCTGGCATTTCGAGGGGGTCGGAATGCTGCGGGACTAGAGGTCGAGATCTTGGCGCGCAACGCCCGCAGGCCAAGTTCGATCTTCATACGCTCATGGTGCCCGCGGACAGTCCCGTAGTGCCGACCCCAGAAGGAATCCGCGTCCGCGGCAGAGAGGTGCAACCGGCCTTCTATCACGTCGGGCTGGAATTCCTGCGATCGATGGACGCTCCCGTGGGGCCGGATATGATGCCCCAGAACGTAAGAGCCCAATCGCGTCCTTCCCTTCGCCGGTCCCACATACGCGACGTCCACCGCGACGTGCCGATTCTGGGTTTCCAGAACGGCCAGACGACAGATGGACCTCGCCGCTCCCAGCATCATCTCGCTGGCTGGCTGTCCCGATGCGGTTATGTATAAGCACCATACACCGATATTGTGGGTCGCCGTGATTGGTGACGACTCCTCGTCGGCGAGAGACTGATCCGGACCCGGTCGGTGCAACGCCTCCGAGGCGTTTACGGCTGCCCCACTGCCAAACGCCGCGAGCAGCATCATTATGCCTCGTGCATGCTGCTTCATGGCCAAACCTCCCTGTTGGCTTCTTCCTTTGCAGTAGTCGCCCTCGTGGCGGCCTCACGACGCAAACGATTACGGGATGTAGCGATGCGTAGTTCATGGATTGTGCGGCAAGCACGGCCGCGCAGCGCTAAATCGAACATCTTCACGCCCATTCATAGCGGGCATAGCCCTGTGGAAGGCGTACTTCACGCCCCCGACCAGACCGAGGCACCGAGCACGAGCAACGCCGTACCGGCCGCAGCCCAAATCGGCACGTGCCGATTCAGAAGCAGGAATACCCCGATCGGAATGGAGAACATGGCGATGGTCGTAACCACTTCCGACAATCTCTTACGAACAAAGAACATCACGATCCCCCGTACGCTGGTTCCGGGCACCGCAGCGCAGAGTTGCCGCGCACTGCCACCGGGAACGAGCAAAGCAATTCCTCTCCGGCACTGGTCCGATCCGTTCAAACTTCCGTCTCGAGAGAAGTCTGAACCACGTAATAACGCGTTTTGATTTGTCCTCCTTATCAGCCAGCGGTTTACCCTAAATACCCCATTTTGTCAATTGTGGCGAATACGTATTTTGCCCCATTAGCGGTCGAAGGCAGCGTGGGTGGAGAGAGAAGGCCGTCGGGCGAGGACAACCGGGGGCGCGGGCTATGGAGCGGTCTTCTGCGGGCTCGTGGTCGAATCGAGCCTGTCCGCGTACCATGCAATCCCCTGGTACGTACACAGATCCGGATACTCCTTGATGTACGCGTTCTTTTCGTTCTCGTCGATCGTATAGAAGTGCGTGCTCAGCAGACCCGACCAGAAGCGATAGACAGGAACCGCCCCTTCGGGCTGACTGCCCTCCGGGTAGGCGTAGAATTCCACTCCCTCGTAGGTCCAGACGTCGGGGTGCTCGTCGATCAGGCGATCTCTCTCCTCTTTGCTGATCGTGTAGAAGTGTGGCGTCAGCGTTTGGGAGGTGAAATGGTAGACGGGGCGGGTCCCCTCGCTCTGGGGATCGGCACAGGCGTAGAATTCCACCCCCTCGACCCGGCGGACGGTCTGACTTGCCGCGGGTTTCGGTGTGGGCACCTCGGGCGCATTGACAGCGGCCGACGTCGTGGTCGGTTCCGTCGGCACATCCGGAGTCGTACTTGCGTCGGTGCCGGCAGCTTCGTCCGCCCGGGCGAGTTCGGGCTGGCTGCTATCGGCCGGTTCGGGCATATTGACGTCGGCCGGCGGCGCCTCGGCGCGGGCTGTGTCGACAGGTTCCGATTCCGGCACGTTCGGATCGCTTACGGGATCTTCGTTGCCGGCTGCAAGTTCGCGCACATTGGCGTCGCGGACCTCTGCCGGCTCAACCGCGGCCACCTGGACCGGTTCTTCAGCAGTCTCATTCACATCGCTGGGCTCATCGGCAACTTCGATGTCGTTGGCATCGACGACTTGCACCGGCTCGACGATCGCCACCTCCGGCTCAATCGGCTCGCTGATGGACTCGGGCGGACCGTCATTAGCCTCGACCGGTTCAACGGCATCGGCAATGGCCATCTCCGTGACAGGCGGTGCAACTTCGACGATCTCGCGATCCGTCTCCAAGGCCAGCGAGCGAAAACCTCCGGCGGCGATCGCCGCCACGCAGTTCGTGGACGGCACCTCGCACTGGGCGTAGCGGTTGTAGCCCCAGGCAACCGCGGCCCCATTGGACCTTAGCGCCAGATTGTGAAACGCGCCAGCGGCAATCGCTACGAAGTCGTTGCCCTGCGGCACGTCGCACTGGCCGAAATCGTTCCGTCCCCAGGCGATCAGGGAACCGTCGGACCGCAAAGCCAGACTGTGCAGGGAGCCGGCGGCAATAGCAGCAAAATCGTTTCCGGCAGGGACGTCACACTGGCCGTCGCCATTGCCGCCCCAGGCGGTCAGGGAGCCATCGGATTTCAGGGCCAGACTGTGATAGAGGCCTCCGCTGACCGCCTCGAAATCGTTTCCGTCGGGAACGTCGCACTGGCCGTACTCGTTCCAACCCCAAGCCACCAGCGAACCGTCGGACCGGATCGCCAGGCCGTGCCACTGGCCGGCGCCAATGGCGACAAAATCGCTTCCGGAGGGCACCTCGCGCTGGCCGCGCGTGTTGTCGCCCCATGCGGAAACCGAACCGTCGGACCGCAGCACCAGACTGTGATAAAAGCCGGCGGCAACGGCCGTGGTCTTCTGCCCCCAGGGAATATTGCACTGGCCATGCGCGTTTTCGCCTCGCGCAGTGACCCTGCCGTCGGCATCGAGCAGCAGAGAGTGATACGCCCCGGCTGCAACAGCCACATACTCGGGGCCCGAACCGCTCGTGCGCACGGGACCGGCGCCCTGGCCCCAGAGAACCAGAGAGCCCCGTTGGGCCTGCCCGAGTGCCGGCACCGGCCAGACCAGGCCGCCGACCGCTGCGATCGCGAGGACATACACCATAGAACGGGACCGCGCCGACCGCTTCCGGCATTGCCCTAAAGGTATCTTGCACCAGGATTTAATCACTGTTGCGACCGCCTGATCACCGAGATTCATCTGGCGTCCTTCCGACCTAGGGCGTTTAGCCGGCCTCCACAGAATCGCGGGCAGACATGCACCGAAGGCGTTCGAGGACGCTCCACAATCACTGGATCAGAACGAAGGGCGGGATATATTGCTATCCGGCATGGGCATCCGAGGCCCCTGCTCACCCAGCACCCTTCTCCCGAACCTGGAAAAACCCGGGTCCCTCCTGCCAAGGACCCAGGAGTACGATTCTATTGTAGCGAATCCAGGCGAAAACTCAAGCGGGAAGATACACAATCTGCCGGCACCGGGAGGCAGTGAGTGGGGCGCCGATCCCTCGAGTTCGGCAGCGGCGGGGCCGCCATTGTAGGAGAGAACATGACCGCATCCCGCGCAGCGCTCAAGAACCGCCATCT
>CAZTGH010000297.1:0-7084 GCA_964612985.1 uncultured Pirellulales bacterium
CGGACCGAAGTGCACCGACGCGTAGAACATCCAGCCGGGCCACACCTCCCCCGCCGGCGAATACGTCGTCCCGTGATAGCAGATATGATTGATTCCACCCAGAAAGTAGCGGTCCACCCACCGCTTCGCCTCCCCCAGCGTCCCCTGGAAATGCTCGTCCATCCACGTCGCCGCCTCGCACGACGCCAGCGGCTTGCCTGTGACGTGTGCCGCCGACGAAGCGAACTTGAACCCGAGAATGTCCGAACCCTCCGTCTCCGGAATCCCGCTGGCCGCATACAGGTCCAGCAGGTTGGCGGGCGACCCGTGCGACTGGTTCCGCGTCGTCGCCCCATGGCCCTCCGCCCACCGCCGCCACGGAACCGTGAACTCCTCCAGCAGCAGATCCGAGATCGTCTCGCGATAATCGCACAGCACCCGTACATTCTTCTCAGGCTCGTCCTTGCCGAACAGCGCCGCCAGGTGCCCCCGCAGATCGTACCCCCGCCTTCGCGCGAATTCCGCGAAGAACGCTGGCGTCCAGTTCGATTCCCCCGCCGCATCGTCGACTTCGTACGAGTCGTTGAAGAATGCCCGCAACCCGCCGACGTCGTACCCGTCGAATGCCTCGTCGAAACGCTCCAGGTATCGCCCGAGCACCTCACGCGAGAAATGATCGATCACATGGCCCTCGCCCCCAGGCCCCGCCCGCTCCACCATCTTGCCGTGCCAGCCCTGAAACACCGCGTACAGCGTCCACTCGCCCGCCGGCGCCGTCCAGTTCAGCACGCCGTCGTCCCCCACCCTCTCCGTCAGCTCCAGCACCTCTCCCTCGTCCGAATACGCCATCAGCACCTGCAATGGCAGCGCCTTCTCGAATCGCACCTGCTCCAGCGCCAAACCTTGCAGGTCCTCGTTGGCACGGATCGGCTCCCGAACCTCCGCGATATCGAGCCTCCGACCCACCGCTCGCACCATCGGCCGCTGCACGTACGTCACACGCTCGTCGAGCCGCTCCCCCTCGCTCAGCTCGTACGTGGTGTATACCATATTCTTGCACGCATCATCCGCCCCCACCCAGGGCCCCCCGAAAGGCCAGCCGTTCCCCGTCGCCATGTCGATGCCCAGGTCCAGCCGCGCCGCTTCCTCCAGCACGTATTCGAGCTTCCCCATCCATTCGGGCGTCAGGTAATCGATAAACTCGTCCTCATACCCCTTGACCCCGTAGATCGGCGTGATCTCCAGACCCCCTAGCCCCACCGCCGCATACTTTTCCATCTCCGCCCGCAGGGCGCTCTCCTCCAGAATGCTCCCCATCCACCACCAGCGCGACCAGGGCTTCGTCTCGTTCGTCACCGCAGGCCACGCAAGCCCCCCATCCGCCCCCTGCGACGCAGTGCCGCCCACCACCACCAGCAAAGACGCGAGAATCCATACGAACCGTCGGCACCTTGCGATGCGTAGCGTCATGCTCTCTCCATCCTTTCCTGTGCGCTTGCGCTGCTATTTGCTCTGAAGGATCTCCTCGTCATCCCGCGAAACCTTCAGCCGCGTCCGATTGTCTTTGCCCACCTCGAATTCCAGTTCATCGCTCTGGTCGCTCCACGTGATCTCGACGTTGCCCGTATACGCGTCGACGTCGATCCGCGGCACCTCCTCGCCCATCCGAAACGGAACCAGCAGAATCCGGAACCGGCACTCCACCGTCTCCGCGACCACCCGCGTCCGATCGTCGGCATTCTCCAGACGGCATGCCGATGGACCCACCTCGCGCACGAGCAGCATCGGCGACCCTGCTGGCGTCCCCTCTTCCTCGCGCGCCGTCAGGATCAGCATCTCGCTGCCCAGGCTCCGGCCGATCTCCGTCGCCCCCGCCGTCCGGAAGGCCCCCATCATCTGCCATGTGTACACGTGCGTGTTCTCGTCCTTGCAGATGTCGTCGATCACGATCGCATACGGATGAGCGCCGCGAATCAATCCCGCCGAACGAAATGCGTAGGCCATCGAGTTAAACCGCGCCCGCAATGTCGGAAGCCATGGGTTGTGCAGCGGAGACGCCCAGTAGTTGATGCGGTACCGCTGCGTCCCCTTGAAGATCTCCACCACAGACGAATCCGTCTCCAGCTCCCACGAACGCCCTGCCACCGGCTCGCTGCCCCAGTCGTCCACCTTTGTCGTCCACAGGTACTCGTAGGCGTATCGAAGGTCCGCCGACGCCACCGCCCCATCGTCGTTCATCGCTGCCCCAAGGTACTTCACGCGAGGCGGCGCCAACGTCGTGCCGTCGTCCTGCCCTACGCCGTCGATGAGAACGACGGAGTGGTTCCTCGATGCCGTATCCTCTTCCGAAAGCCCCTCGCGCCCCCAGGTAACACCATGCGATTGCAGATAGAACGACCCCGCGTCGTGATGCGTCGGTCCCGCCCCCAGATACAGATCGGGCCGTGCCTGCATGTTGATCCACAGCGCCTCGGGACCGTGGTCGCTCCGCGCCGAGAACAGGCCTTGGGCCGCATCGCTGAAATCCAGGGGCAGGTCGAGTTCCTCACGCGTCGTCGTCCGCCAAGCGGCATCGTAGAGCAGCGTCCGCCCCAGTCCCGCCGACGTCGGACCGGTCAGCGCCAGGTGTTGCGCATCCGATCCGACGAGCTGCTGCCGATAGCGCTGCGGGTCGAAGTCCGCCACCGACGGCGCCGGACCCAACAGGTAATCGGCGCAGCGGTCGTTTGGATACAGAATCTTCCAGGCCGTGACAATCTGCCGATTCAGGGGCTCACTGCCGTACATGCCCCGCAACCCTGTCACCTGGCGGTCGGGAGATGTGCACTGCACCTGCGATTCCATCAGCTTGCGCCAGTGAGGATGACCGAAGATATCGACATCCCGCCGAGCCAGCGCCACCATGGAGAGCAATTGAAATTGCAGGCCGGCCCCGCTGGTCCCATTGGACTGATACAGCGTGCCATGTTCGTCGATACCCCACTGGAGAAAGGCCTTCACCGTCTCGACGCCGCATTCGTGAACCGCCTCATCGAAGCCGTCCTCGCCTTCGATCGCCAGGTTCGCCAGAAACAGCGTCAGGTCCCGCGTCACCCAGTGGTTGTCGCGAACCCGCAAGGGACCGTTCTGGCCATACCCCCGCCGACCCGATACAAGCCGGGCGATTACCCCTCGCACCCGGCTGCTCTGCTCCGGCGTCATCCACCGGGCCGCAAAGTCGTAGTTCAATCCCAGGTCCATCGGTCCGATCCATGCCGGCACTTCGCACCAGTACGCCGAATACACCTCCGGCTGATTCAAATACGCCTCCAGGGCAGAGGCAATCGCTTCGTAGTAATTCGATATCGCGCCGGCAACCTTCTTGCCGAGATCATCGTCATCGGTCAGCAGCGCGTATAACGCGATCGCATTGAGCGAACGCGTAATATGGTTGGTCGGAAACGACGGTGCATGCTGCATTCCCTGCGGTGCGAGTTGCCCGAGGATCTCTTCTTCGGTAAGCTCGCCCGCCACGAGCCTGGCGAAGAGCTGCCCGTCGCTGGTGCCGGCATCCAGCCAGGTCGTCTCGAGCAAATGGGCCGTCTCCGCCAAGGACATCGCCCCAGTCACAGACGATTTGATCCTCACCAGGATCAGCGGGAGATCCTGGGGGCTAAACAGCACCCGCGGGTGGACGCCCGGCGGCGGCACCTCGCTGGCCAGTTCGTGCATCCCCGGTTCCACCTCCTCGTACCGCTTCTCCGCCGTCAGTCGCCATTGCATTTGCGGATAATCGTACAAGGCCAGTTGTTCCGGCGTAAACGCCACATGCTCGGCCCACCGCCCCCATGCCTTGAGACGCGGGATGTTCCGAAAGGCAATCTGCGGATCGGCAAACTTCTCCGGAGTGTCAAACAGCGTGATGATCGAATCCAGTAGGGACGAGTCATTGAGCGTCACCGGCTTTTCACTCACGATCACCAGCCCGCGTTCCTCCGTAAACACCTGCTTGCCCAGCCGGCGCGCCAGATCGGCGATCGATACCATCTTGCCCTTCTGGGCGATCCGAAACCCGAACCATGGCAGCCGTTTGATCCCGAACGCCGACAAGGCAAACCGCTTGGGGACCATCACCTTACTCTTAATGACCTCCGCCTCCGTCCGCCAGTTGGCGGGATCGAGAGGAACGCGCTGCCCCTGGATGAACCCGTGTCGTCCCCCCGCGAAAACCACCACGACCGTGTCTTTCAATCGAGCCCTCGCCGCATCCGTCGCCTCACGGCTGTAGGCGCCGAGATCCTGGTCCCTGACCGCCTCCGGCCCTTGCGACCCCTCGGTCGAACTCGCCAGGACCACACCGGTCAATAGAATAGCCGTGATGATGCTCTTCATCGACGTTCTGCGGCTCCCTGCTGAACTGCCTCATGCCTGGCGTTCCAGGCACAGCCCCAGAATACCCGAAATCAGCATCTTTCGCCACTAAACCTCGGCGCCCCCCAGGCTCAAAACCCCGGAAGACTCTTCGTATCTCCGGGCAAAAGCAACACTTACAGCAGGACGTCGTCGCTCGCATTCGCCGCGACAATCAATGCCATGCAGAGGGCGAAACCGGACTACGTCATGTGGATCGGGCCTTTCACGGTCGACTTGCGCGATGGGATCGTCAGACCATATCGTAATCGTAAGGCTTGCGCATCGGACGCGAGACGTAGCTGTTTGCCTCTGCGTCGCCGATGAACTGCTCGGTCGCCGGGTCCCAGTTCACCTTGCGTCCCAGCCGGATGCTGGTCACCCCCAGATGGCACAGGCTCGCCGACCGATGCCCCACCGACGCCGGACAGATCGGCGCCTTCCGCGACTTGACGCATTCCATGAAGTTGCCGATGTGATCGTTGCTCACGTACACGCGCGGAGCGCTCTCGGGCAGCTTCTCCGTCAGCAGCGCCCGATCGCTCGCCTGAATCACGCCCCGCGTCACCCAGATCCACCCCTCCGACCCGATGAACTTGATCCCGTGCTGCTGGCCGTTCGGGTCCTTGACGCCACCGTGCCACTCGCTGGCCGTCGTGCTCTTGCACTCATGCACGACGCCATTGGCATACGTATAGGTCACTTCGTATTCACTGGCCGCGGTGAACCCGCCTGGGATCATCTCGACAAGCTGCTTGCCCTCGATGCTCACCGGACCCGAATCGTCCATCCCCAGCGTCCACAGCACGATGTCGTTGTGGTGCGCGCCCCAGTCCGTCATCGTTCCCCCGGAATACTCCCACCAGTAGCGGAAGCTGAAGTGCGTCCGCTCCTTCACGTAGGGAACCTTGGGCGTCTGCCCCATCCAGAAATCGTAATTGAACCCGTCGGGCACCTCGCTCGTCTGGAAGGGCCCCTGGCGCAGTCCCGCCGGAAGCCACACCTCCGCCTTCTGCAGTGTCCCGATCCGCCCGTTCCGCACCAGGTCCGCCGCCAGCCGGAAGTGCACGCTGCTTCGCTGCTGTGTCCCCGTCTGCAGGATCCGCCTTGTCTGGCGCTCGACCTCCACCAGCTTCTGCCCCTCCGCAATCGTCAGCGTCAGCGGCTTCTCGCAGTAGATGTCCTTGCCCGCCCGCATCGCCGCGATCGCCACCAGCGTGTGCCAGTGGTCCACCGTCCCGCAGATCACCGCGTCGATGTCCTTCCGCTCCAGCACCTTGCGGAAATCGTCATAGCCGTCCGCCTCGGGAAAGTCCTTCTTCGCGTTGGCGAGGTGCCGCTCGTCCACGTCGCAGACCGCCACGACCTTGCCGAACCGCTGGGCGTTCCGCGCATCTCCCCGCCCCTGTCCGCCGCAGCCGATCAGCGCCAGCCGCACCGTCTCGCTCGGCGCCGCCGACGATCCGCCTGTGCCTGACTGCGCCGCACACTCTTCCACGAACCAGTCCGGCAACGTCGAGCCCGCCGCCGCCAGACCCACCGTGCTCAGGAAACGACGACGCGAAATATGGAACACACTCCCAATCATGATGACCTCCTTATGATGACATAGGCTCTGCAAAGCGGCTTCCGCCGACACCCAACAAAAGAGTCGCGATGCCCTATCCTACCACCGATCGATCACAACCTCAAGTGCGTCACGAACAAGTACGACGCCGCAGTTTCGTGAGGCTCATAGGTCGTGCATCCTCTTACGATACCCAGGACCAACGATACCCTGTCCGGCATGCTTTCTGGTGTCGCGGCGATCCCGGCTACATCGCTAAAGTCGACCCCATCGAACGCCGATGAACACAAGATTGACCCTGGAGCCGCAATGGACAGTCCTCTGCTGTCGTTGCCGTGGAACAGTATCGGTTGACTTGGGCCGGCTACCCTATGGCTCTTTCCACAAGAATCAAGACGCTGCTCAAGAGCACGCTAAGTGACTCACAGCGTTGCGCCGTGAAGCACGTTCTGGCGATGCTCTTGTGGAGACACAATCTTCTTCGGTTGGCCCGATGGTTCGGGACCGATAAAGAAGGCGCTCACCACTACACCCGGCATTATCAGCGCCACTTTGCGCCCTTGCGCCGTAAACGCCTCAATGTCCTGGAGATCGGGATTGGCGGCGATGCAAGTCCACAGCGTGGCGGGCAATCCCTCCGCATGTGGAAAGCCTATTTCCCCCAGGCCCGTATATTCGGGATTGACATCTACGACAAACTCTGTCACGAAGAACGGCGCATCAAGACATTCAGGGGCAACCAGGCCGATGCCGACTTTCTAAAGGCGGTGGCACGACAGATCGGCACGATCGACATCATCATCGATGATGGAAGCCATCGGAACGAGCATGTGATCGCCAGCTTCCAGACCCTGTTTCCACTCCTGAGCCCCAACGGAATCTATGTGATCGAAGACCTGCAGACCTCCTACTGGTCGCAAGACGTCGGGGATGGCTGGGACGGCTCCACCGACCTGACCGCTCCGCACACCAGCATGAACTTCCTCAAGTCCCTGGTGGATGGATTGAATTACGAGGAATTCGTCTCGGACGACTATACGCCGACGTATTTCGACCGCCACATCGTCGCCATCCACTTCTACCACAACTTGGCCTTCATCTACAAGGGACTCAATAACGAAGGCAGCAATCTGCTGGGCAAGCGATTCC
>CAZTGH010000298.1:0-7077 GCA_964612985.1 uncultured Pirellulales bacterium
CGAGCGGTATTTCAAGGATGATCTGCCCGTGCAGCAGCAGGTGATTCACCCCGCGATCGATCCCCTTTCGCTCAAGAACCTGGAGCTATCGCATGAGGATATCCACAAGTACGTCGCCAAGGCCGGGGTCCCCCACGACAAACCGCTCGTGACCCAGGTCTCCCGCATGGACCCCTGGAAGGACCCGGAAGGGGTCCTGCAGGTCTATGAGCGCGTCCGGCAGCAGGTCGACTGCCGGCTGCTGTTCTGCTACAACCTGGCAACCGACGACCCGGAGGGGATGAAGATCTACACGAAGATTCGCAACCGTGCCGGCAAGTTGGTCGAGAGCGGAGACGTCGTGTTCGCGGTGGGCAACAACGAGATCCTCGTCAACGCGATCCAACGGTTCTCGGACGTGATCCTTCAGAAGTCCGTTCGGGAAGGTTTCGGTCTGACGGTCGCCGAGGCGATGTGGAAATCCAAGCCCGTCGTTGCGGGCAACGTTGGCGGTATTCCCCTGCAGATCGAGCACGGCCGGTCGGGTTTCCTGGTGGACCCGCACAATTACGATGAATGCGCAGAACGGGTGATCGCTCTCCTGAAGGACCGGAACCTGGCGCAATCTGTGGGCGAGCAGGCCCACCAGCGCATCAAGGACAAGTTTCTCATCACCCGATTGGTGCTGGATTACCTGGACCTTATCCGTGAGATCCTGACCTAGGCGAAAGGAATTACACCGATGCGAATTGCCCAGGTGTCCCCACTTTTCGAGAGTGTGCCCCCGAAGTACTACGGCGGAACCGAGCGGGTCATCTCCTACCTGACCGAAGAGCTCGTACGCATGGGACACGAGGTGACCCTCTATGCCAGCGGCGATTCGGTGACGAGCGCTCACCTGCGGCCGATGTGCCACCGGGCCCTGAGGCTCGACAAGCACAGTATCGATCCGGTCGCCGATCACGTGTACATGGCTGAGCGTGTCTTGCAGGAATCCGACCGGTACGACATCGTGCATTCGCACATCGATTACGTGCCCTATCCGTTGTACCGCCGCATGGGAACCCCCCATGTAACGACTCTGCATGGCAGGCTGGATATCCCGAACCTGACGAACCTGTACCGCGAGTTCGACGATATCCCCGTAGTCTCGATCTCGAATTATCAGAGGCTCCCCCTGTCCTGGGCCAACTGGCAGGCAACGGTCTACCATGGGCTGCCTCGCGGGCTCTACGATTTCCACGAATCTCCCGGCGAGTACCTGGCCTTCGTAGGACGCATCTGCCCGGAGAAACGGGCCGACTCCGCCATCGAGATCGCCATGCGGGCGGGTCTGCCGCTGAAGATAGCGGCCAAAGTGGATAAGGTCGACAGGGAGTACTTCGAGAGCGTCATCAAGCCGAATCTAAACGATCGCGACATCGAGTACATCGGCGAGATCGGCGAAGCCGAAAAGGGAGACTTCCTGGGCAGTGCCACGGCGTTGCTGTTTCCCATCGACTGGCCCGAGCCCTTCGGTTTGGTCATGATCGAGGCGATGGCCTGCGGCACCCCGATCATTGCCCGGCTGCAGGGGGCGGTGCCCGAGGTGATGGAACAGGGAGTCACCGGTTACGTCGTCAAGGATGTCGACGGAGCCGTACAGGCGGTGCAGGATATACCGAAACTCAGCCGTCGGCGCTGCCGCGAAGTCTTCGACGAGCGGTTCACCGCCGAACGCATGGCAGCCGACTACCTGGCCGTCTATCAGCGTCGGATCGATCAAACGCAGGCATCGACTTAGGGGGCAAGGAGGATCGAATGAAGGAAAGCGTCCGCGCAGAGAACGAGTTCTACATTCTCGCCGATACATCGCTCGCTGAGGAGCATAGACGGGTCCTCAAGCAGGGCGACACTTTTGCCGTCTTTGGCAGCAGCGGCAACATAGGCCGTTATGGGTTCGAGGATCAGGGGCTGTACCACGCCGATACACGGCATCTGTCCCGACTGGTGGTGACGATCAATGGCAAGCCCCCCCTGCTGCTCAGTTCGGCGGTCAGGGAGAATAATGATGGGCTGGGCTTCGACCTCATGAACCCGGACGTGCCGGGGGACCACGGCTCACTGATCAAGCGAGGGACCGTCCATGCGCTTCGGTCCATGTTCCTGTTCAACTCGTGCTACTATGAGTCCATCAGTTTGACGAACTACGGAGCCAAGCCTGTGCGGTTTGACCTGAGGGTCGAGTTCGCAGCCGATTACAGGGATATCTTCGAAATCCGGGGAATTCGCCGGCATAAACGGGGAACCATCCGCGAGCCCCAGATCAATTCAAGTCGTGCCCTTCTCTCCTATGAGGGTCTCGACGGTGCGGTCCGAAGGACAGAACTTACGTTCTCACCCACACCGGACGAACTTACGGCCGACCATGCAAGCTTTCATCTGCTGCTGGAGCCCAGAATGACCCAAGATCTATTCCTGACTGTCCCCTGTGCCAGGGATGCGGCAACCGTCCCGCCAAGCAGCTTCGACGCTGCGTATATTCATGTGCGACAACAGCTTGCCCGTTACAGGCGCCGACAGTGCACCGTTGAAACATCCAACCAGCCGTTCAACGCCTGGCTGAACCGCTCCTGCGCCGACTTGTCGATGATGATGACCGAGACCGAGCATGGCTTCTACCCTTACGCCGGAATCCCATGGTTCAGTACGATCTTCGGACGTGACGGGTTGATCACCGCCCTGGAAACGCTATGGGTATACCCGAAAATCGCCAGAGGCGTTCTGAGCTGCCTGGCGGCAACGCAGGCCCAGGAGTGTGATCCGGACCGGGAAGCCGAACCGGGCAAGATCCTTCACGAACTGCGCAGAGGTGAGATGGCCAGCACCGGGGAGGTCCCCTTTGGCCGTTACTACGGGAGTATCGATTCGACTCCCCTCTTCGTCGTCCTGGCCGGTTACTACTACCAACGAACGGGGGATCTAAAGTCGATCCGAGAGATCTGGCCGGCGCTGGAGCGGGCGACCGAATGGATGGACCGTTACGGCGACCTGGACGGCGACGGCTTCCTGGAATATCAGGGCCGGGTTGCCGGCGGATTGGTTCAGCAGGGCTGGAAGGACTCGGAGGACTCGGTTTTCCACGCCGACGGACGAACCGCCGAGCCGCCCATCGCCCTGTGCGAGGTGCAGGCATACGCCTACGAGGCCAAGCGGCAGATGGCGCAACTGGCCCTGCTGCTCGGCCGCCGCAGCGCCAGCGAGGACCTGCGGCAAAGCGCAAGACGTCTTCGCTTGCGGTTCCAGGAGCAGTTCTGGTCCAAAGAGATCGGGATGTATGCGCTGGCCCTGGATGCCAGCAAGCAGCCCTGCACGGTTCGCAGCTCCAATGCCGGTCAGTGTCTCTTTTCCGGGATCGCGGAGCAACGAGACGCCGAAACAATCACGGACCTGCTTGTCGGCGATACCTTCTTCACCGGCTGGGGAATTCGGACACTCGCCTCGGGGGAGAGTCGGTACAATCCCATGTCGTACCACAATGGGTCCATCTGGCCCCACGACAATGCCCTGATCGCTTCAGGCCTCAGCCGGTACGGTCACCGCCAGGCGACGCTCAAGGTCCTGACCGGTCTGTTTGAGGCGAGCCTCTTCCTTGAATCCTCGCGCCTGCCTGAGCTGTTCTGCGGCCTGCCCCGACGCCCGAACGAGGGCCCGACTCTCTATCCGGTGGCCTGCCTGCCGCAGTCCTGGGCCTCGGCCGCCGTATTCCTGCTCCTGCAGGCCTGCCTGGGGCTCTCGATCGATGGACATGGCCAGACCGTGACGCTGACAAATCCCCTGCTGCCCCGATTTCTGGACTGGCTGAGCATTCGCAGTCTGCAGGTCGGAGCGGGGCAAGTGGATCTTGTTCTCCACCGGCATCAGAACGACGCCAGTGTGAATGTAAGCAAACGCGACGGCAGCGTCGATGTCGTCGTCAGGAAATAGCAACCAAAAAATCCCTGAGGGAAAAGACGCATATGGCCGTGGATATACAAGAACAATACGAAGGGCAACTCCTTGTGGTCATGATCCATGGGGCCTTCACACGCGAGGATTACCGATCATTCACGTTGCACGCCAAATCTCTGATCGATCGCTTCGGCAGGATCCGCACGCTGTTCGATCTGCGGGACTTCGCGGACGGGCAGACCGCCGCCTCCTGGGAGTCCGTCAAGCTGGATCTTCGCCATCTGGCCAACATCGAGGCCGTGGCGATCGTCGTGGACCGACGCTACGAGAGCTGGACCAATAGTTTCTGTCGGCCTTTCGCCGAAGCACGGATTCGCTACTTTGACCGCGGAGCGACCGAACAGGCCCGGCAGTGGGTCGCGGCCGGCCTGCCCGTACACGCCTGATCCACGCAGCGTCGGCATGGCGGAAACGACCGTCCCCAGAGATCGAGGGCCAATGTCTAGCGATCGAGAAGATCCTGGCCTTGTACACATCGAGGGACAAACCGGTTTCGCAAGCCGTTCTGGAGGCGAGCAATGATGTGCGGCAAGCGGAGGACTATCCGTCCCTTCATCCTCGGCGTGATGGCCCCGGACGAATTGCGCGACACGTACGTATTCGGTGTGTTTTGGATGAAACCGCTCGGGCCGCTGGTCGGATCAGTGGGTCAGGGCCGCTCCGATCCTGCGGAGAAACTCGGAGTAGACCGGGTCGGGCAGAAGCTTTTGATTCTGGTCGAGGCCCAGGCGGACGATGACCATGTTCCACTCGGGGATCACGAACACGTCGTTGTTGTTGTATCCGCTGGCGGCAAAGGCACCGTCGGGCGCGCCGAGCCACTTGCGGGTCCCATCGGCCCGGGTCCCGTTTGTCCACCAGTTGAATCCATAGATGCCCCGCCCATCGGCGGCGCTGTCGGGCCAGAGCCCGATCGTCGTGGGCACCTGGGCGTGCGTCGCCATCCGCACCCATTCGGCGCTGATCAACTGCCGACCGTTCCAGTTGCCGTCGTTGAGAAACAGCAGCCCGAGGCGCGCCATCTGCCGGGCGGAGATGAAGATGTGCTTGTTGGAGTTGCCTGAACCACCGTTGACGACGACACCGTCGATTTCGCCGAAGTTGCCCCACCGCCACTGGTCGGGGTCCATCCCGATCGGCTCGGCAATCCGCCTGCGAAACAGCTCTTCCATCGACTCACCGGCGATATGTGCCAGGACGTTTCCGAATTGGTTCATCGCCGAATCCCAGTAGGCATACTGCATCCCCGGCGCAAACAACGGCGTGCTGCATGGGTCGAATGGCGTCTGGCTCGGGCCATGCCGGTAACTGCCGCGGGGCTCGTCGCCGACGGCACGGTAGCCGCTGGTCATCGTCGTGAAATGCCTCAGCGTCACCTCGGGATATGCAGACGCCATCGCAGGCACGTGGTCCTTGGCGAGCGTGTCGAGCGTCGCCTTGCCGTCGTCGATCAGGAGGCCGAGCACGGTACTGGTGAATGACTTGGTGCACGACCAGACGCCATGGACCTTGTCGATGTCGGGGCCCTGCCAGATGGCAAAGCCGTTGCGGACGATCAGTAGTTGAGCCACGCCATCGGGCCCGGAGTTAGCACGCAGGTACTCCACCGCCTCGTTGAGCTTGGCAGCGTCCACGCCCTGCGATTGCGGCGTTGCCTGCTTCCAGTCGCCGCTCGGAAAGACCGTACGGGTCAGGAACAGCACCGCATCGCCTGCGAACGACGGCCGGAACTCGTGCTCGCCCGACTGTACTTCGACGGTCTCGACCACGGCCCGCTCGCCCTTGCTCGGATTGAACCATTCGCAGGTGTACGTGCCGGAGGGCAGACGGACGCTGAACGAATCGCCCTGGCCCTCGGGTCGAAAGACAAGATACTTCTTTCCGGGCTCGGCCAGGCAATAGCCTGTCGAGGCCATATCCTTGAGCGGAACCGTGCGCGCCAGGTCCATGCGTCGGGCGAACCGGCGGGTGTAGCCCAGGCTCTTGCGGATCGGGTCCCACTTCGCGTCGGCGTCCGGCCCAAGGACCTCGCCGTCGTAGGGGTCCATGAAGATCGGATTGTGCCCTCTCATGAAACTCTTCCATACCCACGTCTGACTGCCGCCGATACCCCACAGATGATCCGTATCGGTGATCACGACCTTACGTCCGTCGGACACCGGTGGGTCGTCGCGGTAGCCGCCCCCGGGGTTGGGCGAGACCCACTCGGCGGGACTCTCGAACAGCGTCTCGTTCTTGCCTCCCTTGTACTGGAAGGTCATGCCGACCGGGTGCTGGCGGGGCATCGTCGCCTCGGTCGCGTGGATGAACCGAATCATGTAGTACTGCCAGTCCGTCGAGGCGGGATGATTCTCGTTCGAAATCTCGTACAGCACGTTGTCGAAGCCGTTGACGGTTTCGATCACCTTGCGGACGTAGGCCTCCTGGATCGCAGTGACCGCCTCGTTGCCCAGCTCGTGCACCTCGACGCCCTTGCCGTCGCGGTCGGTGTCGCCATCGATGCCGTTGATGTTGTTCTGTGGATGGAAGGGATGGCCTTCCCAGGCGCCGGAGGCGAACTGGAGCCCCCACCCTTCAAACAGCATGACGGAGATGTAGATCCCGTGCGCGCGGGCGGCGGCGACGCGCGTCTTGAGGCGTTCGAAATACTCGGGGTTGAATTTCCTCAGGTCGAACTTGGGCTTGCCGTCGAGGGCCTGGCCTGGACCGGTCCGCGCGTAGGGCATCGGCGCCACGGTATGCTTCTTGTCCTGACGATTGGCGGTGGTGTCCCAGGTGACCAGTTCCCAGGTCCAGAGGCGGATGAAGTTGTGGTCGAATTCGCTCATCCAGTCGAGGTATTCGTCGAAGTCGAAGGCGGGCGGCGGATCGGTCGTGCCCATGTCGACCAGGCTGGACCAGGTGTGCGCGCCCGTCAGGTAGACCACTTCGCCAGTGCCAGCGTTCTGGAAGTAGCGAGGATTGGCGGGAGAGACCACCAGCGGTCCCATTGGCTCGGCGCCCCCAGCGCCACAGAACCGGACCAGGAGCAATACGATGATGAGGGCGAGGCGTGCCTCGCCCCTACCGTGCAGTCGAATCGGTGTCATGAGAGGTCCTTCCATCCAT
>CAZTGH010000299.1:0-7075 GCA_964612985.1 uncultured Pirellulales bacterium
ATCCCACTGCGCCCAAACCATCTCCCCCAGTCCGCCGATCACGTGCATGAATGTTCTCCGGGATCCGTCCACTGCCTCCATCGGCCCTACCAACATCACGTGCATTTTGAGTTCACAATCACCTGTTTACTGCCAAGCACTGTGTTGGTTCAGCAGGAATTGGACAACTACTGTAGTCCGCCAAGCGACTCGGTCGCTGGCTTGACTCTGGCATTATGAACTTCCTGTATGGCATTTGTCAAGTCCTGTGTCTGAGGGCTCTGCCTCTGGCGGCTCTCGCCGATTCCCGGGTGGCTTTCGCCAGCGTGCGGGCCGTCCCTTTCGAGCGTCCGCCCCGAGCCTCCCCTTGTGCTTTCAAGGGAGGCTCGCGGCTCACGAAGAATGATCGGCACCCCCGCTTCCGCCTCCGCAGCGAGATACCAGATACCAGCGGCATCCCGAGCGACCAGCAACGAAATCCCACGGACCACGGGCCATGCCCCCGCGCCTCACGTCGAGATACACGATATGGGTCCGGGGATGGCGGTTTTTTTTGGGGTTGCGGGAGTGCGGAGGGTTGGGGTAGGGTATGGGGGACGGCATGTGGATGTCGGTCGGTGGTTCGGGATCTTTGGCGTGGAGGTGTAGAGCATGAACGCGATAAAACGTCGGGACTTTCTCAAGAGCATGGCAGCGGCATCGGTGGTCGGAGCAGCACCGTTCAACATTCTCAAGGCGGGGGCCTCGCCCAACAGCAAGCTGAACATCGCATGCATCGGGGTGGGAATGCAAGGATCGAGCAACGCCGAATATCTGGCGGGCACCGACAACGTGATCGCCTTGTGCGACGTGGACGAGGCGTGGCACAAGAGGCAGATCCGGAATCGGGCGAATCTGCAAGGGATCAAGCTGTGGACGGACTACCGGGTGATGTTCGACAAGATCGGCAAGGACATCGACGCGGTGCTGATCGCGACGCCGGAACACAACCATTATACGATTGCGACGTACGCGATCCGACACGGCAAGCACGTGTATTGCCAGAAGCCCTTGTGCCATACGGTCAACGAGGTGCGGCTGCTGACGGAGGAGGCGAAGAAACATCCAAAGGTCGTCACGCAGATGGGCAACCAGGGGCATTCGGGGTCGAGCTCGGCGATGCTGCGGGACTGGGGCCAGGCGAATGCGGTCGGACCCATCCGAGAGGTCGTTTGCTATTCCACCAAGAACTACTGGATCGACAAACCGGTCGTGGAGGGCAGCGAGGTGCCCAAGACGCTGGACTGGGACCTGTACCTGAACCGGGCGGAGATGATCCCGTTCAGCACGAGCTATATGAATCGCGAGTGGATTCGGTACACGCACTTCAGCGGCGCGGTGGGCGATATGGCGGCGCATATTTTCGATCCGGCCTACTACGCGCTGGACTTGCGCGTGCCGCTCAGCGTGCGGGCGGAAGTCAAGACCCCCGCCTATCCCGGGTCGCTGCCACGGTCGGGCGTCATCACGTATGAATTCGGCGCACGGGGCGAGATGCCCCCGGTCACGTTGAAGTACTACTTGGGCGACGACATCGAATTTCCGCATCCGAAACACCTGGAGCCCGAACGCCGCGGGATCACCAGCGGGTCGGTGATGGTGGGCGAGCACGCGTCGATCATGGCGGGCAGCCACAGCCAGGGGGCGAGGATCATTCCGGAGAGCGTGATGAAGGAGACGCCCAGGCCACCTCGGGTGGCGTTCCGCTGCAAGGGACGGACGCATTTCGACAACTGGACGCTGGCGTGCAAGGGCGAAGACAAGGCGATGTCGTCGTTCGATTACGCGGGACCGCTGTCGGAGATCATCGTGCTGGGCGACATCGCCCTGCTGCATCCCGGGCGGACGCTGAAGTGGGATGCCGAGAAGATGAAGATCACCAACGATGAGGAGGCGGACAAGAGCCTGTTCATGCGGCGGATTGCGCCACGCGATCATTTGAATTGGTGCTGAGAGAGAAGGTGTGCAGTGCACACCGTATCCTTCAAGCATACCACCTGCCAGGGCGAGGCCGAACGAGCCCACAGGATTCGATCTTTCGATTTTGTTTCGAATTTCGCGTCTTATGCTTCGAATTTCCGCGCGTCCTGCGTCGGTTGCATCGTAGTGAAGGCAGGGCTGCGGCTCTCTCCCCGTCGCGGGCGCATGGCACAAAGGGGCTTGCGGCCGGCAACGGCGTGGTTTAGGATGCGCCCACAGAATTTTGCCAACTGAACTGCGATAAAGGATAAGCATGGCGGATGACAAACTTCGAATTCACGATCGTCCGACGCTCCGCACCCCCCGCCTGGTCGTCGGGTTTTCCGGCTGGATGGATGGCGGGGATGTCTCGACCGGGACGATCCGCATCCTGGCTGAGAAAATGGGGGCGAGACGGTTCGCCGAGATTGAGCCGGAAGGCTTCTATATCTACAACTTCCCCGGCGCGATGGAGGTCACGGCGCTCTTTCGGCCGCACTGCCGCATCCAGGCCGGGCTGGTCCGCTCGTTCGACCTGCCCGACAACGCGTTCTTTGCCGCCCCGGAAAACGACGTGATCCTGTTCCTCGGCAAAGAGCCGAACCTGGCCTGGCACGATTTCGCCGATTGTCTGTTCAGCCTGTGCAGCCAGTTCGGCGTCAAGATCATTTACTTCGTCGGCAGCGTCTCCGGGCTCGTGCCCCATACGCGCGACCCGCACCTGTTCTGCTCGGTCAGCGACGAGACGCTCAAGCCCGTATTCGCCCGCTATGGCATTCGCTTCAGCGACTACGAAGGCCCTGCCAGTATCGTCACGTACCTGACCGCCCAGGCCGAGCGTCGCGGCGTCGAAATGGTCAACCTCGTCGCCACCATCCCTGCCTACGTTCAGGGCGGCAACCCCAAGTGCATCGACACCGTGGTCCGCCGCGTCGCCGGACTGCTCAACGTCGAGCTCCACCTCGACGACCTCCGCGCCGCCGCCGACGACTTCGAACGCCGGCTCACCGAGGTCGTCAGTGAGGAGCCGGAACTGGCCGAGAGCGTCATCAAGCTCGAACAGGATTACGACAACGAAGTCTTCAACACCGAATTGGTCGATCTGAAACACTGGCTGCACCAGAAAGGCGTCCGCCTGGATTGACAGCCACATCCCGGCAGCATGGAGGATGCCACATATCCGCCGCTCAACACGTCCACAAGATCACCCTGGTCCTGCTCTCCGTCGCCGCCCTCGCTACATGTAGCCTTGCCGCCGACGTCGTCGGTCGCCCTGACGAACCCCCGAACAAAGCGATGCCCGCATGCAATGGTGGAACCAAGCGTAGTTGTAGTACATCGTGCCGTTGCCTCGTGTGGGCACACGGGGTGCGAGATTCAGGGCATCCGTTGGAACTTGCCTTTGGTTCGGATGTCGTCGAGGAAGCGCTGCGGAACGAACCACTTGACGTATCCGCAGCGGACGCAGACGCATATCCGGAGTTTGCCATGAGAGAAGAGACCGCCGGTGCCCGGCAGAAGGTCCGGCCCGTATCCGCCGGTGGCGCTGACCTCCCGGCTGTAGAATTCGATCCCGTCGCATTCGGGGCATTGCGGTGCCGCCATGGTCGTATCCTCATTCGTGCCTGACGTCCGGCTTCGTGACACGCGAGGTTCAAGCGTGCTCGGCGCAGCTCTACATTCAATTCTATAGACGCATATCGGGCTGGAATCTCACAGGGAATTCTGCTGTCCTGCTGGGCATTTGTGCAAACGTCGCCTTTGCTGGGCATGGGCGGCGAGACGCCTCGCTCGCGCATGGGACAGGAGAGGACCTTTGTCCCTGGAATGTGCGGCGTTTGTCCGTTGCCTTTTCGCGCGAACTCCGGCATAATAGACCCAGTTGAGACGAACGTGGTGTGGCCGGCGTGGGGTGGGCTCTGCCCACCGATCCGATTGTGTGATGAAATGGCTGGGTCTGCGCATCTGTGGCATGGAGATGCATTCGCCAGCAGTATGGTCGTTGAATGCCGGTGTACGGGGCGGGCCCATGAGATTGGGATTGGATTCAGCGGAGCTTGGCGTATGAGCGAGATTATGGCCTTTGCGATCTATGTCGCACTTGTCGCCATGGGTTGCATGGTTGCATTCCGAGGTCGATCTGCGGCGCAGGTGGGTGTCGTCCTGTTCTTTGGGAGCATGTCACTTGTGATAGGATCTGTCGGCTACATCAACGGGATCAGACAAGGCCAGGCGGAGACCTTCCGTACCCTGGCGGAACCTGTGGGGCGGCTGCTAGGGCATAGCCAGGATCTTCTGGAGGAAAAGCGATATGACGAACTCCACAATCTGCTGGTGGAAGTCAATGCGAACCAGCGAGTCCTGAATCCTCACTATCAAGGGAACGCCGGTTTGCGGGAACTGGTGGACAGACGGCTAGCGACGGGCGACAGTCCCAAGCCGGAGCGTAGCGGAGGCCTGGGGACAGGGAATTGAGTGGGAGCGGCGGTATGGAGCCTTGGCGGATGGTTCAGGGGGTGGGGTTGGTGGTGGCGCCGGGGGTGGTGCCGGTGGTGGGTCTGGAGCGGGCGCTGTCGTGGTTTCGGCCTGAGGGGAGCAATGTGGCGATCGGGATGTTCCTCGTGCTGACGATCGTGGCTTCGGCGGTCGTGGCGTATCTGTTCGGTCTGCTCGTGGGGTATCCTTACGTGCGGCGGTGGCGCGAGGAGGGACGGCTGCGTCTGTGGCGCGTGGTGAGAGGGACGTGGATCGCGGGAGTGGGGTTTTCCATGCTGGGGGCGCTGATTCCATTGATCTCGGGGGCGTTCGCGCTGGCGGGGGCCATCGTCGTTACGGTCATGGCAGCGTTTACGCTGGCGGCGGTGTGCTTCTATGGCATCGCCAGTGCGGTTTCCGTTCAGACGGTTTGGTGCCCTGTCCCATGAGGATTATCCGGTTTTCTTGGCTTGCCAGCAGCAGCTCTCCCAGTGGTGGATATCGATCGACCGCTCCGCGTTGCGCCAGCAGAGATCGCCTTCGATCGCAGCCTGTTGTTCGTCGTGGCTGTGATTGTCGGTGTTGTCCAGCACGATGCGAGCGTGGCGGGTGTTTACCTGGCTGGCGGATTGCCGCCGACCTTGACACAGACCAGATCGCCAGCCGCGTTGCGCGCGTAGATCCGACCGTTCGCCAACACCGGGCTCGTCCAGCACTTGCCTTCGAGAACCTCCGCCGACGCCAGTTCCTTATAGCCCTCGGGCGTCGCCTCGACAATCGCCAGCTTGCCCCTCTCGCCCAGCACGATCAGCTTGCCGTCCGCCAGCACGAGCGAGCCGGTCCCCAGACCCCGCTGGGCCCACTGGGTCTGCCCCGTCTCCAGATCGATGCACGTCAGCCTGCCGCTGCCGCCTACCTGCCCGTCGAACCCGTAGATGTACCCGTTCCACAGGACCGAAGCGTTGCACTGGTTCCGCATGTTCTTGTTGCTATAGATCTCGGTGACCCCGTCGTTTCCTAGCTTCAGCAGGGCGCAGCCTTTGTTATAGCCCGACGAGATGAAGATGCGGTCGCCGGCGATGATCGGGTCGGCCGAATTGATGTCATAGCTCGTCTTCCACTCGAACCGCCAGAGGATCTTGCCGTTGGCCGCCTCGATCCCGAAAAGATCGCGCGCGCCGAACAGCGCGATGCACTTCTTGCCATCGTGGGTATAAGGCACCGGCGTCGCGTACCCGCCGGCATCGGCGCCGTTGTGCCAGACCACGCTGCCGTCTGCCTTGTTCAGCGCCACGCCCGCGGTGCCCGCATTGAGGATCACCAGCTCGTCCACGATCAGAGGCGAGCTCGAGAAGTACCACGTCAGGTCCTTGAGGCCCAGCTCTTCCCGCAGCTTCTTGTGCCAGACGATCTTACCCGTGTCCGCGTCAAGACGCAGGGCGTTGCCGTTCTTGCTGAACACATAGACAGCGTCGCCCTCGACCGTCGGTGTCCCGGCCGGACCGCCTTCATGGTTCTTCTTGTACAGCGGGCAGGGATACGACTGCCGCCACTTCTCCTTGCCCGTGACCGCATCGAGACAATAGACGATATCCCGATCGTTCACGTTTCCCATCGCATAGACGTACCCATCACAAACCGCCATCGAGGCAAAACCCCAGCCCAGAGAGGCCTTCCACTCGATCGGCGAGCCCTGTGGCAGTTCCGCCCGCCACCCGCTCTCGGGTGAGATGCCGTCATGGTTCGGACCGCGATAGTTCGGCCAGTCCGCTGCCGGAGCCGCCCCGGCGAGAATCAGCAACGCAACAACAGCAACCAGCACAATACGAAACGACAGATTCTGATAGGCACTACGCGACCGCATCTTCATAATGACTCTCCTCAAAAAAGTGGCGAAATCCGCCGGGAACTCCTGTACTATACGATGGAAATAGAGCAGGTTCGCTCAATCTGATTCTCTCAATTGCCAACGCCAACAGACCAGAAGGAGACCGCCAATGAAAGCCCTCACCCGCCGAGACTTCGTACGAGATTCCATCGCCGCAGGCGTCGTAGCCACCGGCGCGGCATCTGCCTCGTACGCAGCGGAAGGTCCCGCGCACAGCGACACCATCAAGATCGTCGCCATCTCGTGCAGTCCCCGACCGGGCCAGTCCACCGCTACCTCCCTGAAGGTCTGCCTCGAAGCGGCCGCCCAGGTCAGCTCTCAGATCGAAACCGAACTGATCGAGCTGGCCGGGCTCAAGATCAACGGCAATCTCGCCGCCGGCATTCCGCTGGTAGCCGGAGAAAAGGACGATTTCCCGCCCCTGGTCCCCAGGCTCACCGACGCGAAGGTCCGCGGCATCATTGTCGGCACCCCCGTCTATTTCGGCAACATGAGTTCGCTCTGCAAGGCCTTCCTCGACCGATGCATGACCTTCTACCGCGACGATCTGGCCCTGAGCAACAAAGTCGCGGGCGCCCTGGCCGTCGGCGGCACCCGCAATGGCGGCCAGGAAATCACCGCCCAGTCCGTTCAGGTCTCGCTGTTCTGCCAGGAGATGATCGTCGTCGGCAACGGCCGACCCCACTCGCGCATCGGCGCGACCCTCTGGAGCGGCGCTGAAGGGGGCGTGACGAA
>CAZTGH010000300.1:0-7070 GCA_964612985.1 uncultured Pirellulales bacterium
GTCGGCGGCGCCGAAGAGTGGAAGCTGATCTATTTCTGTAAGTATCACACCGCCACCAGCATGAAGCAGGTCATCCACGAGCAGTTCGCGACGCAGTTGTTCAACCAGAAGGGCCAGTCGACGACGATCCAGGACTACACGGTGACCGCCAATCCCGCGACCAACCAACTCATCGTTCGCTGCCCGCTGGAAACAGATATCGACGCGGTTCTGGAGATCATCCAGGAGACGGACATCCCGCCGATCCAGGTGAAGATCGACTGCCTGGTCTCTGAGCTCTACGCCGACTTGACGGTCGACCGTGAGACGTCCATGCTGATCCAGAATCTATTTGGCGAGCAGATCAAGCTGGGCGGCGAGGAATCCAATGACAATCTGGCCTTCCCGGGTGCGGCATTACGCGACCCGGCTCGTGAGAAGTTCGGCCTCAAGGTAGGGATCAGTCGAGGCGAGGAGGGACATCGCTTCGAGGCGCTGGTCGATATCCTGGTGTCGCGCGGCTACCTGAAGATCCTCATGAATCCCACGCTGGAGGTCGTCAACGGCCAGTCAGCCAAGATCCAGTCGCGACAGCACGTCCCTCTCCAGCAAGTGACGGTCCAGAGCGGCGGTTTCGGCGGAACGCCCGTTCTCCGCACGCAAACGGAATATTACGACATTATTGACCAGTTGGAGATCACGCCCCACGTCTACGCCGACGGGTATATCGGGCTGGAGACCCAGGCGCAGATCGCCGCCTACATGACGCCGGAAGGCATTAAACAGACGCCGATCGTGACCGAGCGAACGATCACCAACAAGGACAACCGCATCCGTATCGGCGAGAGCCTGATTATCGGCGGTATCCGCAAGAGCGAAAAACGCGACGTGATCCGGGGCGTTCCGGTCCTCAAGGACATCCCCGGACTGAACCTCCTGTTCTCGGGTCGAGACTTCGAAGAGCGGGCCACTGAGGTCATTTTCATCCTGACCCCCACCATCTCCAGTGGCGGAAAGCCCCACGAAGACGTCGTCGAGATGCTCAGAGAGCGGCATTCGTCCCCGATGACCCAGGCGCTGCACGAGGCGGTGATGGACCCGCTGGGCATCAAGGCGCGCGAGCAGGACCACGAACGCAAGATCGAGGCGGCCCACGAGGCCCAGATGCAGTCGGAGGCCGAGAGGAACGCCGCCCGACTCGAAGCGATGGAAACCGGTCAGCAGGTCCAGGACCTAAGTGCCGAACTCGAGCAGGCCAAGACCGAGGTCCAGCAGGCCAGCACAAAGGCCCAAGAAGCGGCTTCGGCAGCCGAGGCCGCCAAGGCCCAGGCCGAGAAGGCTACCGCCGAGGCCGAGCAGGCCAAGGCCCAAGCTGAAGAGGCCAGCAAGAAGGCGACCGAGCCGCCCGCCGAGCAGGACGCACCGCCGACCGAGAAAGCGTCGGAGGACACGGAATAGCCGCAGGACAGACCGGGCTCGCTCGTGATTGCGGCCCGTCAGCCTTTTGTCATGCGACTACCAGACGAACGCGACAAGGCACGTAGCTCAGGAACTGGCACTCTGAACCCTTTTGGAGGGACACCAGATGAACAACTTGAGCAACAACAGCAACCCCGGCAACAGCGACATCAACAAACCCATTCCCTTCGACAATGGAGACAAGGCGACCTCCGTAAGCAATGCTCCGGTAAGCGGAGCCCCGAACGTGTCTCGCGCTCCGCTGAATTTGGGCGGTGGGGCCAAAGCCCCCGCCGCGCAGGCGGCGTCACCGGCTCCAGCGTCGAGACCGGCATCCCCGCCCCCGGCGCGAAGCGCCGCCCCCGCCTCCGTCGGCTCGGGCGAAAGAATCACCGGCGTCAAGACCTTCTTCACCAAGCTGCACCCCGGTGCGCTGGAATTCATGGATGAACAGATCGGCGGATGGCTCAAGGAGCATCCGGAGGTCTCGATCAAGCATACGAACGTTACGACCGGCGAGGTCCAGGCCAAGAAGACCGAGCCCAATATCATTATTACCCTTTGGTACTAGGCATTCTCCCGATCGGGAGCAAAAAACCCGTAAGGCCGCCGGCGAGCAGCGATGAAGCCGGCGTCCCCCTGCCGCTGAGGCGTGGATGAAGAAACGGGTTGCCAGGGCGAAAAACCTCCCCCTTTCGCCTGCCGCCGAGAGATGCTTCTCGGCGGGGCCGGCAGGTTTCTGCGCCGAATTTCCCAGAAAATTCTCGCCATAAATCTTGACACCCCTCATCAATTCCAGTAAGTTTTTGGGGTTTAGCAGTTTGCGTGACCCACGTAAGATCAGTCAGAGGCAGTTTGGAGGTTTTTGTGGCTAAACAGTTGGCGCGGGAACTTATCAACGCAGGAGTGCATTTCGGGCACGGTGTGAGTCGATGGAACCCGAAAATGGCGCCCTATATCTTCGCAAAGCGGGGCACCATTCACATCATCGACGTCAAGAAGACCCTCATGGGCGTGCTGATTGCCAAGAAGCTTCTGGCCGAGATCGTCGCCTCAGGCGGCGACGTCGTCTTCGTCGGGACCAAGCGGCAGGCGCAGAAGGCGGTGGAAGCGGCGGCCAAGCGATGCGGGATGCATTACGTCTCGGAGCGTTGGCTCGGTGGAATGCTGACGAACTTCCGCACGATCCGCTCGCGGCTGCAGCGTCTCGAACAGCTTGAGGCGATGGAGCAGGACGGTTCGCTGGAGGCCGAAAGCAAGAAGCAGGCGTCGCGTCTCAAGCGCGAGATGCGCAAGATCCGCACCAACCTCGACGGTGTGCGCCGGATGTCGCGGCTGCCCGGGGTCATCGTGGTCGTCGATGCCAAGAAGGAATATCTGGCGCTGCGTGAAGCGGCCAAGCTCGGTATTCCCACCGCGGGCGTTCTCGATACCGATTCGGACCCGGATACGGTGGATGTGGCCATCCCGGCCAACGACGATTCGATTCGCGCCGTGGAGATCATCCTGAACGAGTTGGCCGATGCGGTCGCCATCGGCAAGACGATGGTTTCCGTCCGGCAACAGGACTCGGGCGAACCGCGTCCCCGCCGGGCCCGACCGAGTCGCCGACCCGCGATGGCCCGGGCCGACGGCACCTTGCCGATGGTCGAGCAGAGCGCCGGGGAGGCGACCGACGAGGCGGAGTCTGCACCGCAGCCTGAGCGACCCGAACAGCCTGCGCCGCTCGAGCAGCCAGAGCAGCGCGAACCGAGCGCCGCGCCGCAGGAATCCGATCAACCCGCTTCCGGAATATAGCGACCGGTCCCCCTTCGGTCTGAGGGCACCGCCAACCGGCAGGGGCATTGTTGCAACCGCAAGGAGGGGCCAGACGGCGGTCCAGATGGGGTCTCGGCACGCCTCGGTGGGGACGGCCCGAACAGGGGAGGTTCGTCCCACTTCCTCCGCGCTTTGTGGACCTTTGAAAAGAACAAGACAGGAGTCGATCAAATGGCAGAAATCTCAGCTTCGGCCGTGATGAAACTTCGGAAGATGTCCGGGCAGGGCATGATGGACTGCAAGAAGGCCTTGCAGGAAGCCGGCGGCGACGTCGAGCAGGCGATGGAAATCCTCCGCAAGAAGGGATTGGCCACACTGGCCAAGCGCGCCGAGCGAGAGACCTCGAACGGGCTGGTCGTCGCCAAGATCACCGAGGACGGCAAGACCGGCGTGCTCGTTTCGCTCTGCTGCGAGACCGACTTCGTGGCCAAGAGCCAGGACTTCGCGGCCGCTGCCGACCTGCTGGCCGACTACGCCCTGGTCAGCGAAGCCGAGGAAGGCGCCGACGCCCTCCTCCAGACCGTCAAAGACGGCAAGGCATTCAATGACGTCCTGACCGAAATCGTCAGCAAGACCGGCGAGAAAACCCTCGTCGGCGATTACGCCCGCTTCAAGCTGGACGGCCCGGGCCTGCTGACGGCCTACATCCACTTCAACAACAAGGTCGGCACCATGGTGCAGATCGACGTGAGCGATCCTACGGTGGGCGAGGACGAAGGGGTCCAGCGGACCATGCGGGATATTGCGATGCACATCACCGCCAGCAAGCCCCTGGCTCTGGACGAGAGCGGCATCGACCCGAAGGTGATCGAGCAGGAGAAGGCCGTCTACGCCGAGCAGGTCCAGAACAAGCCGGACGAGATCGTTGAGCGCATCGTCGCCGGCAAGATGAACAAGTTCTTTGCCGAGAACTGCCTCCTGGATCAGCCGTTCGTCAAAGACGACAGCAAGACCGTCCAGCAGGTGCTCGACGAGGCCGCCAAGGCCGCCGGCGGCACCGCCAAGATCTCGCGCTTCGCCCGCTTTGAGGTCGGATAGGGCCGGCGAGAGCGTCTTTGCGATCTGAACCGCGCACGGAACGCAAACCACGGAAGGACCGACTCAACGCGATGGGAGAATGTCAGTACAAACGGGTGTTGCTCAAGCTCTCGGGCGAGAGCTTCTGTCAGCCGGGCGAGTTCGGGATCAACGGAGCGTCGCTGGACTCGATCGCCGAGCGAATCGCCGAGGTCTGCCAGTTGGGTCCACAGATCGCGGTGGTCGTGGGAGCCGGCAATATCCTGCGGGGCGAAACGTTCTCTCGCAACAGTCACATTCCCCGCAATACAGCCGACTACATGGGCATGCTGGCAACGATTATCAACGCATGCGCCCTGCAGGAAACGCTGGAGCAACTGGGCCAACCGACTCGCGTGATGAGCGCGATCGAGGTGGCGGCCATGTGTGAGCCGTTCATCCGGCGTCGCGCGCTGCACCATCTGGATCAGGGGCGGGTTACGATCCTGGCCGGCGGAACGGGCAACCCGTTCTTCACGACCGACACGTGCGCGGCGCTGCGGGCCGCCGAGCTGGACGTCAATCTGCTGATCAAGGCCACCAACGTCGACGGCGTCTACAGCGACGACCCGAAGAAGAACCCCGAGGCAAAGTTGTTCGAGCGCGTCTCGTACGAAGATGTCCTGCGGCAGAGCTTGCGCATCATGGACCACGCTGCCATCAGCCTGTGCCGGGACAACGGCATTCCGATCACCGTACTGAACATCTTCAAGAAGGGCAATATCGCCAAAGCCGTCTGCGACCAGCCCGTCGGAACGAACATCGGGCCGGCCTGATACGATGGTGGGTTTGACGGAATCTATAGCAGAGAGGGAAGCCATGCCGACGCAAGCGACGATCTCCGAGAGCAAGTCCAAGATGCACAAGGCCGTTGAAGTGCTCCAGGAAGACCTCAAAGCCTTCCGAGGCGGACGAGCGACGCCGGGGTTGGTCGAACATCTCCGGGTCGAGTACTATGGCAGCCCCACGCCGCTGAAGTCCTTGGCCACCGTGTCGGCTCCCGAGGTGGATCAACTCGTGATCAAGCCCTTCGACCCCGCTTCCGTCAAAGACATCGAGAAGGCGATCAAGAGCAGCGACCTGAGCATCGCCCCGATGGTCGAAGGCAAGTTCATCCGCCTGAACATCCCGCCGCTGAGTGAGGAGCGCCGAAAGCAACTCGTTCAGCAAGCCAAACAGGCCGGCGAGCAGACCAAGGTCAGCATCCGCAATGTCCGGCGCGACACGATCAAGCAACTCGAACAGCAGGAGAAGGACAAGGCGATCACCGAGGACGATCTCCAGGCCGGCAAGAAGCAGTGTGACGATATCACCAAGGAGTTCACCGAGAAGGTGGACAGCCTCGTCGCGCATAAGTCCCAGGAGATCATGGAGAGCTGAGGGGCTCTCCGGCGGCCCTTGCGGCCTTCGTTTCACCCGACACCCGAAGCGCCTTTACGCGGTCGCTATCGGTCTACGCTGACCGCCTGCGACCGGCGCGCCCCTTGCAGCCCCCCCTGGGTCCTGAACCGCCCTCCCGGACCAGCGTAGTCTCGATGAATCGACCCAGGCGGACCGACTCACGGATTCTTGCTTTTGTACTGGAACATGGTAGGAATACCAGGGATGATGGCCGGCGGTGTTCTTGACCCAGCCACGGCCAGAAGGAGCGGCGAAATGGCGACACAGGACGGCGACAAACCGAAGCAGGTACAAACCAAACGACATCGGAAGTGGCCCTGGATCGCGCTGGGCGTCCTGCTGATCCTGGCACTGCTGGCGGCTCTCGCCCCGGTCTATCTGTCTTCCGAGAGCTTCAGGCAGATGATCCAGGCGAGGATCAGCCAGTCCACGGGCGGCACGGCCGATATCGGGAACCTCTCCGTGGGCTGGCGGAAAGGGGTGCAGGTCTCGAACTTCAGCTTCCGCGACGAGAACGGCTGGGCAGCGGTCCGCGTCGACGAGATCGACGCGCAGCCGAGGTTGGCCAGTCTGCTCGGAGGAGACCTCGCACTCGGTCGCACCGTCATCGACAGGCCGGCGGTCGACCTCGATTTGCGAAAACGCCCCGCTTCCCCTGATCGGTCCTCGCCACCGCCGGTTGCCGCGCTGGCGATGCTCAACGACATCGTGGTCAACGACGGAAGCGTCAATATCACCGACACCTCCGGGAAGACCGTTCGCATCAATCAACTACATTCGACGCTGAGCCTGCGCCTGCCCGGGCAGCCTTCCCGCATCCAGGCGACGATGCAGCTCGGCGAGGGGCAGGAGGCGGCCACCGTCCGCGCCGAGGGCACCGTTACACCCGCCCGGGACAACGGCGGCTGGAGCCTGGAAGGCACCAGCGGCGACGTGGTCGTCGAGGTCAACGATCTGAATCTCGATTCGCTGGCGCCGATCCTGGCGCTGGCGGGGTTGGAACTCCAGGCGCAAGGGCAACTCTCCGCCGATGTCACGACCGCCGTTCAGGAGGGCAAGCTGGAAACGCTCAGGGGCACCATCACCGGACGCAATATCGATATCGGAGGCGAGGTCCTCAAGGGCGATCGCCTGCGAACCTCCGAACTGCTGGTTAATGCTCAACTGACGCGGCAAGGCCAGACGATCCGGATCGATGAACTGGATGCTCAGACCGACTGGGCCAATATCACCGCCTCGGGAACCCTGCCCCTCAGCCCCGGATCCCTGGCGGAGATGCTCCAGAGCGAATCGGACTACGCGCTCCAGGGACAGTTCGACTGCAACCTGCCCCCCCTGCTCACCCAGATGTCGAACAC
>CAZTGH010000301.1:0-2311 GCA_964612985.1 uncultured Pirellulales bacterium
CAGGTTCGACGCACCGTCGCTCCCGCCTTTGGCGGAGGCAGCGACCGCTCATCTGTCCCGGAGGTGCAACCATGAGCAGAACACACGCATTTGCCAGAATCGTCCTCGTCGGCATCGGTCTGCTGACCGCTATCCGCATCCTCCCCGAGATCCTGACCCTCATCTACGTGATCCCGCAAGGCAAAGGCATGGTCGAGTTCGGCATGGCGATGGGGCAACTCGCCATCGTCGGCGCTTCTCTGGGCGTGCTGTACTATGTCTTCTGGATCAAGCGCGACTGGCTGGCCGCCAAAGTCGTCGGCACCGAGCCGCCGTCGGAGCCGGCGCCGCCGGTCCCCTGGCTTCCCGCCGCCTATCGCCTGGTGTGCATGGCCGCCGGTCTGCACTGCCTCTACGTCCTGACCTTCCAGATGACCGGTTTTCTCTTGCGAAGCACTTACACCCCCGTAGCGCGAACCACCCCGACACCCGCCGACATGGTCAACTGGGCGATCCTGCTCGCCGCCGGGCTCTACCTCTGCTGGGGCGCCCCGCCCTTCGTCCGCTGGCACCTAAGCCGGTAGGGGCGAGGCATGCTTCGCCCTCGCTGGACACAACGGCGACGCCAACGAGGTCGCTCTATAGCCGGCCGGTGGCAGCCCCGAGCCCGAAGAACTTGGGGATCCGTGCGACGGCGCTGAGTCAAAGCCGTTGAACGTCCACCTTGATCCGCCTTGTCGCCCCAGGCCAGGTCCGTGTATCGGTCCAGCCGTAAGCCCGGGCGGTCGCCACTTTCAAGCCCTGTTGCAGAGCGATGCAGGCCGGACGTCTCTCCGTAATCCCCGCCAGGAACCCCGCTAGCAGGTAGTCCCCGCAGCCGACCGTCTCCAGCACCGTGCCCTTGCCGACGGCGCGCCCGCTCCAGGCCCCTTCTCTCGTCACCACGATCGCCCCCTCCTTGCCCCGACTGATCAGCACGATTTCCACCGACTCCAGCAATTCCCGCGCGGCAGCCGCCAGCTTCCCCGGCGCATCGGAGACAGGTGAGCCCAGCAGTTCGCCCAGCTCTTCCACGTTCGGCGAAATCAGCCAGGCCAATCCTCGATCCACGACGGCTCTCAACGCCTCCCCATAACTGTCGATGGCAAGCCTCGCCCCAAGATCACCGCACGACTGCGCGACCCCGATCGCCGGTTCGAGCAACGGCCCGCCAGGCATCGCCCCCGAAAAGATGCACAGATCATCGGACCCCACCAACCGCCGCACGTCGGAACTGAGACGCCGTAGCGACTCGACCGACGCCAGGTCGTTCTTCGTCCGCAGGTGCATCTCCCGCCCGCGATCGGTATCCACCACCGTGATATTCTGCCGGGTCCGCCCCTCCGTCCGCGTCATCCGAGGCTGCACCAGACCGTCCATCCGCGCGACCACGCTGCGCATCTGCTCGTAGTCATCGCTGCCCCACAGCCCTGCCGCAAAGCTGGCCCGTCCCATCCACGCCAGCGCCGACGAGACGTTCAGCGCCTTGCCCGCCGCTCGTACCACCTGCTCGTCGATCTCCACGTGTCGACCCCAGCCAAGACCGCCCCCCCGGCAACTGATGTCCCACGCCGGCGACAAACCAACCGTGACCATCCGACCGATTCGATCCACATTCCACCTCACAATACCAACCTCTTGATCGCAACATCACTCCCGTCCGCCCATTGTGCCCCAAGTCGATCTCTGCCACAAGCATCGGAATCTCGAGTCCATCGCATTCCATGGCGCTTTTCACGGAGAACTAACCAACGGCAAGCGCCCAACTAACAGGAAATTCCGATACTTATCTGTAGGGAATGGTTGGAAAGCAGGGCAGCCAGAATGGGTCTGTGTTGAGGGCTAGATGATTCGCAACGACCGCCCTATCTTCGTCATCAGCGATCTCCACGTCGGGGACCGATCCCCCAAAGACAACCTGTGCCACGCCCGCCGGGAAGCCCTGCTCGATACCTTTCTCGACTTCGTGAACGCAGAACAGGGCCAACTGGTCATCGCAGGGGACTTCTTCGAACTGCTCCGCTACCCGCTGGAGAGGATCATCCGGCAGCGCCGCGCCCTGCTGGATCGGCTCGCGCGAATGGAAACGGTCTACATCCCCGGCAATCACGACCAGGACGCGGTATCGTATGCCGAGGATGAGCGACCCCCACACCCGTTCTTCGAACGAACCTGCCACGCATTCACCTGCCGCGTGGGAGCCCGCCGGTTCAAGTTCATGCACGGCCATGAGGTCGACCCGCTCATCACCGCAGGCGTCCAGAGCTTCGGACGCATGATCGGAACGGTCGCC
>CAZTGH010000301.1:2321-7033 GCA_964612985.1 uncultured Pirellulales bacterium
GCCACGGTACATGCTGCCTGTCCAACGAACGCATCACCGATTGGCTCCTGGAGACGGGCGAACACATGCTTCAGATGCGGGACTGGATCGCCCGATTCACGGGCCGCGCGGTGCGCGATTGCTGCACCCTGGTCCCCGACGAGCCGGTCCGCAGACTGGGCCGCCGAATCCGCACCCAGCGCATGCTCACGCGGTACTACGCCGACCGCGAAGAAGGACTCTACGACGTCGCCATCGTCGGGCATACCCACAAGGCCGGAGCATGCCGCCACTGGTATTTCAACTGTGGCTCGTGGACGGGCAAGACCAACAATTTCCTGAGGATCTCACCGGAAGGCCGAGTCGCCGTCTTTGACTGGGTCGGCGCCGGTCCCGAACCGAACCATACCGTCGTGGCTCATGCATAGCCCTGATACCAGACACATCGACCCGAGCGAGGAGGCATCCTATGGCTAGAATCGTCTACGGAGTTGCCGGGGAAGGATTCGGTCACAGCAGCCGATCGCACCTGATCGGCCAACACCTGATCGACGCCGGGCATGACGTCCTGTTCGTCGCGTCGAGTCGGTCCTTGTCGTATCTGCGTACGCACTTCGGACCGCGGGTCAAGGAGATCTTCGGCCTTCGTCTGATCTACCACGATCGGACCCTCTCGGCCGCACGCACCGCGGCGGCCAATCTGCGACGCTTCGTCGAGAGCCGCCACATCAACCGAACGCTCTACCGCGACGTGCTCGAACCGTTCGAGCCCGACCTGGTGCTGTCCGATTTTGAACCGTTCAGCGCCTGGTGGGCATGGCGCTGCGGCATCCCCTTCATCAGCATCGACCATCAGCATCTGCTGTCGCTTTGCGAACTCCGGCACGAGGCGGGCCATCTTCTGCCCAGACTCCACGCCGAGGCCGTGACACGATGCCACTATATCGGCGCCACCGCCTACATCATCCTGAACTTCTTCCGTACGCCGGTCCGAAGCGGCGCCGCGGCAATCGCCCCTCCCGTGGTCCGCCCGGTCGTCCAACGCCTGCGCCCGAGCGAGGCCGACCACGTCCTCGTCTACACAACCGATGCATCCTGGAAAGACCGCCCGCTGGCGGCGTTGAACGGGTTCACCGATCAGCGCTTCGTCATCTATGGTCTCAATGAGAATCGCCAGATCGGCAACTGCACGCTGAAGAAGACCTCGACGCAGGAGTTCGTCCGGGACTTGGCAAGCTCCCAGGGTGTGATCTCCACGGCCGGCTTCTCGCTGCTGAGCGAATGCCTCCATCTTCGCAAGAAGATGCTGCTGCTGCCGATTCGTGGCCAGTACGAGCAGATTGTCAACGCCCATTATGCCCAGCGGCTGGGGTTCGGTTTGCACCGAGACCGGCTCGACGGGCCGACCCTGGCAGAGTATCTGGATTGGGCCCGGACCCCGATCGCGGACCGCGAAGACATACTCTGGCCTGACAACGAGTCCTTCTTCGAGGTCCTCGACGGTACGATCGAGATGGTCTTGGCACCCTCCGGTCTTGGCCTGTCGCGCCCGCGCGTCGCGGTAAGACCACCCAGCTTTGGAACGTCTTAGTGGCGGTCAATCCCACTTGTGGCGCTTGACGGCGATGAGGATCTTCTGCGCGCACCGCAGGGCCGCCAGACCCTCCTCGGCACTGACCTCCGGCGTGAAGGTGCGGTCCTTCACCGCCCGCAAGAACGCCTCCTGCTGAAGCCGAACCGGTTCCTTGTCGTCGATCTCGAGCTGCTCGATGTGCAGCAGATCGGGCCAGTTCACACTCGTCCAGTCAAAATTGTCCTTCTCGCGCTGTTCCTTGATCCACTCCACCACGTTCGTGTTCGGCGCCGTCTTGATCACGATCCCGCTCTTCTTGAGATAGTCGACGCTCAGATAGGCCTGCCGAGAGAACACGCGGACGCGACGCTCGGTCTTCAATGCCAGTCGCGACGCGGTGATATTGGCGATGCACCCGTTGTCGAACGTGATCCGCGCATTGCAGATGTCCTCGGCGCCTTCAATCACCGCCACGCCCACCGCGTCGACCCGCCCGATCTTGCTGCCCGCCAGCGACAGGATGATGTCGATGTCGTGAATCATGATATCCAGCACCACTCCGATGTCCGTCGAGCGAAACGGATAAGGACTGACCCGGTGCGCCTCGATGAACTTCGGCTCGATGCTCAGCCGCTTCATCGCCTGAACCACCGGATTGCACCGCTCCGAATGTCCCACCGCCACCACCGTATCGAAACGCCGCGCCAGCGCAACGATCTTACGCCCTTCACGCACGCTCGCCGCCAGCGGCTTCTCGATCAACACCGGAATGCGCTGCCTCAGAAAAATCTTCGCCAGTTGCAGGTGCGTGACCGTAGGCGTCGCCACCGTCACCGCGTCCACCTTCTCCACGATATCCTCGCAGTCGCTGAACGCTTCGCAGCCGTACTTCTCCGCCAGCACCTTCGCCCGCTTCACATCGGTGTCCACGACGCCGACCAGTTCGCTGTCCGACAGTTGACTGTATACCTTCGCGTGGATCGCCCCCATCTTCCCGGCGCCGATCACGCCCGTTCGAATCTTCCCGTTTTCGTCCATCATGAACTCCCGGTCCGCCCGCCCCTGGCGAGCCCCCGTTGACTTATCTCCTCAAAGTCTCCAGATAGCGCCCGAAGCGATGTTCGCTGCTCCGCAGGATCGCATCCACGATCGCCCGAACGTTGTCATCATGCCCGTCTTCCTCATTCATGGTCCTGGCCACCGTCAGCAGCGGCGCCCCCTCGCGGTACAGACGCCGGTACGCCTCGAAGATGGCCGCCTGCTGCGCCTCGCTGAGTCCCGCCCGCTGAAGCCCACGCTTGTTCACCCCCCGAACGCACGACGGATAATGCCCGCTGACCATCATGAACGGCGGCATGTCCCGAGTGACCCCCGCCAGCCCCGCCACAAAACACCAGCGACCCACCGTCACGAACTGGTGCATCCCGGCCACACCGCTGACCCACACCCCTTCCTCGATCCGGCTGTGACCCCCGACCTGCACGCTGTTGCTCAACACCGTCCGGTTCTCGATGATGCAGTCGTGCCCGATGTGCGTGCCCACCATCACCAGGTTCTCGTTGCCGATCTCCGTGCTGGCGTCCTCATACCGGCTCGGATGCACCGTCACGTTCTCCCGAAAAACGTTGCGGTCCCCGATCGCCAGCCTGCCGAAACGCGAACTGGGCTCGAACCCCAGGACCTGCGGACAACAACCGACCACGCAGTTCGGGTAGAAACGGTTGCCCTCGCCGATCGTCACGCGATCCGCAATCACGACCTTGGCGTCCAGCAGGGTCCCGGCCCCGATCGAAACGCCGTTGCCGACCACGCATAAGGGCCCGATTTCCACATCGTCCGCCATTTGCACGTCCGTCCCAACGATTGCCGTGGGGTGTATCTTTGCCATCGTGTCGATTCCTGCCTCTCACCGAGCTTCCGCTCTGTTTGAACACTGTCGTTGTCTTCCCACTCACATTCGGTCATCGTCTACGAGCATGAACTTGATCTCCGCCTCCGCCGCGATCGCATCGCCCACCATCGCCAGGCACCGGCAGTGCGCCGTCCGTTTTCGCAGGCGAACCGTCTCGGCCGACAGAATCAACTGGTCGCCCGGCACCACCGCCCGACGCAGCTTGACGCCGTCCATGCTCAACAACAGCGCCAACTGCCCGGTGTGCTCCAGCTTCTGCGCAAACAGCAACCCCGAAACCTGCGCCATCGCCTCGACGATCAACACGCCCGGCATGATCGGCGTCCCGGGAAAATGCCCCTGGAAAAACAGCTCGTTGAACGTGACGTTCTTGACGCCCCGGATCTTCGTGTCCCCTTCGATCTCGATGATCTTGTCGACCAGAAGGAATGGATACCGATGGGGCAGAATCTTCTGAATCCGCCGGATATCCAGCACCGCGTCCGTCCCGAACCGGTCGATCCGGTCCTGCTGCTCCGCCTGCTCGTACAGCTTCCGCGCCAACTGCTGATTCAGCGTGTGACCGCTCTTGTAGGCCACGATCCGACCCACCACCGGTCGGCCTACCAGCGCCAGATCCCCGATCAGATCCACGATCTTGTGCCGCACACACTCGTTCGCAAAGCGATACGTGTTCTTGATCGGCCCGTCCGAATTGATCACCAGAATGTCGCGCGGACCCACGTGCGTGCCGATCCCCCGCGCCTGAAACTGCCGCGCCTCCACCTCCAGCAGAAAGCTGCGCGCCGGCGCCATGTTCGCCTCGAAGCTCTCCGGGGTCAGCCGATAACTGAAGATCTGCCGACCGATCCCCGTATGGCCGCTGTAGTCCATATCGTACGTGACGTTGAGCCCGGGGTCCGCATAGGGCAGTGCGTAAATCGTCGCATCCCCCGCCGTCACCGTGATCGGCTTCTTGATCACGAATTCCCGACGCGGGTTCTTCTGCTCGACGATCTCCGCCTCCTTCAGCGTACGGAAGTAGTCCGCGCTGCTGCAATCCATCGCCGGAAGCTCCGGACCTTCCACCTCCACCAGCAGGTTGTCGATCTCCAGGGCGCGGATGGCCGCCATGCAGTGCTCGACCGTCTCGATGCTCACTTCGCCCTTCTTGACGCTCGTCCGCCGGCTGCGCTCCGCCACGTTGGGCACCACCGCCGGGATGCGCACCGCCCCCGCCACGTCGGTCCGTACGAAGACCACCCCCGT
>CAZTGH010000302.1:0-7025 GCA_964612985.1 uncultured Pirellulales bacterium
TGCCCTGATCGAGGTGGAGTTTCACTTCGTCGATGTCACCGGTTGCGACCGCTTGATAGAACGGCTTGGTCGGTCCGTTGCCCTGGCCCGCGAAGGCGGGAGAAAGCAGGAGGGCACAGACCGCCGGAATGACGATGACCTTAGGCAGACGTTTCACGGGAGACCCCTTTTCAAATGGTGTCGCTTGGTTTCAGACCGCCCTGCTGGCGCTGGTGCAGCAGGAGTACAGCGTTTATTATACCACGAAATCCGACGGAAAGCTGCGTGAGTAGCTTTCCAGAGAGTTTTTTACCGGGCCCAGCTAGACCTCGTCGGCGCATACGACGCCCAGTGTTTCGGCGATGCGCCCAAAATCATCGATGGAGTCGAATTCAATCACGATTTTGCCCTTATGACCGTTGCGTCGGGTCTGAATCGCGACCCGGGTGCCGAGGTGCCGCTTGAGACGGTCTTCGAGATCGACGATATGGGCAGACTTGGCAGGAGCAGGCCTGGACGTCGTCTGCGAGTCCGTGAGATGTTTTCGGACGAGTCGCTCGACGTCGCGCACGCTGAGCCGCCCTGCCATGGCTCGGTTGGCGAGCTTTCGCCTCAGCTCATCGGTGGGCAGCCCGAGAATGGCGCGGGCATGGCCCATAGAGAGCTTGCCGTCGGTGAGCATCTGACGGACATCTTCCGGTAAGTCCAATAATCTCAGATGGTTAGCGACGACGGAGCGGTCCTCTCCCAGACGTTCGGCCGCTTCCGCCTGGGTCAGGGAAAAGGCATTGAGGTACCGCTGGTAGGCCTTGGCCCGTTCGATGGCATTGAGGCCACGGCGGTGGATGTTTTCGACGAGGGACCATTCGAAGAGTTGCTCGTCGGCCACGTCGCGGACGAGGGCGGGGATGGCAGACAAGGAGGCCATCTGGGCGGCGCGGAAACGGCGCTCGCCTGCGATGAGTTGATAGCGCCCCTGAAAAGGACGAACGAGGATCGGTTGGATGATGCCATTGGCCTTGATCGACTCGGTCAGCTCAGCCAGGTCTTCCTCATTCCAGACGGTCCTGGCCTGATAGGGGTTTGGGCCGATCGAATCGAGGGGCAGCTCCTGGAGGGCGGAATCACGTTGCGGATCGGGCGGGAAGTTGAGGGCGGGCCCCCCCTGCCCCTTATGGGCACCGGCGGGCGGATCGGACGAAGAGATCGGGCCGAGGAGGGATTCGAGTCCCCTGCCGAGGTGGCGAGGCTTCTCGCTTTTTCCGTTGAGCATCATGGCACTCCTTTACAGCTTGCGTCGATGGTGCGAAACGACGGCTGATTTTATGGAGAACGACAGAGTTCCTCAAGGATATTTCGGAGAATGCAGGGGCAAGAGTTGACTTTTCTGTGCGGAAGGGGCTTGGGTGGGACTGTTTCACGTGGAACACTGAGGAGAGACTGCTTCGAGCGATGCGAGAGGGAGATGCCTGATCAGGCTGACAATGGACCCGGCGTGATGGAAAAGAAGCAGGATGGGATGCACTTCTGGTGTGTATCGGGGTCGTCGCGGGCGTGCAGGTGCTGTGGGCAGACGGCATGGTGGTGGCATGGGCTATATGCATAGCGCTGGAGGCGCGATCCCTGAGGAGGGGCGATGTTCCACGTGAAACAATATCACTCTACAGCGCCGCTGGGCCTCGGGTGGCGAGCGGTACTCGGCTCGGCGATGGTGCGATTGGGTTCGTTTTGACGTGAACGGGCGTTTGGCCGGAACTACCAGGCTGAGCGGATCCAGTGCAGAACGTGAGGGCCTAGGACGAGGATGCCGATGACCGCGGAGCCGACGGCAGCAATCAGGACGCCGCCGGCAGCAACATCCTTGGCATGACCGACCAGCGGATGGAATTCGGATGAGGCGACATCGGCGAGGAACTCGAGGGCCGTGTTGAGGGCCTCGGAGGTCCAGACGGCCATGATCGCGAGTATGATCCAGCACCACTCGGCGGCGGTGAGCACGCAGAGCCCCCCCACTATCAGGACGAGGCATGATGCGATGGCGTGCAGCCAGGCATTGTGCTGGGAGCGGAGCATGAGACGGATGCCGCGAGCCGCGCAGCGAAAACTCTGGATGCGGGCTGAGAAGGTCAGGGGGCGGGGATCGTCAAGCCCAAGGCAGAAATGGGCCAGGGCGTGTCCGGGGTGATCGGTCGGGTTCATTTTCTTGCGTCCCACCAGGAATAATCCGATTCTTGCGGAAGCTCAGGCCCGTGGCTCCATGGCTTCGGTTTCCGTCGCAATCCCTTATAGTCACGGGCGCACGCTGGTTGCATCGGCAGCAAGGCGGGCCGACTTAAGAGCTGGGGCAAGATTTCCGGGATGTTTGCAGCTACCAGGTTGGCGTGGGTAGTGTAGCATGCGAGGCGGTGGGTGGTGTAAGGTGGAGATAGAACGAACACAATGCCCCGTGGTTCCATAGCAGGGCTCACGCCGTCGGGCATATTCGACCGAGAGGAAATCCTGCGGGGGCGGCGGGACCAGCGGCAGCAGCAGCGGCGGGGGCGATGGCCAAGGCGGCGGGGCCGGGAGGTCCTATAAGGAGGCCCCGCGCAGTATCGCGAGGCGGATTCATCGTGTGACGCGGTATGGATGCGGTCGCGAAGCGGGCGAAGCTTGCGTATCAGTACTGGCGTGGCACGTGAGAGGGTGGCGTGGCGTTGGATCGCAGCATAGACGCGCGGGTGAACCGCAAGTTCCGCTTTGACGGCCCGGCGGTCGGTTCGCCGATGGACGGGGCCAGGCAGATGCGCGGCATCCTGTGTGTGGATGCTGGCGGCGAAGGATGTGCCTGCGGTCGGGCGCCGTTGGAGGCAGGACTGATAATGCCGTCTGGTGCAACGACGGGCGGCAGGCGGGCTCGGGAGAGACGCTTTGCCTAAAGGTATCTTCGTGGCAGTCCGATACTTAGGCAGGGGAAGAGGACACACGTCAGGCAGGGCGGGCGGACGCCGGCAGGGGGGCGGACGTGCGCTGTCGGGCAGCCGACGGGGACGGAGTCCGTCGAAAGAGGCGATTGCCAGCGACACTGGGATCGGTTAACGTCTCGGCAGGACGATTCGTGCAACAGTCAGATCGACGGGGGCCTTGGCTTCATGAAGATACTGGTGACAGGCGGCGCGGGTTTTATCGGCTCGCATCTGGTCGAGCGGTTGCTGGGGGATGGCCAGGAGGTGGTCATTCTCGACAATCTCAGTACGGGCCGACTTGAGAATATCGCGGGGTTCGCGGCCCATCCGAACCTGCAATTCGTCCGGGGGGACATCCGTGATAGCTCATTGGTCCAACTGCTGGCGGCGGAATGCGAGATGATCTTTCACCTGGCGGCGGCGGTCGGGGTGCAGTTGATCGCGGATGACCCGGTGCGGACGATCGAGACGAATATCGGGGGCACCGAGACCGTCCTGGCGATGGCGAACAAGTTCGGGCGACGGATCCTGATTGCCTCGACGAGCGAGGTCTACGGAAAGAGCGAGAATGTCCCGTTTCGGGAGGACGACGACATCGTGCTGGGCAGCACGGTCTTCTCGCGCTGGTCGTACGCGTGCAGCAAGGCGATCGATGAATTTCTCGGTCAGGCGTACTATCAGCAGTATGGGCTGAGGGTGGTGATCGCGCGATTCTTCAATACCATCGGTCCGAGACAGACGGGTCGCTACGGAATGGTTGTTCCGCGCTTCGTGCAGTGGGCGTTAAACGACGCCCCCATAAGTATTTACGGCACGGGGACGCAGAGCCGGTGTTTCTGCTACGTGCAGGACGTGGTCGAGGCGATCCTCGGGCTGATGCAGTGCGAAGAGGCAGTGGGGCGGATCTTCAATGTGGGTACCGCGGAGGAAGTGAGCATTGAGCAACTGGCGGAGAAAGTGATCGAGTTGACGGGCAGCCGGAGTGCGAAGAAGTATCTGCCTTACGAGGTGGCGTATGGTCGGCCCTTCGAAGACATGATGCGGCGGGTCCCGTCGACCGAGCGGATCGGCAGTTTGATTGGATGGAAGCCGAGAACGAGCCTCGAGCAGACGCTGCGCGTCATCATCGCAGAGCATCGAGGGCTGGCAGGGGGCGAGTAAGTCGACGGAGGACCGATTTCTATGCAGGCAACGGGGCGTTCCTGGGATTACCTGATCGTTACGGCGTCGAACGAGGCGCAGGCGAAGGCGTACGAATCGCAGTTGGCGATCCGGCGCGAGCTGGGGCTGCTCAGCGACATTGGCGAGACGATCGTGGTCGCCGACCCGGGAGGGCGGCGGATCGGCAGCGGGGGCAGCACGCTTTGTTGTCTGATGGAAGTCCTGCGACGTCGGGTATCTTCGGACGTTGCGAAATCCGGCCCTCGCCAGTGGGAAGCGATCCTTCGGGAGCTTCGGATTCTGATCGTCCACGCCGGTGGGGATTCGCGACGGCTGCCAGCGTACGGACCCTGCGGCAAGATCTTCATTCCGGTGCCGGGCGAAAACGACAGCGCGGTGTGCCTGAGTCTGTTCGACCGGCAGTTGCCGATCTACCTGTCGTTACCGGCGCCGCCGGCGGGGCAGGGGCAGGTGGTGATCGCTTCGGGCGACGTGTTGCTGCGGTTCGAACCGTCGGATATTCGATTGACGCAGCAGGGGGTTACGGGGTTGGCGTGTTACGCGCAGCCCGAGCAGGCGAGTCGGCATGGGGTGTTCTGCCAGGGGAGTGACGATGACGTTCGGTTGTATCTGCAAAAACCATCGATTGGCGAGCAGAAGGCGCACGGGGCGATCAATGCCTATGGGCAGAGCTGCCTGGATATCGGGGTGATGCATTTCGACGCGGCTACCGCGGTGCGGCTGTTGCAGGTCTTCGGCGCGACGCGCAACCGGCAGGGCGACTGGATGCTGGCGGGCAGGCGAGGCAAGGCGGTGCTGGAGCGGGGGCTGGATTTCTATCGCGAGGTCTGCTGCGCCCTGGGTGCGGACACCAGCCTGGAAGGCTACGTCAAGTCGGCGCGCGACAGCGGCTCCAAGTGGTCCGATGCGATGCTGGATGAGTTGTTCGAGGCGCTGGTGGATCTGCCGTTCGGCGTGCAATTGCTCAAGCACTGCGACTTTCTCGATTTCGGAGGCAGCAGGGCGATCCTGAGCAGCGGGACGCGTCTGCTCCAGGAAGATCGGGGCATCTCGTTCCTGCAGGGCTATCTGGATATCAACAATGAGTTGCGACCCAAGGGCAGCGTGCGGGGCACAGCGGCATGGGTGGAGGGGTGTCGGATCGGGTCGTCGCTGTCGCTGGGCGGAAGCAACGTGGTCGTCGGCGTCGATATCGAGCAGCCGTTGGCGTTGGCGGCGGGGGGGTGCGTCGACGTGATCGAAGGGCATGACCGCGACGGCGATCGCGTCTGGTTCGTTCGCTGCTACAGGATGGACGACGCCTTCAAGGAGCCGGCCGGACAGGGGGCGGTGTTCTGCGGAAGGGACCTGCTCGACTGGCTTGCCGAGGTCGGCGCGGGGGCAGAGGACATCTGGGACCGGCGGACCACGGAACGGGAGCGGAGCATCTGGAATGCGCGGTTGTTTCCCGCGGTCAAGGCGCATGGTGAGTACCACCGCTGGCTCTGGATGTTAGACCCGAGCGCCGCGTCGGACGAAGAGCGCCGGGCCTGGCGGTCGGCGGACCGGTACAGCTTCGAGCAGATGCTGGCGATGGCGGATCACGTGGAGTTTTACCGGCGTCGCAGCGCGATTCGGGCGCAGAATCTGCGCGGTTCGTGGCGGCGTGTGTTCCGGCCGGACAGCAACTTCTCGGCACGAGAGCTGGCGTATCTGCTGCGCGGGCGAAGCGATGCGGCGACATGGATCGCGGATATTCTGAAGGAAGCACATCGGTATGCGGAGAGCAGTGAAAGTCGCATCACGGCGGCGTTGGTGCTGCCGCGCGTGATGCACAGCCTGGGCACCGCGTTGCTGTCGGTTTGCGAGGACGGCGCCATCGCGAGCGCCGAGGCCCTGGCGGGCGTGGAGGAGGAACTGACGCGCGGTCAGGCGAGATGGCTCAAGTCGCTGGGATTGCTGCCTTCGCGTGACGTGACGCTTGCCGAGTGGGCGGAGCGTGCCAGGGCGGTCGCGTTCGAGTCACTGGAGCGGTCGATCGTCGGCAGCGGGATCGTCGAGACCGCGGCGCCGCGCAGCGTGTTGAGAAGCGATGAGATCGTCTGGGCCCGCGCGCCGGCGCGGCTGGACGTCGGGGGCGGGTGGACGGACACGCCTCCTTACGCGCTCGAATGGGGCGGGTGCGTGATGAATGCGGCGGTGAATCTCAACGGGCAGCCTCCGATTCAGGCGTACGTGCGCGTGATCGAGGAGCCGGTGATTCGGATCGGCTCGATCGATCTGGGTGTGCGGATCGAGGTGCGGCGGTTCGAGGACCTCCTGGACTATCGCAAGGCGACCGGCAGCTTCGCGCTGGCGAAGGCGGCGCTGGTGCTGTCGGGGTTGGCGCCGCAAGGGAGTGGACGACCGAAGGCGGGCTCGTTGAAGAAGGCGCTGGAGGCCTTCGGCGGCGGGATCGAGCTGACTACCCTGGCGGCGATCCCGAAGGGCAGCGGGCTGGGGACCTCGAGCATTATGGGGGCGGTCATCACGGCGGCGATCGCACGCGTGGTGGGCAAGACGCTCTCGCAGCGCGAGCTGTTCCACCAGGTGCTGCGGCTGGAGCAGGCGCTGACCACGGGCGGCGGCTGGCAGGACCAGATCGGCGGGGTCGTGGACGGTGTCAAGATGATCGTCGCGGAAGCGGGCATGGTTCCGGACGCGCACATTCATTACGTACCAGAAGACATTCTAGACCCGATGAGTAATGAGCATTCCACGCTGCTGTACTACACAGGGATCACGCGACTGGCCAAGAACATCCTTCAGCAGGTAGTGGGGCGGTATCTCGATCGGGATCGCGCGACGGTAGCCACCTTGACACAGATCGGCGCTGTAGCGCGGGAGGTGATGGATACGTTCATTCGCAAGGACATGGCGCGCTTCGGACGTCTGGTGGAT
>CAZTGH010000303.1:0-7025 GCA_964612985.1 uncultured Pirellulales bacterium
GGCAATCTCGACAGCAGGACCTCGCGCCAGATCGTGCAGATCCTCTGCGATCTCAGGGCCCGCCAGGGATTGACCGTCGTCATGATCTCGCATGAAGAGGCACTGCTGCGCGAGTTCGCCGACGAGCTGATCTGCCTCCAGGACGGGACGGTGCTCTCGCACGAGGTGTTGAGGGAACGGCCATGAGAGCGACCGACACCATCGAGCATGCCTGGTCCAACCTGTGGAAGAAGAAGCTGCGTACGCTGCTGACCACGTGCGGCGTGGTCATTGGCATCGGCGCGCTGGTCTGCATGTTCGCGTTTGGCCAGGGCGTCCAGCAGAATATCCAGGAGCAGTTCGACCAGATGGACCTGCTCAACTACGTCAATGTTTTCCCTGGCAGGGGCGGACGTGCGGAACCCGCCCCATCCGACGCGAACGCACCTCAGATGCACGCCGAATCTCCCGAGCCTGCGCCCGATCCAAACGAACCGGTAACAGTGCTCGACGACGATTTCATCGACGAGGTGATGCAGATCGAGGGTGTCGAGGCCGCCTATCCCGAGATGCGTTTCCCCGCCCAGATTCAAATGGGCGCCAAGGAGCAGTTCACGCTGGTCCAGGTGCTCACGTCCCGCGCCTTCCGTTCCGGGCTGATCCAATTGCGGGCGGGGCAGGCCTATACCAGCGACGACGTCAACGAGGTGATGATCAGCGATTCCCTGCTCCGTCGTCTGGGCCGGCGCGATCCGGAAGAGGCGGTGGGCGAAAAGATCGAGATCCGCACCATCGTGCTCGATTTCAGCCTCGCCAGTCTGATACGGATGGCCTTCGCCCAGGGCGACCAGCGCCTGCCCGTCTCCGATCAGCGATACACCTTCAAGATCGTCGGCGTCGTCGAGCGGATGGGCTTTGGCGGACCGATGCCGATCCGCAGCGACGTGTTTCTGCCGCCCGGCGCCGCCCAGCGGATGCGTAAGCTCGTTCTGACGGGGATCTCCGATCTCTTCGAACCCCCCGAGCAAAGAGCGGGCTACTCGACCATCACAATCCGAGTCGCTTCGCCCGCACAGGTACCGACCGTCGAGGCCCAGCTCGAGAAGCGCGGGCTGCGCACCTTCGCCCTGATGGACCAGCTCGAGGAGATGCAGAGGGGGTTCATCATCATGGACATGTTCCTGCTGGCGGTGGGGATGATCGGGATCACCGTCGCCTCGCTGGGCATCGTCAACACGATGGTGATGTCGATCCTGGAACGCTATCGCGAGATCGGCATTATGAAGGCGGTCGGCGCCACCGATGGCGACGTGCAGAAGATCTTCCTCTTCGAGTCGGGCATGATCGGTCTGCTGGGCGGCCTCTTCGGGCTGGCGCTGGCGTGGGCGGTGAGTTTCGTCATCAACCAGGTCGTCAACGGTTTCACCCGCGGTCAGGGCGTGCCCTTCATCCAGTACTTCAGTTTTCCCTGGTGGCTCTGTCTGGGAGCGATCGCCTTTTCGATCGTCGTAAGCCTGACCGCCGGCATCTATCCGACCCTGCGTGCCGCTCGCGTCGACCCGGTCGTGGCCCTCCGTCACGACTAGCACTCCGAGGCAGGGCTGTTCATGGTTCATCCTGTGGCGCCGATGCGTTCGGGATAGCGGTTGCGCTCCTCGATACCCCGTTCGAGGTCGGCGGGATCGTACCAGAACGTCTGGAGACGCGAGCGGACGCCGTGGAGCATGGCGCCGGTGTTGTGAAAGCGCAGGCCGTAGCGGATGAAGTTCGAATGGGGCTTGTGCGTGTGTCCGTAATAGATGTCCTGCACTTCCTCGAAGCGGGGGCCCAGCTCCGATCTCAGGTAGGCGATCACGTCCACGATGGGTCCGTGCTTGGGCATCAGCTCGTGGATCAGGCGCGGGATGCGCAGCCAGGCGCAGACGAGATAGGGGGTGTGCGTCCATCGTTTGCGAGGCGGGCCATGCCACCTCGCCCGATAAATTTGCAGCATCTCCGGCGTCGGCGAATTGTGCACGTCGCCATGCAGAAACACCTTCTCGCCCACCTTGAGATAGAACGGGTCCCAGATCAGATTCTCGTACCGGGCACACAGCTTCTCCAGCAGCTCCGCGTAGGCCGGCAGGCTGTCGTGATTGCCCATAATGAACACGAATCGGCAGTGCGGATGTCGCGAAACGAGATGGCCGATCCATTTCTCGACGAAGTCCAGCGAACGATGGATGTCGGAGTAGATGGACCACTGGAAGTCGAAGATGTCGCCGTTGAGGATGAAGAGGCTCGCCTCCGAGGCGGCATGGTGCAGCGCCGGCATCTTCCACCCGGCACAACTGCGATTGCTCAGCAGGTGCAGATCAGAGATCGTATGACCTATCAACGTTTGCATGATGTATGGTTACGTAAGGCTGTCCAGGGCAGTTCGCGACCGCCATCGTTCTGCTATTGTTAATGACAAAGCGGACGCGGTAACCTCAAATGCCGCCATATGCCGACGACACGCACGTGAGACCCATCCAGAAAGACCGAGGCCCATGTCCGGAAGAACACAGGCCTCGGCAGGTTTCTCCGGTGACGCAGACCTGGAGACGTCCGCCCGCAGGCGACACGGTCTCCAGGCGGCTCCGCGGTTATTGCTCGGAGGCGGGATGACCGAATGCGATATCGTCGATATAGATCAGGCCCTGGCCGCCGGGGGTCGGATTGTCCCGGTCTCCGAGACCGATATACATTGTCTCCACGCGACGGACATTGACGCCAGCGGAGCGGAAAGCCTCCAACGGGATCTGCCACTCCTGCCAAACAGGTGTGACCGCGACGTTGGCGTCCTCGTTGACCACCGCTTCGACGTTTCCGTTGGCGTCCTCGAGGGCGATGTACAGCCTCTCCGGCGTGTTGCCGGTCGGCTGCTCGACGCCGATGCCCTCGTCCGCCCACTGCCTCGTGACGCTGCCTGTGGTGCTGATGTTGGAGAATTGCGCTGTCGTCGCCGCATTCGTGTTGTGGCTCGTCACCGCCAGACCGATGTAGACATCCGTTCCCATGGGAATTTCCACGGGCGCCGCGGGCGTGACATCGACCCACGTGTTGCCGTCTTCAGAATGCTGCGCGGTGAACGTGTTGCCCGTTCGCGTCAGCTTCACCCAGTACGGCGCCGCCAGGCCGGCGGCATCGGTGCTGCTGCTGGCCCCATCGGCTTCCACGCGCCGCTGGAACGCGACGCCGTTCGACGGAGTCACCACCACCATCGCATGAGGCGATCCCGCTTCGAGCGTCTCGCGGATCATCACGCCCGCTTTGGCCCAGGGATCGCTCTGGGCGACGCTGTCAAGGCGGGCCACGATCGAGCCGTCGCCGCTGAGTTGCTTATGGATATAGCGGAACTGGTCGGCGTTGCCCCAGATGTCGGTGCCGATCGCGCCTACGAGGAAGCCGCCGTCAGTCAGTTCGACGACGCCCGGCGCGCCGCCGCGTACGTAGAGCACGAGGGTATCGGCGCCGTTGATCGTCCAGTCCTGAGGCGACTGGAACGTCCGCTGCGCTTCGGAGTACCAGGGCGATTCCGTGTTGTCGTAGGCCAGCGGCATGGACTGGGCGCTGTCGTGGATGATCGTCAGCTCGGCAAACGGAGCGTCGAAATAGCCCACGACGGAACCGGTGCCGTTTTCCCATCCATCGACCCACGTCTGGAAGATGGCCTCTCCCGCGTCCAGGTCATCGGTATAGCGGGCGAAGTCGTCGATGACCACGTACTCGTTCGTTGTGAAGCTCCAGATATCCCCTTCCCAGACCGCGGGCACATCGGCTTCGTTGACCTCGTCGATTCTCCAGTAATACGTCGTTCCCAGATCGAGCGAGCCGGGGTCGTACTGGGTTTCGGTCACCGTGTCGACCAGCGCCGTCCCATCGGCGACCGCTGCTTCGTCGCTGCTGAAGTAGACCGCGTGCGAAACCGCCGAGCGGCCGCCACGCCAGTCGAGCACCACGTCCGGAGACAGTCCCGTCCGGCCGTCCGCTGGCTCGGGCTCGCGCGCTGCGGCCGGGATCTGGAGGAAGCGGACTTCACTGAGGCCATACTGGCCCATCGTGCCCCATCCGCCGAGGACCGTGAGTCGGACGAACTGGGCGGCAACCTGCTCCATGTCGATCGCGGTGTTCGCGGTATACGTGGTCAGTCCCGGCGCCCGCGCGAATTCGAAATCGCCCAGCGCCGTCCACTCGACACCATCCGCGGAGGTCTCGATCGTCACGTCCTTGAGCCCGAAGCCCAGAACCGGCTCGAACTGGACGTTGTAGTTCCAGACGAGCATCTCATCGAGCTTGTAAAGCCGGTCGAAGGCATATTCGACGACGATCGATTCGCCTTCCGGCGCCACGCCCAGCCACATCGCCATGCCGTCGGTGGAGTGCTCGTCGTTGACGTTGAGGCCCGAGCCGTTGATCGTGTTCTCGATCACCGCGCCCGCCTGAGGAATCGCATTGGTCGTCGCACTGACCGCCTCGATCGGATACGCGTAGGGTTCCGTGGTGAAGCTCCAGACCTCCCCCTTGAAGATCTCGTTGCCGGGAGCGGCATTGACCTCGTCGACACGCCAGTAGTAGGTCGTCTCGAAATCGAGCAGACCAGTTGGGTCGTAGGTATTGGGCTCCTGCCCCTGGCTGGCCAGCAGCCCCATCGGATTGGCCCGATCGGCGGCGCTGACGTCCTCAAAGCTCGTACCGAAGTAGACGTCGTGCGCGATGGCCGTCTCGCCCGGTCGCCAGCTCAGCACCACGTCGCGCGGCACGTCGGTCGCGCCGCTGGCCGGATCGGGCGCCCCGGCCGTTGGATCGGAGAAGCCGCTCATGGCGCCCGCCACCTCTTCCGCTGACAGCGGACGATTGAAGATCATTGCCTCGTCGAGAACGCCGTTGAAGGTGCCGAGCCCGTCGCCGGTATTGACCACGCCCAGGCCCGTCCGCAGACCGCTGAAGTCGCCGCCGGGCAGACTCCAGTCGCCGCTCAGCGCTTCCTCGCCGTTGAGGTACACGACGCCGGTCCCCGCCGCCGCGTCATGCGAGCAGGCATAATGGACCCATTCGCCTTCGATCAGGTGCTCGCCCGTCAGATACAGATTGCTCTGAGGGCTCGTGTTGGACTTGAATCGCAGTTGGGCGCCGTCGGGGCTCAGCTCGGTCCACCAGTACATCGTCCCGTCCCGTTGGCTGAGCAGCCCCTGATACGCGCCGCTGACGCCCGCCCATCTGACCCAGACCGCCAGACCCAGACCTGCCGGGCCGTTCGTCTGCCAGGCGCCGAGATTGACGAAGGGCGAACCGTTGCCGCCGATGAATTGCAGTCCGTTTCCGTCCCTGCCCGGCACCCAGGCCAGTTGGCCCGTCAGCGTTCCGTCGTGGGCGCCCGTCTCGTCGAGGGCGGTCAGTCCCGACGTCGCATCCAGCTTATAATAGGCGACCAGCCCCTCGGGCAGGGCCCCCTGTACCGCACACGCCATGACCAACATGCAAAAGCTGGCGGTGATCATCTTTCGGCTCACCCGTGATCGTCTCATTTCTGACCTCCTTCGTTGCCTGCCATCATAGGATTGGGGAATAGACTGCGAATCGCAGCGCGATCGTTCCCTGGCTGCCTGCGCTCAAGATCGGTGCCGTCGGCATCGATGCCGACCAGGGCACAGGTTTCATGATACCATACTCGGGCCACCCGACCATGCCTGCATTTTGACAAACAACGACTTCAGCCGCTATCTTCTCGGCAAAACCCATTTGGGCAGAGGGCCAAATCAGGGGCAACCCGGGGGTAATTTGGACCTCTGGGCGCCGAGGTCTTGCCGAGAGTAGAACTCGTTGAAGTCCTCCATCCGCAAATTATCCGGGAGAGCCATATTCGACGGAGATCGAGCGATGCGCCGGGTCCCGAAAGACCGAGGGCCTGTGTCGGACGGCACAGGCCCTCAGCGCAGGTCATTGTCTATCGTTGCCGAGAGATTCTATTCACTTTCGACCGGACGGCCGTAACCGATATCGTCGACGTAGATCACGCCGGTGCCGCCGGCGGCGGGGGCCTCGCGGTCTCCGACGCCGATATACATCTTCGCCACCCGGCTGAGATTGACGCCCGCCAGGTCGCTGAACGGGATCTGCCACTCGTTCCAGCCGGTCATCGCGGTCGCGTTCGGGTTCGGGTGCTTGATGACTGCGACCGACCCGGATGCATCTTCGACGGCTGCATAGAGAGCTTCGGCGGTGTTGCCCACCGGCTGTGTCACGCCGATTTCCGCGGTCTGCCACTGTCCGCTGACACTGCCGGTCATGGCGATCCCCGAACACTCGGCACTGGTGGCAATGGCGGCGTCGTGGCTGGTCAGCGCCAGGCCGATGTACACGTTGCCGCTCATCTGGATCTCCAGCGCCGGGTCGACCGCGACATCGACCCAGGTCGATCCGTCCGCCGAATGCTGTGCGGTAAACGTGTTGCCGGTCCGCGTCAGCTTCACCCAGTGCGGGATCTCGATGTCCGCGACGTCGGTATTGGCGCTGGCCTGCCCGGCGACCGGCCGACGCTGGAACGAAAGCCCATGCGACGGCGTCGGCGTCAGCGCCACGAACGCGTGCTTCGAACCCGGCTCCAGCGTCTCGCGGATCATCACGCCCGCCTTCGCCCATTCATTGCTGTTCTCCAGGCTGTCGACGCGGGCCACGATCGAGCCGTTGCCGTTGAGGTTCTTGTACGCGAAGCGGAACTGATCGCCGTTGCCCCAGATGTCGGTGCCGATCCCGCTCATCACGACGTTGCCCTGGGCGTCCTCGATGAAGGCCGGTGCGTTGCCGCGAACGTAGAGGGCCAGCGCCTCGGCGCCGTAGCGGGTCCAGTCCTGAGTCGTTTCGAACTCCCGCACGGTCTCCGAGTACCAGGGCGCCTTGCTGTTGTCGTATTCGAGCGGCATGGATTGCTTGCCGCTGTGGACGATGGTCTTCTCGGCAAACGGCGCGTCGAAATACCCGACGGTCGAGCCGGTCTCGTTGACCCAGCCGTCAAGCCAGGTGTC
>CAZTGH010000304.1:0-7005 GCA_964612985.1 uncultured Pirellulales bacterium
CGCAGAATATTCCAGGAACCCGTCCAGCAGAAGCTGCACGCCGAAATTGTTGATCGCACTGCCGAAGTACACCGGCGTGGCCTGCCCCGCCAGGACCAGGTCCGGATCGAAGGCGGCGCCGGCGCCCTCCAGCATCTCGATCTCTTCGCATGTAGTGCGATAGATGGCGTCGTCGTCCAGGCGATCTCGGACCACCGGATCGGAAAGGCCCGTCGTCAGTACCGGCGCCCGATGGGCGCCGCCGCTGGTGCGCTCGTACAGGTGCGCCATCTGGGTCTGCCGGTCCCAGACCCCCTTGAAGCCAAAGCCGGTTCCCAGGGGCCAGTTCATCGGGTAGGCGGCAATCCCCAGGACGTTCTCCAGGTCGTCGAGCAGCGTCAGCGGGTCCAGCGTCGGGCGGTCCATCTTATTCATGAACGTGAAGATCGGCACGCCCCGGCGCCGGCAGACCTCGAAGAGCTTTCGGGTCTGGCTTTCGATGCCCTTACCCGCGTCAATCACCATGACCGCCGCATCGACCGCCGTCAGAACGCGGTAGGTGTCCTCGGAGAAGTCCTTGTGTCCCGGCGTGTCCAGCAGATTGATCCGGAAGCCCCGATAGTCGAACTGGAGCACCGTCGAACTGATCGAGATGCCGCGCTGCTTCTCCAGTTCCATCCAGTCGCTGGTGGTCGCGCGAAGGTTCTTCCGCGCGGTGACCGAGCCCGCCAGGTGCAGCGCCCCGCCGTAGAGCAGGAACTTCTCCGTCAGTGTCGTCTTGCCCGCGTCCGGGTGCGAGACGATGGCGAAGGTCCGCCGCCGGGCGATCTCACGTGAGACGCGATCTGTTGTCATCGTTGCAGTATGGTCCATTCCAGGTGTCCTTCGAGGAGGAATCCTCAGGTTTCAGATCGTCGGCTTTTCTCGCATGGCGAAGGAGAGGGCGAAACGTGCAAGCCGACAGGCGAAACGACGGGGGCGAAAGATCAGGGTGGAGTGATACCGCAGCCGAGCCGGATCGCCTCGGAACGGTAGGTCAACACCGATCGTGCAGAAATTAACATGACGCCATCGTAACGGTGTCCGCGCACCACGTCAATGCCGAATCCGGCGAAACCGACGCGCGACGGAGAGAATTCACCGAAAAAGGGCGCGCCCGTAACAAACCGGTAACACCCCCATGGCAGATTACGGTTGTGTAGAGTAAGCCGTCACTGCTAATGTGGTTCGATTGAAAGGAGTGGAGCAATGAGAAGAACAAAACGGTTCACCATCGTCTTGTTGGTGCTCGTCGGCGTGGTCGGTGCGATCGCCCTGGCCAAATCGGCGTCGGTCCTGTTGCGCGAAGGACTGTACGCCGAGGAGGTGGAAGGCGACCTGAACGCCGCCGTCGAGGTCTACCAGCAGATCATCGCCGACGCTTCGGCGCCGAGGGAACAGGTGGCCCAGGCCTGGTATCGTCTGGGGATGTGTCACCTGAAGCGGAAGGACGAGATGGCGGCCAAGACCGCCTTCAGCAAGCTGACGAGCGACTACAGCGATCAGACCCAGTTGATCGACAAGGTCAAGCCTCTGCTGGACCAGTTGGGCAACGCCGACCCCGCCAGCCTGATGCCGCCCGAGACCCTGGCCTATATCGAGATCGGCAGCCCGGGCAAGCAGGTCGAAACCATCCTCACCATGCTCAAAGGCACCCCGTTCGAGAACCCGCTGGCTATGATCGGACAGAACCATTCGGGCCAGGCCCAGCAGGGGCCTCAGCAGATCGTCAGCGCGCTGCTGAATCCCAGCATGATGGCCGAGTTCAAGAAGATTCGCGGGATGGGCATCGGCGTCACGGAGCTCACGCAGAACAACCCGCCCATGATCATCGTTCTGTACCCGGGTCAGAGCGACGCGCTGCGCGGCATCATCCAGATGGGCCTGGGCTTTGTCGGCCAGCCCGCCGAGGCGATCGAGGGCATGACCACCCTCTCGTTCGGCGATGGCGGAGGGGCCGCCTACGACGACACGGTGATCATCGTCACCAGCCCCGGTCCCAAAGGCTCCGAGTTGCTCGACTGGTCGGTCAAGCAGTACAAGGGTCTGACCACGAAACCGTCCCTGGCCTCGAGCAACAAGTCCTTTGCTCGGATCAACAAGAAGGCCCGCCAGGACAACATGCTGACCGTCTGGGTCAACGCCGACCAGGCGTACCAGGCGGTGCAGAAGATGTTCCCGCCCGACCAGATGCCGGCGCAGCTTCGCATGGCGGAAGGGTTCGCGGACCTCAAGAACGTCGACGACGTGATCGCTTCGCTGTCGATCCGTCCGACCGGCCTGGCCCTCGACGCCAATGTCAACCTCGCCGAGGGGCACAATTGTCTCGCCTACAACATGATTCGCACGCCGCACCTGAGCACCCCTGCGCTGAACGCGGTGCCGTCGGATGCGATCGCGCTGCTCTCCGTGGCGCTAGGCCGTTCGGACACCATGCAGGCCCAGGCAGCGGGCGAGCAGATCAAGAACGTCACGGGTCTGGATATCGGCCGCGAGCTGTTCGACAACATCGAGCAGATCACACTGTTTGCCGTGCCGTTTGAGAAGCCCACGGAGCAACTGAGCGACGACATGCCGCCTCAGATCAAGTCGTTCGGTCTGGCCATCACCAGTGCCAATCCGCAGCAGACCCACCAGATTCTCAGCACGGTCCTGCGCTCGGCCAACGTGGTCATCGGCGAGACCCAGCCGGCGGGCGGACGCTTCGATTTCACCCTGCCCAACTATCAGAAGCTCTTCGGATACATGGACCAGGATAACAGGACCACGGTCCTGTCGCTGAACTCCAGCATGGTGGAGACCTCGGTGGCTGCCATGAAGCAGCGCAGCGGCGCCGCCCAGAGCGGACCGCTGCACGGCGCCTTGGCAACGCTGCCCGATACGACCAGCAAGCTGGTCGCGGTCAATGTAGCGGGAGCCGTGCGGTTCGCTGCCGCCAACATGGAGCTTCCCGAGGGCGAGGTGGCCGACCGGGTCCGCGAGGCGATGGACCAACTGGCTCAGGCCAGCGCCAAGACCACGGTCCGCCTGCAGACCAGCGAAGAAGATAACAGCTTTGGCGTGCACCTGAGTGTGGACGATCTGCCGCCGATCGCACAGATCATCGGGCCGATGATGCAGATCGCCGACGGCATGTCCGAAATCGAGGGTCGAGACCACCAGTGGGGCGCGCCGCCCGTGAGTTCCGCAGGAATCGCTCCGACCGATCGTGCACCGATTATCGATGGCCAGCCCGACGCCGCCTGGGACAAGGCCCAGGCATACCGCCTGGAGCACAACTTCTACGACGCCGTCTCGGGCGACCAGGATTGCTCCGCCTCCTTCAAGGCTCTCTGCGACAAGAACAACCTCTACGTGCTGGTCGAAGTCGTCGATGACGAGTTGGTCAACGATTCCGATGAATTCTGGCACGACGACGGAGTGGAGATCTTCATCGACGCCGACCACAGCCGTTCGGGGCAGTACGACGACAACGACTATCAGTACTTCTTCGGATGGGATGCCACCTCGCCCACGATGGGCAGGGGCGGCCAGGAGCGGACCGACGGCACCGAGTACAAGTTCGCGCGAACCGACGACGGGTATCGTCTCGAAGTCCGCTTCCCCTGGAGCATGCTGGGAGCCACGTGCTCGCCCGGATCGCCCATCGGTTTCGACGTGCAGGTCAACGATGACGACGACGGGGGCGAGCGCGATTCCAAGCTCGCCTGGAACGCGGCGGAAGATGACGCCTGGCAGAACACCCGTGCCTTCGGCATCGCCCAGCCGCTGGGTCTGGTCGGCTGGTGGAAGCTCGACGAGAGCGACGGCAGGATGGCCGCCGACAGCTCGGGCAACGGTCGCAATGCGACGGTCCAGGGGGATCCGACCTGGCAGCCTGCCGGCGGCATGGTCGGCGGTGCGGTCGCTCTGGGCGGCGACGGCGATTTTCTCGACGTCGACGACGAATCGTCCTTCGACTTCATGGGCGGCGTTACGGTCGCCGCATGGGTCAAGGTCAACCGGTTCGATCGGCCGTGGCAAGCCATTGTGACCAAGGGCGACACCGCCTGGCGAATCCAGCGCAATAACGAAGAGAGCACGCTCGAGTTCGCCTGCACCGGTCTGGATATCCCAGGAGGCAACGAATACGGCAGCCTCTACGGGACCAGGGAAATCCCCTCGGACGAATGGCATCACGTTGCCGGTACGTATGATGGCCGACGCATGGTGCTGTACGTTGACGGTGCTTTGGATGTTTCGCAGGAGGCCTCGGGCACGATCAATACCAACAACACACCCGTCCAGATCGGTGCAAACACCGACATGCAGGACCGTTTCTGGAACGGTCTGATCGACGAGGTCCGCCTCTACAACTATGCCCTCGATGCCGCTGCCATTGCGACACTGGCCGGTCGGTGACGGGGGGCTCTGAATCTGTGAGGTAGCCGGTGCGACGACGGCTGAAACTCAACGCCGATTATGGACAGTATCGGTGGGTGGTATTGCTGCTCGCAGTAGCGGTGGTGCTACCCACCGTCTGTCTGCTCTGGTTCATGAGCGAGGCGATCGACAACGAGCGCTTCGTGATCCGCCAGAAACTGGTCCTGTTCCAGACGGACCAACTGAGCAAGGCTCGCGCCAAGGCCGAGACGGACTGGGCCCGGCGCTGCCGCCGGCTGGAGGACGACGACTCGGTCCATCCCTACCAGCGCGTGCTGACCGTGGTGGAGCAGGGTGGCTGTGACGCTTTGCTGATGTACGACCAGTCGGGCCGGCGCCTCTATCCCACGGTTTCGACGGATGCAGGGGGTGCAGGTGGTCCGAGCGAGCTCCTGGCCGACGCCTGGCAACTGGAGTTCGTCGATCGCGACTATGCCCAGGCCGCCGACCGGTACGCTCAACACGCCCTCTCCGCGACCGGCTATCGCCGCCGTCTGGCCGAATGGGTGGGCAAAGACCCGCCCCTGGACGACCGCGGACTGCTCGATGCCCTGGTTGGTCAGAGCCGATGCCTGGCCAAGCTCGACCGCATCGGCGAAGCGGTCGACGCATGCCGGCAGGCCGCGTTCAGTTCGCTGGCCGACGGCGCCGACCCAACGGTCCTCTCGCGGATCGCCAACGCCCGACTGCTCATGCTGAACTGGATGAAGGATCGGGCGCAATACGACGAACTCTTCGAGGAGACGTTTTCCAGGCTTCTCGATATGCTGTATCAGCCGAATCAGGCGGGCGGGGCGCTGACTGCCGATCAGAATCTGTTCATTGCGCGCAAGGCGATGGAGATAGCACACGACCGTACTCGCCCAGGATCGCGCCCTCTGCGGATCGACGGCGTGCCCCTGGAAAGCCTCATCCGCTTCGAGGAGCAGTCGCTGACACTGGCCGAGCGGTTCGCTTCGATTGCCGATTTCGAGACCTGGAAACCCGATCACTTGCTGCCGATGAAGATGGGCGAGGCGACCGCCTATGGCCTGCTGCACAAGTTCAACCGTTCCGTCTACTTCGCGCTGTTCTCCGAGCAGACCGTCCATGCGGCGCTCGACGAATTCGTCGGCGCCTTTCCCGATGACTACGTGCAGTATCGTCTCAGCGACGAAACCGGTCGCGTGGTCATGGGACTGGCCAAGCCTCGGACGGAACCGTTTGCCGGCGGACCGATCGCAGCGCATTTTCCGAACTGGAAGATCGAGCTGTTCTTCAAGGAAGGCGAGATGCTCGACCGGGCGGCGGGACGGCGCATCGCGGTCTACATGTGGACGGGTACCCTGGTGACCCTGCTGATTCTGCTCTCGGGAGGCTTCGCGGCGCGGTCGATCGGCAAGCAGGTCAAACTCAACCGCCTCAAGAACGATTTCATCGCGACCGTCACGCACGAGCTGAAGACGCCGCTCGCTTCCATGCGCGTGCTCGTCGATACGCTCCTGGAAGGGCGCTATCGCGACCAGCAGCAGGTGACGGAATACCTGGAACTGATCTCGAAGGAAAACGGACGCCTCAGCCGGCTGATCGACAACTTCCTGACCTTCTCGCGGATGGAACGCAACAAGCAGGCTTTTCAGATGCGCCGTGTCGCTCCGGATTCGATCGCCCGCAATGCCGCCGAGGCGGTGCGGACCAGGTTCGACAAGGCCTCCTGCCATTTCGAAATGGAGATCGCCGACGAGCTGCCCGACGTGACCGCCGACCCCGACGCGATGGTGACGGTCCTGGTCAATCTCCTGGACAACGCCTATAAGTACTCGCAAGATGAAAAGCACATCGCGCTTCAGGTGACGAGCGAGAATCACTCGGTGCATTTCGCGGTCTCCGACGATGGCGTGGGCATCCCGCGACGGGCACTGAAACGCATCTTCCGTCGCTTCTATCAGGTGGACCGCACGTTGTCCCGCCGCGCCGAAGGCTGCGGGTTGGGCCTGAGCATCGCCAAATTCATCGTGGACGCCCACGGCGGGACGCTCCGCGCCGAAAGCCGACCCGGTCAGGGCAGCACGTTCACCGTCACCCTGCCGGTCAAGAACTGAACCGCTTTGCGGAAAGGACACTCGGATGGCAACGGTACGGATCGAGCCCATCGGCAACACCGGATACAGATTCCGCACCTTTGCCCATTGATTCCTGCCGGCTGAACCATAGAATCATCAATAATCAATGATCAATCATCAATCCAAACGGGTGTCCTCAGGCTTATGGAAACCATCCTGATCGTTGAAGACGACCCCACCATGCTGCGGGGTCTCAAGGACAACTTCGAATTCCATGGCTATCGTGTCCTGTCCGCCGAGGATGGCGAGACCGGTCTGGACACGGCGCTCAACGCCAGGCCCGACCTGATCCTGCTGGACTTGATGCTGCCCAAGATCAACGGCTACGAGGTCTGCCGGCTGATCCGCAAGGAAAAGCTCGACATGCCGATCATCATGCTCACCGCCAAGGGCGAAGAATCCGACATCGTGCTGGGCCTGAATCTCGGCGCCGACGACTACGTCACCAAGCCGTTCAGCATCA
>CAZTGH010000305.1:0-7003 GCA_964612985.1 uncultured Pirellulales bacterium
TCGTTCCCATCGCGGATCCCGACCTGCGGCCACTGCTGCGCCCCCTCGCCGACCACGTTCACCACAAACTGTCCCGCGTGCGGCGTACCGTTGGGGTCGAAACATCGCGCGTGAATATCGTCGTCGCTCGCCCGGTTGGGATCGCCGTCCCATACGACGACGAACGCGCCCAAGGAGCCCATCGCCACCGACGGGCAGGTGAGCGAACTAAAGCCGATCTGATTGACCTCAAACGGTTTGCCTCTCCCCACCCCATGGGCGTCGAACAATCGCGCCAGAATCGCCTTGGTCGTCCGGTCCTGGACCCACGCCACCACGAAACCGCCCGCCGCGTCCATCGCTACGCTCGGATACCGGGCATCGTAGACTCCCTCATCGACGCGAAGCTCGTCGCCGAGCGGTGCGGCGTTGGCATCGAACAACTGTCCCCGAATCGAACGGATCTCGCCAAACGGATCGCTGTGCCGGCTCTCCCACATCACAGCGTATCTCCCGCCGCCTGCCGCCACGCGCGGATAAAGCTGCTTGCCCTCGGTGCGCGTGTTGATCAGTAGCTCTTCCGTTCGCGACAGCCCGTTCGGATCGAACAGCCGAACGAAGATATCCTCTTCCTGCACTCCCGGCCCATGCCACGCGACGAGAAACGCGCCCGTATCCGCTATCGCCACCGCCGGGTCGGTCTGGTTGCCCGCACGCAGCATGTTGACCTGGAACTCGTCGATGCTGAGAGGCTCGCCCGTCGCGTCGAACCGCCGCGCCATGATCTCGTTTGAACGACCCGAACTGCTGTAGTAGCTGCTCCAGACGATCACGCTCCGCCCCTCCGCATCGACCGCCACCGCCGGATTCGCCTGCGATCCGCTGGTCCGGAGGTTCACCTGCCATTCCGCGGCGCCCAGCCACGATGTGCTGCACAGAACGATAACGCAAAGAACATGGATCTCTCTCATGGACCCGATCCCTCCTCATTTCGGATTCACATACCCCTCTCGCGCACGTGCAGCACGCCCGCAGGCGCTGCCGCCCATGCATTCTCATTCCGGCCGGGTCGTCGTCTCGTGGTGCCGTCCCTCCATCGACCGGAAGCACGCCGGATCTCCGTCTCGCACTGATTGAGCGCTTCCTTCACTCAACGCCCCCATTGTACGAAATCCCCACCCCATATCCACAAAAAAAATCCCACACCCATCCGAAAACGGGTGCCCCCGCCAACAAGGGGCGGATTCAGGCCGTGGTTGTCGGTTGCCACGCTTGGACCCCACCTGCTGTCCTCGCCTTCGCTGGGTCATGCCTGCATTTTCAAAACAATGACTTCAGCCTTGATCTTCTCGGCAAAACCGATTGGGCAGAGGCTCAAATTAGGGGCACCCTGGGGGGGTAATTTGGGCCTCTCGGGTCCCGAGCAGCTTTGCCGAGAGAAAACTCGCTGAAGTCCTCAATCTACGAATCATTCGAAAGAGCCCTTTTGTCATCCCGAGCGAGCCCCTCTCCCTCTTGTCATCCCGAGCGGAGCGAAGCGCAGTCGAGGGATCTGCCTGCGAGCGCGTCAGCCGCCAGGCTTGCGATTGGGGCCCATCGAAACGTCGACGAGCGTTCCATCCTGGACACCCCGCACTGCCTCCGGTATAAAGACAGTCGTAGGTGTGCACCGTACACCAACGCTTCTGCAGGCCACAATCGAGCGAATGAAGATGGCGCAGGAAAGACGTCATGACCGAATCGAAGACGACGGTATGCCTGCGAAGACGCCGGCGGACGCCTCATCCCCCGACGCCAACAAACCCCGCCCCAAACGGTGGCACGAGCGAACCTCCGTAACCCTGTGCGTCGCCGTCGGTCTGTTCATCATCGCCCTCGGCTTCGTCCACATCATTACCGGCGTCGTCTCCCCGCTCCGCCTGCCGTTCGACATCGTCCCGAAGGAATCCTTCGGCTACCGCGAAACCCTCGTCGACGCCAACAAGATCCGCAGGCTTCCCTACCTCGCTGCCAGGCTCAAGTATCCTCTCGGCTGTAAGGCCCTCCAGCGACGCGACTACCTGCCGTCGGGCCGCGAGTTCGAGGCCTCCCAACTTGGCCGCCAGCGCGAAAACCTGTCCCGCTGGCAGACCGAGTTCGAGCGATCGCTGCACCAGCCGCAGCCCACGTGGCAGGAGCAACTGCGAGGCGAATCGCGAACGTGGGACCATCCCGAAGATGCCAACGCGTGCAACCACCGCGGCATCCTCTCCGCCCGCCAGGCGCAGTACGAAGACGCCATCGCCCAGTTTTCCCGAGCGATCCAGCGCAGCCCTGCCTTTATCGATGCATACTTGAACCGGGCGCGGGTCTACATCGCCGTCGGCAATTTGGGGCAGGCGGTATCCGATTTCGCTCGAGTGGCTGAGATCCGACCAAGCTGCGCCGACGTCCATCGCCAGTGCGGACGTCTCCACCTGGCCATGAGTCAGTACGGCGAAGCCGTCGCGAATCTGGAGAAGGCGGTGCAAATCGATGTGAAAGATGCCGAGGCGCACTTCCTGCTCGCTCTCGCCAGCTATGCCCAGGGCCGCTACGCCCGCGCCTGGGAGAGCCTCGATACGCTACAGGCGATGGGACAAGCCGTGCCCGCGGGATTCGTCATGGCCCTGCACCAGGCATCCGGGCAGGCCAATCCCTTCCGACGCGTCGACCACTCCCGCTGAAGAGGCACGCCGCTTTGGGCCGCCGCGATGGAATGGGCGACCTGCACGCCTCCGTCACAACCGCGGCAGAACCTGCTTGACTGGCCCGGTGTTGATCCGGCGAAGCTTTCGCTCGGCGATCGCCTTCTTCACCCAGTCGACAATCGCTGGCCCGTAGCAAAAGTCGTCGAGCGACCCGAGATCGTCCGGATCGAACGGCCCGGCCGCCCCCGTGATCTGCCCGAACGAGTTGCTGCGCACCGCATACACCTTGCCGTTGTCGTGTTGCCAGAAGTCCTTCATCATGCACCCTACCAAAGCATAGAATACGAACCCGGCCCCGACCAAATGCACCGCCGCCGCTCGCGCGAAGTGCGTACAGGTATTGGGGGGTCCGCATTTCTGCGCTGCCCACGCATCTGGGTGCCAGCCTCAACACCTGTTCTGAGCGAAGCCGAACGGACCCGCAGGACGTGGGGATGATCGAGTGCGTCGCAGACTCAGTACGGCCACGCCAACGCGAATGACTCCTCCATCGGATGGGCCGAGACGTGCCCGTCGAGAAAGACCGCGTTGCCCTTGCCCCCGATGGGGTCGCCCGAAGGGGCGTTGTGGAAGCCGCCGATGGCGTCGCAAAATTCGCCGTGTCCGCCCTCCGACTCGGGTCCCGGTCGGACGTTCCATTTGCCGCCCGCCCGCTTCACCCAGTTCGGCCCCTCGCTCGGCGGGTGCACCGGGAACAGCGCCGTGTCGTTGAGCCCCTGGCGATAATACCCCGGCTTGACCAGGCAGCTTTCATCGGCAAACGTGAACACCTGCGCCGGCGTCTTCACCTCCATCGTCTTCATCACCCCGATGTTGCCGTCCTTGAGCCCCAGATAGGCGTTCATGCTGTAGTTGTACCACGGCTTGTAGTTCACCACCCCGTCGCTCTCGTCCGCAAACTCCGGATGAAACCGCGTGCTCTTCGCCAGACGCTGGAACGTCGGACAAATCAGCGCCCGCGCCTCCGCCAGGTACCGAAAGAACGCGCTCGCGTATTCGGGATGCTCCCGCAGATACATGTCCCCGTTGCACCAGCGCTTCCACCGGTCGCCCGTCTCGCCGGGATACTTCTCGATGCTCGAGAAATAACAACTGGCCGGAGAGCAGAACTTGTCGTCGTTGTCCTGCGCGTACATCTGCACCGCGTACGAGTAATTCCGCAGGTTCGCCTGACAGGCGGCCCCCTGGGCCTGATTCCGCGCCTTCTTCAAAGCAGGCATTAGAATGCCCATCAGCACCGCGATGATTGAAATGACGACGAGAAGCTCGATGAGGGTGAACGCACGCGATCGATCCATAGCCGGACTCCTTCACAAGGTTCACTCCCATTGTAAGCAATCCCTCCCCCGATGCCACCCAAAAACAGGAAAAGCGACGCACCGCGCGCCAGGACCCCGTTCGTAGTGGCGTCGTAAGACGCTACCGTCCCCGTGCGACCAGGAGCGGGGGGGCAGCCTCAAGACTTGCCCTGAACGAAACCGAACCGCCCCGCAGGACTTGGCGACGGTCGAGCACGTCGGCGCGGCGTGGCAGCTTCAGTCCCGATGCAATCGGGCAATCGGGATTGGGGATGGCCAAGAGCGCCGCCTTCAGGAGGGCCGAGCCAGATGCCGCGATAGGTTCAACAAGACAGCCGGTGGCGGAGCCTCAGTGCACAAACGCCGGACGCATCCGGTGCATCGCGTGACGCTCGATCTCCCCCTCCGCCCACGCGATCAGCTCCGTGCGGTATTCGTAATCGTCGTCCTCATGCAGACCGTCCCACGCCAGCGGGCCCGCCACGCCTGCGATGTGGCCGAACGCATCGTGCCTGAGTGCATACAACTTGCCGTTACGATGTAACCAAAATACATTCATATCAACCTCCCACCAAACCTTAGAAAACAAAGTCCCCCGGGACAAGAACAGAGGGCTGCCAGAAGCCGATGCGCTCGCCGTAGATTCTCGGACGATCTCGTCTCTTAAGGGGCTCTCGAACAGGCAGCCAGAGGTAGGTAGGTAGGTAGGTAGGTAGGGACCAATCATAGCCGCCGCGCGGAGTCCGTCGCCCCGCATCCGGGGCCGAACAGCCCGCGCCCCGGCGTACACGTCGGTGGAAGGGCAGAGAAAGGCGTGCGGGATGGTGGTAAGCCTGTTGTGCGGTCGCGGATCGCCGCACGCCCGGGGGTTCTACACCTCGCGGCTACATGTTCTCGAGGTTGTCGTGAATCGCCTCGAAGATCCGCTGGGCCTTCTCCATCGGACTGGCATCGATCTTGATCTCCGTCCGATCCTTTGCCAGCGACAGCAGCTTGATCGCCAGCTTCTTGTCTTGTGCATCGCGTGCGACGATTTCGGCCTGGAGGCGGTCCTTCACCCGGCTCACCACGTTGAGCCCCAGGTCCGACACCGCCTTCTCCGTCGCGTCGTAGACGCTCGTCAGGTCGTACGGCTCCTCCGTGGTCAGCTTGCCCATCTGATACGTCGCCTTCTGCTTCGTGTTGGGGTCGATGATCGTGGTCTTGCAGCCGACAGCCCCCAGAACGGCCAGCGACAGCAGGGCGATAAGACAGATGCGTACTCTCATGGTCTTTCTCCTTTCCTTGGAAACCGTAACTTCGTTCCGTCGTCGCGGCTGCGACGCCGCACCCGCCCGAAAACGTCAAATTTCCGATACGGTTCTACGCCTGAACCCGTCCTCCGTTCGCCGAATCGCCCCACCCGACGCGATTTGCCACCCCCCTTGTCATCCTGAGTTCGCCAGCAGCGGGGCCGCCATTGTGGGACACAACATCAATGCATCGCGTGAATTGCTCATGACGGTCATCGGTATCATCGCCGGACTTCTGCAAAAATGGACCGTAGGCCTGCTTTGGGAAGGAAGAGCCTCGCTCTTGGCTCTTCCTTCTCAAACCCCGAGACCGCAGCCACCTCCCTCCATAGGCAAAAACCCTTCTGGCGTCATTCCCGCCTCTCGCGTAACATGACGGCACGCAGAAACCCAAAGCAATGTTACCGCCCAGGTCCGACCCGCACCTCGCTGCGAGCCGACCTGCCAGACCCAGGAGTCCAATCATGCAGAAATGGGCAACTCAGGTAATGTGTGGAAACACGATGCGTTTTATCCTCGGAGTTCTGGCGGGCGTCTGCCTCATGCTGGTCATCGGCATGGCCGAAGACAATGCCGCCCCCGGCCCGTACCAGTGTTGTCCCGCCGGTGACGACGCCTCCTCCGTCTTCGTCCTCGACACCCAGACCGCCGAGGTCTGGCTCGTCGGCCGCGGCAGCAACATCGAACTCGGTACCCCCTTTAACCGAAAATCCGTCCGCACCAACATCCCCGCCCTCGTCAAGTGATCCTCACCACGAGGAGGGGACAACCATAGTCGAACCGCCTGGCGCCCTTGCCCTGTCCGCCCGGACAAGCTGCAATTGTGCCCCAAGGTCGGGGACAATCGCATGACGCCGGTGCAAGAGACGGTGCATACAGGAAAAACACCTGTGACATTCGCACCGGCGCCACCGAAGACGTACGCTGTCCCCGATATTTCTCATACGCCATGCGAAAAGGACCAATGGACCATGAAGTATCGAGTCTTGATAGAGCAGGATGAAGACGACGTCTTTGTCGCCGAAGTCCCTTCTTTGCCGGGCTGCATCTCCCAGGGAAAGACGCGTTCGCAAGCCCTCAAGAACATCAAAGAAGCCATTGCCGGCTACCTCGAGAGCCTCGAAGCCCATAACGAACCCGTTCCGCCGCCGATCTCTGAAGAGATCGTCGAGGTCTCGACGTGAGTGCGTTGCCTCGGATCTCCGAACGCCAAGTCGTTCAGACGCTGAAGAAGATCGGCTGCGAGCAGGACCGCCAGCGAGACAGCCCTATGATCCTCAGGCAAACCGATTCGCCCCACAGACGTTTGACCGCCCCGGCCCGAGAAGCGCGCTCGATCGGTTCTGCTCCTGCCCCGCACGGCAAGGAAACAGTCGCTGCCCCGAAATCCTTCCTAAATCACGGAATCGCGAACATCGGCGCAGGAACCGTGGGATTCACTGGAGTCGTCGAAGCGAAATGCGGATACGACCGATGATGGAGACGTTGAAGGAAATCCTGTTCGTCGCTGCTGTGGTATTGGGTCCGCTGCTCCCGCGGACCGAGCGTCCCCACTCGCCAACGCGCTCGCAGCCAGGCTCCTTAACCCACGCGTCCAATTCCGCCGACGCCGTCCGGAAGCGTCCCTGCAATCTCCAGCGAACTAAGGGATTTCGTAAGCACTCACTGATCTGCAGCGGTTTTGTCGGGCAGGGGTGGGAGTTGG
>CAZTGH010000306.1:0-7002 GCA_964612985.1 uncultured Pirellulales bacterium
GAAGCCGAGCGACAGGTTCTGGCGATGATGGGCCATCCCAATATTGCGAAAGTCTTCGACGCCGGCGCCACGGAAACGGGGCGACCCTACTTCGTGATGGAACTGGTCACCGGCGTGTCCATTACCGACTACTGTGATGCCAATCGACTGGGCACGCGAGAGCGGCTCACCCTGTTTGTCCAGGCTTGTCATGCCGTTCAGCACGCCCATCAGAAGGGGATCATCCATCGCGACATCAAGCCGTCGAACGTGATGGTCACGATGCATGATGGCAAACCAGTTCCCAAGGTAATCGATTTCGGAATCGCCAAGGCCACAAACCAGCGGCTGACGGAGAAGACGCTGTTTACGCGGTATGCCCAGATCATCGGTACGCCCGCCTATATGAGCCCGGAACAGGCGGAGTTGAGCGACGTGGACGTCGACACGCGCTCGGATATCTACTCGCTGGGTGTGCTGCTCTACGAACTGTTGACCGGCACGACGCCCTTCAGCGAACGGCAGTTGCGCGAGGCGGGCTATGCCGAGATGCAGCGGGTCATCCGCGAAGAGGAGCCGACCAAACCCTCCACGAAACTCAGCACCCTGGGCGACAGCGCGACCGATATTGCCAAACGTCGCAGTTGCAGTCCAGACCTGCTGCGCAAGACCCTTCGCGGCGACCTCGACTGGATCGTCATGAAGACCCTCGAAAAGGACCGCACCCGCCGCTATGAGACGGCGACCGACCTTCTGGGTGACGTCGAACGGCACTTACACCATGAACCAGTATCGGCCGGACCACCCAGCGCGTGGTACCAAACGAAGAAGTTCGTGCGAAGACATTGTACGCTCATGATTACCACTATCGTCGTGATGACTGCTGTGCTGGTGGGTTTGGTGGTCAGCGCTGTCTCCTACGTGAAGGCCGAGCAGGCACGCGAAAAAGAAGCGGCGGCGCGAGCGGAAGCCCAAGCCGTCACGTCGTTCCTTACGGAGGATCTCCTCGCTTCTGTCTACCCTGAGAAAGCCAGGGGTCAAGAAGTCACAGTGCGTTATCTTCTCGAAGCGGCCTCATTGGGGTTGGAGGACAGGTTCGTCTCTAACCCTGTAGCCGAGGCCACGGTTCGAATGACACTGGGTCTGACCTATCAGAAGATGGGTGACTATTCAGCCGCCGAGCCCCACCTCGAACGCGCCCTACGAATTCGTCGAGAGCATCTCGGCGAGGACGCTCCGGCCACACTCCAATCCATGTGTGATCTGGCATGGCAGTACATCTTTCAGGGACGGTTTGACGAGGCTGAAACGCCGGCTCTGCGCGCTCTGGAAACAGGACGCCGTGCCTTAGGCGGGGATCATCCGGTAGTATTGTCAGCGATGGAATGCTGTGGCTTCATGTACGTGGTCGGCTTCCAATCGAAGAAAGCCGAGCCGATCGTGCACGAAGGATACGAGACCAGTCGTCGCGTATTTGGCCAGGAACACGAGAGAACGATATCCTTCATGAACATATTAGCCTGGTTGTACGATGCGCAACATCGCCAGGACGCGGCGCTGGACATGTCCATTGCGGCCTTCGAGGTTTCCGAGAGAGTGCTAGGTCGGGAGCACCCCGAGACGATTCAGGCCATGAACCAGCTTGGGCGAGCCTATACCGTTGAGGGTCGTTTCGAGGAGGCGGAGGCACTCCTACGCGAATCCGTCAAATTGAGCCGACAGGTATTGGGGGAGGGGCATCTCTTCACTCTGTGGTACATACAGAGGCTAGCCTCGGTCTATCGGGCCCAGGAACAATACGAGCCCATGGAAAATATCACGGCTGAAGCCCTGCACATCGCTCGGGAGATACCGGGCAAGCTTATGGTGACGGGGTATCTGCGTTGGCATCTCTGGCTGCGCGTTGTCGCGCTTAGCGCCGATGCGCGCGAGCATTATGACACCGGGCGTTATGATGAAGCCGTGAACCTATTGGCTCGGCAGGAAAGACTGCGTCAATCACTTGACTACGGCCAGACTGAACTGCCCCCGCCCGATGTGGCCGTGTTGGCCATGTCTTTGCACCGCCTCGGGCGTGACGAAGAGGCGCAGAATACCCTTCAGCGGCTGCGTGAGATGCTTGACGCCGTTGAGTACACGTATGAAGAACAGAATCTCTACGAGGCGGAAGAGCTCTTTGCGGGCCAACAGGACGAGCTTGCCGGTGCGTGGCGCCTTCTCTCAGAGGGAAGGCTTGAAGCCGCTTCCGAGTACCTAGAAGGTTCACAACCGCCAGCGCCGGGGAACGCTCTGGCCAGGGTCGCAGATGCGGAGAACCTCAGGAGAGCTTTGGCCAGGGCGTGCTGCATACGTGGGTGCCGCGCCGAAGGTATGGGGGCCTATCAGGAGGCCATTCGCGATTATGAGGCCGCCATCCGAGGGAATCCCGATTGCGCACGCGCCCATGATCGGTTGGCTCGCCTATTGGCTGTCTGCCATCTGGCCGAGTGGCGCGACGGCACGCGGAGCATCGAGCACGCTACCAAGGCGTGCGAATTAGCGGGCTGGGCCAATTCCTCCTTCGTCAGTACGTTGGCGGCGGCCCACGCCGAGTCAGGTGACTTTGCAGAGGCCGTGCAGCTTCAGCAACAGGCGGCGGACCTGCTTGGAGAGGATGAACGACAGCAATGGCTGCCGGATCACGAAATGCGTCTGCATTTGTACGAAGCAGGCCAGCCCTATCGCTGGGCTCTGGTCGGTTGTTGGACCTTCGATCAATCCAGTAGCGAGATCGTTCTGGATTCCTCGGGCAACGATCGGCACGGACAGACGGTGGGTGATGCCCATATTACTGATGATGCAGACCGGCTGGGACAGGTACTTTGCCTTGGTGGAGACGGCGACTGGGTCGACTGTGGCAACGATGCGGCACTCGGCACCGTGTCAGAAATCACCGTCGCCTGTTGGATGAAGGCTATATCCAACAAGTACAGCGCGACAATCCTTTGCAGTGGCGATAATACCTGGCTGCTAGGCCGATACCTGGATTCGGATCATCTTGAATTCTCATGCGATGGCGTCACCATCTCCAATACCATGGGCGGGTCTCTGACAGGGGAAGTCGACGTCAATGACAACCGTTGGCATCATGTGGCCGGGGTCTATGACGGCACGACCATGCGTCTGTACATCGATGGGAAACTGGATGTCTCAAGTGAGGCTTCCGGCAGAATAAAGGTCGCCTCCTCCAGAGTCTTGATCGGTGAAAATGATGTGGAGACAACCGTTTATGGACGAGAGCGGTCATTTCATGGCCTGATCGATGACGTGCGAATCTACAACTATGCGATAACCGAAGACGAAATCGCGGCCCTATCTTCCGGGCGGGAACCGCACTAGCGAGAAAGGTGATGGTGAGCAGAACAGGTTAGAGGAACAGATTAATGGCGTAACTGTGTCAAGCCGGTCTCGTATCCCCCATCAGGAGAGGGCTTGAAGAAACAATTGCAGGCAATCATCGCGCAGAAGGTCTGCGCACGCTGCATCGATCCGGCATGGTCTTGTCGTGTGATTACGAGTGCGGACAGTTGAGAAAGGAAGGTGGGCAATGAGCGAAGTGAGTGGTTCAAAGGTGATTCTACTCGTGGGGATCGTTGGAAGTCTCTTGCTGAGTCATCCGGCGGCGCAGGGGGACTTCGTTTTCGGCGAGCCGGAGCCGGTAGCAGGTCTCAACACGGCATCAGCCGAGTCCTCGCCGTGCATTACGGCTGATGGTTTGGAGCTATACTTTGCCTCCAACAGGGACCACGGCGACGACCGGTGTTACGACGACATCTGGGTGGCCACTCGTGCGAGCACGGACGAGCCCTGGGGCGTCCCGCAGAATCTCGGCGCGCCCGTCAATCATCCCTATGAAGCCGAAGTCAATCCGTGTATCTCGGCCGACGGCCTGGAGCTCTATTTCTCCGATATTTGGCCCAGTTACGTCAATGGGTGCTTGCGCCCGGGAGGCTATGGAAAAGGCGACATCTGGGTGTCGAAGCGTGAGAGCAGAGAGGCGGATTGGGGCGAGCCGGTCAACCTGGGCCCGATGGTCAACAGCGTCGAGTATGACGGGACTCCTCACCTCTCGGTCGATGGCCTGTGCCTGTACTTCTCCAGGACCGGCAACGGAGGTGATCTCTACGTAAGCACCCGTCCAACGAAGGAGGACCCCTGGGGACCACCTGTAGATCTCGGAGCACCTATCAATATGATGGCGCAACAGGATTACCTGTTCTACCCCTTCCTTTCGTATGATGGTTTGTCGTTGTTCTTTACTGCTATACCTTGGCCCTGGGCCGGCAATGCTGGAGGTTTCAGCAACGGTGATATCTTCGTCAGTACACGGCCAAGTCGAGACGATGGGTGGGGTGTCCCGTCGCGCTTACCCGTGCTGAGCAGTGCAAGGCACGAAATGGGTCTGACCTTTGCACGTGGGGGCTCGACTCTCTACTTTGGACGCTCCGATCCCTACATTGCCAGTCCCAGTTTCGTAGGGGATCCTGCGCGGGCTACCAGTGATATCTGGCAGGTTGAGGTGACTCCCATCGTCGATCTCAACGGCGATGGCATCGTGGATGCGGCGGATTTTGGCCGCCTGATTGACTCCTGGCACACGAATGATCCACTTTGTGACATCGCCCCACCGCCTATGGGCGACGGCTTCGTGGATGTCCAGGACCTGGTCGTTCTGGCGGAATACCTCCCGCCCAGCCTCGAATGTGTGGCCCATTGGATGCTGGATGAAGTACAGGGCACGATGGCCTATGACAGTGTGGGGGGCAGCGATGCGGCAGTCGTTGGCGATCCAACATGGCGCCCCACTGACGGCAAAATTGGTGGCGCGCTCCAGTTCGACGGTGTCGATGACTACATCTCCACGGACTTTGCTGCAGACCCTAAAGTCGGGTCGGTCCGAGTTGTCGCCTGGATCAAAACCGGTGTTGCTGGCAGAGTCATCGTTTCTCAGGTACCCGGCACACTCTTTGGATCGATCTGGTTGGCCACGAATGCCTCTGACGGCACACTCATGACCGGGATGATGCTCCCCTTGCCGGCGCTGTACTCAACGGCGGTGGCTGCCGATGGGCAGTGGCATGAAGTCGCGGTAGAATGGGACGGCATCTACAGGCGTCTTTTCCTGGATAGAGAAGAGGTCTCCAGAGACATCGCGCCTATGTCACTTCCTCCCATTGCCTGGGACGGGACGCTCAACATCGGCACGGGAGAGGGTTTTCAGCCCGATAGCTTCTTCTCCGGCTTAATCGACGATGTTCGCATCTACCAAAGCGCTGTCGAACCCTAAGCTACGATACCTTGAATCTCAGTGCAGTGTGTTTGGAGAGTTGGCAGAATGATACTTGGGACGAATGTGCCGTTTTGGTGACCGCGTTAAGGGGGCCGTCGTGAAGGACATCTGTTTGCGCGAATCTCTAACCGTTACTCGAACATTGGATAAGAAGGAGGATTGGGCATGCGTTCAACGATCAAAAGTACTCTGATTCTGTCGATTGTCAGCGTCGTGTTGGGTGGGTTCGTTCACAACGCTGCGGCCGATACGGAGGCGAACAAGGCGACCTTTCTCCGGGTCCTCGACGAGGCCTGGAGTGGCGGACAACTCGCGGTGCTCGATGAGGTTGTGGCCGCGAGCTTTGTCTATCACGAGTCGGCCCTCGGCGACATTCCCGGCCCCGAGGGTCTCAAGCAAACGATCCTGGGCTACCGGATGGCATACCCCGATCTGCAATTCACCTCCGAAGAGATGATTGCCGAAGGCGACCTGGTCGCGATGCGCTGGACCGCGAGGGGCACGCAGCAGGGCGAGCTGATGGGCATCCCCGCAACCGGTCTGGCCACGACGACGGTCGGCATCAATATTGCCCGCTTCGACGCGGCCGGCATGATGGTCGAGCAGTGGAGCAATTGGGACGTGCTCGGTCTCATGCAGCAGTTCGGCGTTGTTCAGCCCGCTCGTCCCGGGCCTGAATCGTATCTATGGGATGCCGACGCGGATATCAGCGGCGCGGCGGGCGATCCTGAAGAGAACAAGCTGTTGGTGCTCCGCGTCAAGAAACAGTTCTGGACTGACCGGGATATCGCCGGCCTCAATGAAACACATCACCCCGACGCAATCGGGCACGACAACAGTATTGCGGGCGAGCGGACCTACGAATCCTACAAGCAAGCATGTATTGGGTTCCTTACGGTTTTCCCCGATTTGGGCTTCACGGTGCACAGCATCTTTGCCGAAGGCGACAAGGTGGTAGTGCGTTGGACGTCCACCGGGACCCAGCAAGGCGAGCTTATGGGCATACCGGCATCCGGAAAGCAGGTCGAGTACACTGGGATCACCATCTATCGCCTGGCTGACGGCAGGATCGCCGAATCGTGGTGGGCGTATGACGCCATGGGGCTGATACAACAGATCAGCACGCCATCGGACCAGTCACCGGTAGGAGTATGGGTACTTTCTATTCCCACGCCGATGGGCAATATCCTTATGCTCCACAACAACCACGCGCAGGATTCGACAGGCACACGGTTCGGGGGCACCGTGATTCACGTCAACGACAACCCGACCAATTTCGGTATGTTTGTCGATGTTGACGGGAGCCATGGGTGGGTGAGTCAGACGGTGCGGACCGGCCCGGACACGTTCGCAACCACCATGCTGAATTACGGTACCAAAAGCCGTGAGTACATCCCGCATGAACTGGCAACAATTGGCATCTCGACCTCGACGTGGCGGATCACCGGTCCGGACACGAAAGAGGGGGAGGCGACCTATGCTGTCTATCTGGCCAGTCAGGACGCGGACGGCGACGGCTTTCCTGATGAAGGGGAGGAACCGATTTCCTGCACGCCCTTTACGTTCACCGGCCGCCGTGTGCACGTGATGCCTGGCTGCACGCTGACGCCGATGCCGGAAGGAGTCATACAGTAACGCAACGTTGCCGAGATGGTGCGATGCGGAGGGCCGCGAGGGAGCGGAGATCGCGGCCT
>CAZTGH010000307.1:0-6942 GCA_964612985.1 uncultured Pirellulales bacterium
CCTTTCGGTGGCCAAGGGATACGGCCGGGGGTGGGGGCTATTCGAGGGAGGTGGTCCAGACTTCGTAGATTTCACCTCGGTTGCGTTGGGCGGAGCAGCGGACGAGGACGCGCTTGGCGAGGGGGTCGGCGTTGGTGTAGCTGACGGTGACCTCCTGCCAGTCGGTCAGGCTGCCATCGGGCAAAGGAATCGCGTTCGAGACCAGGACGTCCGCGGCCTCGGTTCTCAAGTGGCCGTCTGCATCGCAGGCCGGAGCCATCCTACTTCATTTTCTGAATCGCGTAGAGGTTCCGCTCGCTGCGGAGAATCAGTTTGCCGTCGCAGACGATCGGGCTGGCGTTGAAGGTGCTGCGGTCGGCGAGCTTGTTCCGGGCCAGTTGCTCGAATTCGGGGCGGGCGGCGAGGACAAAGGTCTCGCCGTTGCGCGCCACGTAATAAAGCCGTCCATCGGCCAACAACGGTGAGGCATAGACCTGCCTGGCGCCGTCCAGTCGCCGTTCGTAGACGAGTTCGCCACTGGCGGCTTTGGCGCAGAAGGCGATGCCGCGCTGCTCGTGCATCCAGTAGAGATGCCCGTCGTGAATGACGGGGGACGAGACGTTGGACCCGCTGGTGCTGGTCCAGAGGCGGTGCGTCGCGGTTACGTCACCGCTGCCCCCCATCCGGACGGCGAGCGCCGCGACGCCCGATCGGCCTCCCAGACAGTACGCAACACCGTCGGCCGCCACCATGCTCGGGGCGATGTACCAGGTGATGTCCGTATCACAGGACCAGAGTGCCCGCCCGCGATCCGGGGTAAACGCCAGCACTTTGCCCTTGACGGCGACGATCAGTTCGCGGCGGCCGGACTCGGCAGTCGCGATCAGTGGCGTGTTCCACGACTCGCGGATGCCGCCGACCCGCCAGAGTTCCTTGCCGGATTCCTTGTCCAGGGCCACGAGCGATTCGCTCTCGACGCTGGCGTTGACCAGGACCAGATTCTCGTACAGCACCGGCGAGGCGCCCGAACCCCAACCGTGGACGTTCGTCCCGATGCTGGTGCGCCAGATCGGCCGGCCGTCGAGGTCGAATTGGAACACACCGGTCTTTCCGAAGAAGACGTACAGGTGTTTGCCGTCCGTAACCGGCGTCGCGGCGGCGTATCCGTGGTCGCGCACGCGGGCTGATTCGGGCAGCGTTGGCTCGATCCGCCGATCCCAGAGAATCGTTCCCTTCTCGGCGTCGATGCAGACGACATGGAGTCTCAGATCCGCCATCGACTGGCCCCGCTCGATGCCATATCCGCTGTAACCGGTGAGGTAGAGCCGACCATTCAGCGCGATGGGACTGGAGGCCCCGTAGCCGGGCAGGGCCGTCTTCCAGGCGATGTTTTCCGTCTCGCTCCAGGTCACGGGCAGATCTTCGGCTTTTGAGAATCCCTGTCCGCCGGGACCACGAAACTGCGGCCAGTTGTCGGCGTGGGACGCCGTCGGCACAAACAAGATGAGAAACACGGATAGAATACGGCTGGGGTGGAACTGAAGCATGCGATCCTCCTTCAATCGAATCCGGAGACATCCGTTAATGACTTTCGCCCATCGGTCACTTATAGCATAACGCCCCTTTGGCGGAAGACTCAACCCCTGTTTCCCATGTCGAGCAGATCAGGTGTTGGCGTTCAAGGGGCCGGTGGGGTTTCCGTTGGTGCCCATCAGCAGACTCTCCCTCTCCATCCGTTTCAACAGGCGATAGAGGCCCGTGAAATCCGGAGGATGCTCGGCGAAGAACCCGATGACCTGCAACGCTTCTCAACGGCGTAGCGGTGCAGGCCCTCTCGGTGATCGCACAGCAGGGTCGGGACCGCCGGACGGAGCATACGGTCCAGCGATCGGCGCATACAGATGCGATGATCGAGTTGACGCTCACCATTGGAAAGGGTCTAATACGGTCCGCGCATCTTCTGATGTCAACCACGAACGGAATTTCGTCACCGTAGAGAGTATCGGTTGGCTCGCGAAGGCCGCCGGGGGTGCGAGGTCCACTTTGGGTGATCGTTGCAGGGATTGGGGCGGATTTGTGTTGACGCGGGAGGGAGGTTCTCGTAAGGTGCATATGCAACGATCAAAGCCTTCAATCGTTGTCTTGCACGAAAGAGATGCCCCGGTCGTCGAAGAGAGACCCGCTATGTTCGACGGAATGCGACCTGTTCGTCAGCCCGCTGTCTCGCGTCCGGATTGTTCGGTCATCTTGTCCGCCCCGCCATGGAGACGAACGTGCGAAACGAACCCAATTCCCCGCATTCTCAGGCTGAAACCGCGGGTCGTGGGTGGAAACGAACCCAATTTGGCGGGGGAGAAGGCCCTGGGGGGCCACCGGTTTGCCGGGTCCCCGGCGATCGATCCGCGTTCGCGACGGAGGGAACATAAATGAAGATTGTGGTGGCGATGGATTCGTTCAAGGGAACGCTTTCGGCGGAGGAGGCTTGTCGGATCGTCGGTGAGGCGATCGGCGAGGCGATGCCGGGGGCGGAGATTGTTGTCAAGCCGATGGCCGACGGCGGGGAGGGGACGGCGGCGGCGCTGATGGCGGCGGCGAACGGACAGTGGATCAGCAGGACCGTGATGGGGCCGCTGGCCGAGATGGAGGTGGAGGCGGGCTTTGTCTGGCTGGGCGACGACCGAACGGCGGTGGTGGAGATGGCCTCGGCCAGCGGGATCCAACTGCTGGGACCCGAGCAACTGAACCCACTGAAGACCACTACCTTCGGGACCGGCCAACTCATCCAGGCGGTGCTGGACCACGGCGCCGAGCGAATCCTGCTGGGGGTCGGGGGAAGCGCTACGGTTGATGGCGGAGTCGGCGCCGCCATGGCCCTGGGTTGGCGGTTCCTGGCAGACGATGGGACGCAGGTCCCGCTGGGGGCCGGCTCGCTGGCTCGCATCCAGCGCATCGTCCCGCCCGGCGGCAGGTTCGAAACGCTCGTCGACGTGCTGTGCGACGTGGATAACCCCTTATGCGGCGTCCATGGGGCCGCTCGGGTCTATGGACCCCAGAAGGGGGCGACGCCCGAGATGGTCGAGGCACTCGACAGCGCCCTGGCCCATCTGGCCAGCCTGATCGGTGAGCAGCTTGGCATCCACGTGCGCGATTTGCCTGGAGCGGGTGCGGCAGGGGGCCTGGCGGCCGGTGCGGTGGCCTTCCTGGAGGCCCGCATCGTTTCGGGGATCGAGACGGTCATGGCGCAGGCGGGTCTGAAGACCGAGGTTTCCGATGCGGATTGGGTCATCACGGGCGAGGGCAGCTTCGATTCGCAGTCGCTGCGGGGCAAGGTCGTCTCCGGCGTGGCCCGCGTGGGTCGCCAGGCGGGGGCCCGGGTGGGGGTGATCGCCGGGCAGGTCGTTCTGGCGGCTCCCGTGTACCAGTCAGGCGGCATCGAAGCCGCTATGGGCTGCATGCAACCCGGTATGGAACTGCGATTTGCCCTCGCGCATGGCCCGGAACTGCTCCGCGACGCCGCCCGACGATTCGCGACCACCCATCTTGCCCGGCAGTAACGGGTTGCGGTGGCAATACGGTCGCACTTGGGTCGGCTGCATGCGCATTGTCATTCCGACTGGAGTGAAGCCGAATGGAGAGCTTGTCCTGAGCGAAGTCGAATGGAAATCTGGCATCGAATGGGCTAATCGCCTGCGTCTCGCGGTGGTATCGGGCAAGCAACGGTTCGTCAACGTTTCGAAGGGTCCGGATGCAGGCCGGAAGACGGACTTCTTCGCGGCCAGATCCCTCGACTTCGCGTTGCTCCGCTCGGGATCACAAGTAGGGAAGGGCTTCGCTCGGGATGACAGAAGAGAGAGAGGGCCCCGGTCGAGAGGATCCGCCGGAGACGGAGAGGGTAGATCGGGGCCAAGAATGGCGATCGGGAGCCGTGGTCCAAATCCGCCACCCTTTGCCGGGCGCACCCACAATAGGGGGGCAAAATCTTCTTGGTGTGGAGGCGGTTATGCTGTAAAATAGGGAAAAGGTGCAATCTGGAACCTTCAGGAATCAACGCGCTCTCTGGAGAGGGATACTGGATGAACAGGTATCTGTGTTATGGGGCATTTCTGATGGTGGCTGCCAATCTGTGTGTGGCGGCGCCGCAGCCGGCGATCGTTCAGAGGCCGGGGCTATGGACGGTCGAGGTGAAATTCACACATCCCGAGCAGCTCGTCCTGCCGCAGGGCGGCAACGGTCCCGCTCGATACTGGTACATGATTCTCACCGTGATCAACCGGACCGGGCAGGATGTCGATTTCTATCCCCGCAGCGAGTTAATGACCAATACGTTCCAGATCGTTCCGGCCGGGGTGGGCGTTCCCCCGATCGTCTTCGAGAGGATCAGGCAGCGTCACCAGGACCGCTATCCGTTCCTGGAACCGCTGACGGGGGTCGAGAACCGCCTTCTCCAGGGCGAAGACAATGCCAAAGACATCGCGATCATCTGGCCGGAATTCGATCCGCGGGCCACGGCCTTCAAGGTATTCATCACGGGCCTGAGCAATGAGACGGTCGCGATCGATCATCCGCTTGCGGTCAACAGCGATGGCGACCCGGTCCAGGTGTTCCTGCGCAAGACCCTCGAACTGGATTATGCGTTCCGAGGCGATCCGGCGATGCGGCACCTGGCACAGGTCGTCTACAAGGACAAGTCCTGGGTCATGCGGTAGGTCGCGTCGCTGTTGGTTTCCGCCAAGATGTCCCCTTTCAGCGTGCGGATTGCACCGTCTTCCGCTATCGCAGTCGCGCCGGAGCCGAAGCGGCGTCTTGGTAATTCTGCGCCGTTGATATAGAGGACACCGTTTCTGATCTCGACGGAGTCGCCTGCGAGAGCGACGATTTGCTTGAGATGCTAGGTCCGCCAGGTCTCGTCGGGGGTGCAAGAGGACGGTGTCGCCCCGCTGGGGGTCGGATCGGCGGTAGGCGCTCTTGTCGACAAGGATGCGATCGTCCGGGACGATCGTGGGACAGGCGGAGGCACTGGGGACGGGAAACGCCTCGAACAGGCTGGCGCGAACGCGGAGGGCGTAGCCGAGACAACTGCCTCTTGAAGCGCCCGCAGCATCCGGGCCAAGCATGCCTTGGCCCGGCTCAGACGCGACTTGATCGTGCCCGTTCGTGTCCCTTCGATCTGTGCGGCCTCTTCGGTCATATTTTCCGATAGATAGAGGCGTCTTTTTGCCCTGTTATCCAACGCAGTCGGCCTGGCGTTCCATCGAATGGCCCGGCACGGGAAAACGGCGCACAACCCCGCCCATTCGTGACCTAGTGTGCCGGCGGGGGACTCGGGGAAAAGGTTTGACGGCCCGAACCATCGGCGCCTACAATCGTATATACCCATACCCCGGCGGATGATTGCAGGATCGTTTCACAGAGCCCGGGGAAGATTTGCTGACGGATGGTTCTGGAGGTCGACTATGGTCACACGTACGCTTCGCGGGGGGCGAAAGCACAGCCCCGTCCGCACATCGCTGGTGGTCGTTACGCTTCTGTTGCTGTTGCCGTTATCGGCCTTTGCCCAGGAGGACCAGAGCATTGCGACGCTCAAGCAGATGGGCAAGGCGTTTGCCTCGATCGCCGAGAAGGCCTCGCCGGCGGTGGTAGGTATCCAAGCCACGAAGGCGGTCCAGAGCCGGTCGCGAGACTGGTCCTATGGCGAACCGTCCAATCCGTTCGAGGAGGAGCTGTTCAAGTACTTCTTCGGGCCGCGCTCCTCTCCTCGCAACCGCGAGACCCCGGAGCCGAGGCAGGTGGCCCAGGGCTCGGGCTTCATCATCTCTGCCGACGGATACATCCTGACGAACAACCACATGGTCGGGGGGGCCGAGACCGTCACGGTGCAACTGGCCGACGGGCGCAAGGTGACCGCCGACATCATCGGCGCCGATCCGGAGACGGACGTGGCGGTGGTGAAGATCGACCGGGAGAATCTGCCGTATATCGAACTGGCCGATTCGGCGGCCCTGGAGGTCGGCGAGTGGGTGATCGCGATCGGCAACCCGTTCGGTCTCAGCCACACGGTGACGGCGGGCATCGTCAGCGCCACGGGGCGCAGCGGATTGCGCATCGCCAGCTATGAAAACTTCATTCAGACCGACGCCGCGATTAATTTCGGCAATTCCGGCGGCCCACTGCTCAACCTGGACGGCAAGGCGGTGGGGATCAACACCGCGATTATCGGGCCCGGCGGCAACGTCGGGATCGGTCTGGCGATTCCCAGCAACATGGCCAAGGACATTTATGCCCAGTTGAAGGAGAGCGGCGAGGTCGTACGCGGCTTTCTCGGCGTGAGTTTGAACGACCTGGAGCCGGGCATGGGCGAGTACTTCAAGCTGGACGACGACAAGGGTGTGGTCATCGTGACGGTCGTCGAGGATTCAGCCGCAGAAAAGGCGGGGATTCAGCCGGATGATGTCGTCGTGGAATTCGAAGGCGAGCCGGTCACGAATATGAACGACTTCCGCAACCGGGTGGCCATGCACAAGCCGGGCAGCGAGGTGGAGATCGTGGTGATGCGTGAAGGTCGGCGCAGAACGCTTACGGCAGTATTGGACGCGCTGCCGGAGAGCGCGATGGTCGCCGGTCGCGGCGGCGATGCCGTGCAGGAAAGCCTGGGCATGACGCTTCAGACGCTGACCGACGAACTGGCATCCCGCTTGGGATATGAAGACCTCACGGGCGTGGTGGCGATGGAAGTCAAGCCGGGTTCGCCGGCAGCCGATGCCGGGATTCAGGCGGGCACGCTGATCATGGAAGTCAACCGCAAGCCGATCCGCGACGTCCGGGAGTTCAATCAGGCGATTGCCGATGCATCCGATGAGGAACGTGTCCTGCTGCGAGTCCGTGACGAGGAGTGGACCAGATTGTTGATGCTGCGATTGCCGAAGAAATAGCATTGGTGTTGATGTCCTCCTTCATCAAAGCACC
>CAZTGH010000308.1:0-6940 GCA_964612985.1 uncultured Pirellulales bacterium
AAGTGCCACCCCAAGGACCGGATCGACACCGCCGACCACGAGCCCCTCTTCGCCTCCGCTTCGCAGAAGGTCTGCACCGACTGCCACGGAAACCACCGCCTCCCCGTCCGCCGCACCACGTGGAAGTAGTACATCGGTCCCGCTTTGTCATCCTGAGTTCGGCAGCGGCGGGGCCGCCATTGTGGGACAGAACATCAATGCATCGCGTGCCTTGCCCATAAGCGCCATCTCCATCGTTGCCGGACTTCTGCAAAAATGGACATTAGGCCTACTTTGGGAAGGAAGAGCCTCGCTTCTTGGCTCTTCCTTCACAAACCCCTAGACTGGTCATAGCCGACTTTCATCATTCTCCAAGGAAATCGTGAAACCGATTTCCTTGGAGAATATAGGCCTAATGTCCATTTTTGCAGAAGTCCACTCACCCGTTATGTGCTTCTGCGTCTTCGCCCGTGGGACCTATGTTCTTGGGAATGGAGCGTAGCGCAGTGAAGGATCTCCCCTGCGACGGGGACCGCCCTCTCCCACGCACACCCCCGAAACGACTTTCCCAGGACCTTTGCAGAACCGCTATGTCTATCCCACGTAAGATCTCTGCTCAGCGGTATCGGTGCGGACGGAAAAAAAATCTCCCCGCAATTCAAAAAAGTGCTTGCTAATAAATAGCGGCTACTATATAGTATCGACTCCTAACAATGTAATCGTTGCGGCTCCAGGTCTACCACCGCAGCGAAACAGAACCGCCGTACGCAGGGACTCTCGATGAGTGAAACCCCGAAAGCGATCGAAGGTGGGGAGATCGCACGAAAGATGGACGCGTTTCGAACCCGATGTCACGAGGCGGGCCTCAAGGTCACGCCCCAGCGGCTGGCCGTCTACCGGGCGCTCGTCGAGACGGATCAGCACCCCTCAGCCGAAATGGTCTGTCGATCCGTCCGGAAAATCCACCCCAATATCTCACTCGATACGGTCAACCGTACGCTCCTGACCCTGAGCGCAATCGGGGCCGCCTTCATCGTCGAGGGCACCGGCGACGCCAAACGCTTCGATGCGAACCTGGACCATCACCAGCACTTCAAATGCGTCAAGTGCAAACGAATCTTCGATGTGCACCACGAGCCGTTCGATCGCGTCGCCCTGCCGGAGCACCTGGTAAAGGGCTTCACCGTACTCCGGACGACCGTCTACAGCGAAGGCTTCTGTGACCAGTGCCGACCTGCCAATCCGACGGGCGAACAGCCATCGTAACAACCGAACCATCCGAAACCTGTTTTAAAGGAGGTCATGAATGAGTCTGAAGGGAACCGAAACGGAAAAGAACCTGCTGGCGGCGTTTGCCGGCGAGTCTCAGGCGCGAAATCGCTACACCTACTACGCCAGCAAGGCCAAGAAAGAGGGCTATGAGCAGATCGCAGCCATCTTCGAAGAAACGGCCAACCAGGAGAAGGAACACGCCAAGCGGCTGTTCAAGTTCCTTGAGGGCGGTGAAGTCCAGATCCAGGCCGCCTTCCCCGCCGGCAAAATCGGCACGACCGTCGAGAATCTCCAGGACGCCGCGGCCGGCGAGCACTACGAGACCACGGAAATGTATCCCGAATTCGCCAAGACCGCCGAGAAGGAAGGCTTCACCGAGGTGGCCGCCGTATTCAAGAAAATCGCGGTAGCTGAGAAGCGGCACGAAGACCGTTATGTCAAACTGGCCCAGAACATCACCGACGGCGCCGTTTTCAAGCGTTCGACCCCGGTCCGCTGGGTCTGCCGCAACTGCGGTTTTGTCCACGAAGGCACCGAGGCGCTGAAGGTCTGCCCCGCCTGTGCCCATCCGCAGGCCCATTTCGAGATCGAAGCGGTCAATTACTAAAGAGCAAACCCAGGCGTCCGCACGTTCGTAGTGTGCCCGGAAAGGCCCACCGCGGGCCCGATCCCGATACGCGTCGGGCGGATCACTACGAACGGGCGGATGCGCCGCTGCGGATGGAGCCAAGAGCCGTCCACAGCAGCACACCACCGGCGGTCCGTGCCAACGGCACGAGCACATGACCCCAACAGGGGGCAAGGAGAAAAGCCATGCAGGAACGAACGGGTTTGGTGACCATGAAGGGCAATCCGCTCACACTGCTCGGGCCCGAGATCAAGGTGGGCCAGGCAGCGCCGGATGTCGAACTGGTGGCCAACGATCTGTCCACCGTCAAGCTGTCGTCCTTCAAGGGCAAGGTCGGCATCTTCACCTCGGTACCTTCCCTCGACACCTCGGTCTGCAACAAGGAGACCCGCCGCTTCAACGAGGCCGCCGCCTACCTGGGCGACGACACCGTGGTCCTGGCGATCAGCGTCGATCTGCCGTTCGCCCAGGCCCGCTGGCGCGAGGAGGCCGGCGTCAACAAGGTCCAGACCCTCTCCGACCATCGCGATGTGGCCTTCGGCACCTCCTATGGCGTCCTGATCCAGGGACTGCGCCTCCTGGCCCGCGCCGTGTTCGTCGTCGACCGCGAAGGCGTGATCCGCTACATCGAGCTGGTCGACGAAGTCACGAACGAACCCGACTATGACGCCGCGCTGAAAGCCGCCGAGAAGCTGCTCTGAACGAACCGTCGCGAAACCGGAACTGGAGCCACCGTCTTCAGGGGCGAAGAGAAATGAAACAGATCCGACCCAATGTGTTTGCCGTCGGCGCCATCGACTGGGACCGAAGACTCTTCGACGAGCTGATCCCGCTGCCCGAGGGGACCACCTATAATTCGTACGTGGTCAACGGCAGCGAGAAGGTCGCTCTGCTGGACACGGTCGATCCGACCAAGAGCGAAACGCTGCTGGGCAACCTCGTCTCGTTGGAGTTGGACAAGGTCGACTACATCGTCTCCCACCACGCCGAGCAGGACCACAGCGGGACGATTCCCGAAATCCTGATGCTCTATCCCGGCGCCAAGGTCGTCACCAACGCCAAGTGCCGTTCAATGCTGATCGACCTGCTGCACCTCGAGGAGGATCGCTTCCTCGTCGTCGAAGAGAACCAGACCCTGTCCCTGGGCGACAAGACCCTGCGCTTCATCAATACCCCCTGGGTCCACTGGCCCGAGACGATGGGCACTTACCTGGAAGAGGACAAGGTCTACTTCTCGTGCGACTTCTTCGGGGCGCATCTGGCCGAGAGCAGCCTGTTCGTCGCCAACGAACCGCTCGTCTACGAGGCGGCCAAGCTGTACTTCTCCGAGATCATGATGCCGTTCCGCACGGTCATCCGCAAGAACATCGAGAAGATCGACGCCCTCGACATCGACGTGATCGCCCCCAGTCACGGGCCCGTCTACGACAACCCCCGTTTCATCATCGACGCCTACAAGGACTGGATCAGCGACGACGTCAAGAACGAGGTGGTGCTGGCCTATGTCTCGATGCACGAGAGCACCCAGAAGATGGCCGAGCACCTGACCGACGCGCTGGTCGAGCGAGGGATCCTGGTGCGCCCGTTCAACCTGGCGGTCGCGGACCTGGGCAAACTGGCGATGGCCCTCGTTGATGCCGCGACGGTGGTCCTCGGATCGCCCACCGTCCTGACGGGGGCCCACCCCAAGGTGGCGTACGCCGCGCTGGTGGTCAACGCGCTGCGGCCCAAGACCCGCTTCGCCTCGATCATCGGCTCCTACGGATGGGCCAGCAAAATGGTCGAGCAGCTCTCAGGACTGCTCTCGAATCTCAAGGTGGACCTGATCCCTCCGGTGGTCTCCCAAGGACAGCCCAAGGACGACGACTTCCTGGCCCTGGACCAGCTCGCCGACGAGATCCGGAGTCGCCACCGCTCGATCGGAGTTGCACAGTAGCCTGCGCGATCCCATCGAACCAGCATGAAGAAGACCACCGGAACCGAAAGGCGGTGAGTCCATAGACGACTGCGGCTTGGCCGCATCGTTCCCGTACAGAGGGACAACCCATACGAGCTTTGGAAGGCAAAATCCTATGATCAGCAAGAAAATGGAAAAAGCGATCAACGAGCAGATCAATGCCGAGATGTATTCGGCCTACCTGTACCTGTCGATGGCGGCGTACTTCGAGGCCGAGAATCTCCCCGGGATGGCCGGCTGGATGCGCATCCAGACCCAGGAGGAGACGGCGCACGCCCTGAAGTTCTTCGATTTCATCAACGAGCGTCGCGGTCGCGTCGTCCTCCAGGCGATTGAACAGCCCGCTAAGGAGTGGAAATCCCCGCTGGCCGCCTTCGAAGCCGCCTTCGAACACGAAAAATTGGTCACCGGACGTATCGACGATCTGGTCAACCTGGCCGTCCAGGAGAAGGACCACGCCACCAACGCCTTTCTCCAGTGGTTCGTCACCGAGCAGGTCGAAGAAGAGACCTCCGTTGACACCATCGTGCAGATGCTTAAGATGGGCGAGAAAGCCCCCGGCGCCATGTTTATGATCGACCGCGAGCTGGGTCAGCGAACGTTCACACCACCGACACAATAAGGAGAACACTGCATGAGCGTAACATTCAACGCGAACGAGGTTTTCGAGATGGCCGAACAGATCGAACGTAACGGCGCCAAGTTCTACCGCGAGGCCGCCGGCAAGACCGTCGGCCAGGATCTCAAGGCCATGTTTCTCAACATGGCCGACATGGAAGACGGGCATCTCCAGACCTTCCAGGCCATGCGCAAGGAATTGAACGAGAAGGAGACGGCGGAAACCACGTTCGATCCGTATAACGAGGCGACGCTGTACCTCCAGACCATGGCGGACAGCAAGGGCAGCGAAGGCCTCAAGAGCCCGACCGAGAAACTGACGGGCAAAGAGAGCCCCCAGGAACTCCTGGAGATCGCCATCGGCGCCGAGAAGAATTCGGTGCTGTTCTACGTGGGCTTGAAAGACCTCGTCGGCGCCCAGGCCGGTCGCGACAAGGTCGAGGCCATCATTCGGGAAGAGGTCCGGCACGTGGCGGATCTGAGACGACAGTTGATCGCGTTGAATGAAAGGAAGCAGTGATGAAGTACCGATGTATTCTGTGCGGCTACATTTACGATCCCGCCGTCGGGGACCCCGACAACGGCGTGGCGCCCGGGACCGCCTTTGCCGACATCCCGGACAGTTGGGTCTGCCCGGAATGCGGGGCCGAGAAAGATCAGTTCGAACCCGTCGAGGACTGAGACGAGACGGATCGACGACGAAACGATGGAGGCGAGCCTCTGGGGCTCAGGGGCTCGCCTCCATGAATCGCATCGACATGACCGAGCCGGTCGGACGGTCAGTCGGTCGGGCCCGTGGGGGATCAGAGACATGGCGATTCAGGACATTCACCCTTCCGTGGCCGCCCTCGACATGGTCTGTGTCGAGACCGCGGCGCCACCGACCGCCATGGTGGTCTTCGGCGCCTCGGGCGACCTCGTCAATCGCAAGCTCCTGCCCAGCCTTCTCCAGATCCGCCAACACGAACTGCTCAGCGAGCAGTTCTGTCTGCTGGGTTGTGGTCGAACGGAGTATTCCGACGAGGAGTTCCGCCGGACCGCCCGCGAAGCCCTCACTGAGAATGCCGCGGACGTTTCCAGCGAGGCGGTCGCTCCGTTTCTCGAAAAGCTCCACTACATCAGCGGCAACTACGACGATCCCGATTTCTATCAGCGGATCAAGCAGCGCCTGGGCGAGTTGAAGGACCAGCACGACATCTGCGGCTGCGACATCTTCTACCTGGCGGTCCCGCCCGTGCTCTATGGTACCATCAGCGAACATCTCGGCGCCGCCGGGCTCTCGCGCCACGAGCAGCCCGAGTGCGAACAGTGCGCCCGCCTGGTCGTCGAAAAACCCTTCGGCACGGATCTCCGCAGCGCCGCCGAGTTGAACCAGACCCTCTACAAGTGGTTCAAGGAATCGCAGATCTACCGCATCGATCATTATCTGGGCAAGGAAACCGTCCAGAACATCATGATCTTCCGCTTCGCCAACGCCATCTTCGAGCCCGTCTGGAACCGCAGCCATGTCGACCACGTGCAGATCACCATCGCCGAAACCCTGGGCGTCGCCCCGCGAGCGGGCTACTACGACCGTTCCGGCGCGCTGCGCGACATGTTCCAGAACCACATGCTCCAGATGATGGCGCTGGTGGCGATGGAGCCGCCGATCTCGTTCGACGCCGACCGCATCCGCGACGAGAAGGCCAAGCTGCTGCGCTCGATCCGCCCCTTCGAACTCGACGCCTGGAACAGCGGCTTCATCCGCGCTCGCTATGGCCCAGGCACCATCGACGGAAAAGACGTGCCCGCCTATCGCGACGAGGAGGGCGTCGCACCCGATTCGACCACCGAGACCTTCGTCGCCGCCCGGCTCTTCGTCGATAACTGGCGATGGAAGGACGTCCCCTTCTATCTGCGCACCGGCAAGAGGCTCGCTCGCAAGACCACCGAAATCGCTATCACCTTCAAGCAGGTCCCGCATTCGCTCTTCGGCTCGGTGGGTCTCGACGACATGCCGCCGAACGTGCTGGTCTTCACGATCCAGCCCCAGGAAGGCATCTCGCTGCACTTCCAGGCCAAACGCCCCGGCTCCAAAATCTGCATGGGCACGCTGAACATGAGCTTTGGCTACAAGGACGTCTTCGGCGTCGACATGCCCGAAGCCTACGAAAGGCTCCTGCTCGACTGCATGCTCGGCGACCAGACCCTCTTTACCCGCTTCGACAGCGTCGATCTCGCCTGGCAACTGCTCATGCCCGTCCTCGACGCCTGGCACGACGGGCGCACTCCCCTGCCCGAATACCCCGCCGGAAGCCAGAGCTTCCCCCAGGCCGACGCGCTGCTCGCCAACGACGGACGACGCTGGCGACCCCTCAACACGAAATAACCACCCGCCGCCGACTCCGCCCTACCGACACTCCCGCCCTTGGCGTGTGGAAGATTGGAATAGTGGTAAGAATTCACCGAGATGCAGAAAAAAGCAGGAAAATTTGATTAAAGGACTT
>CAZTGH010000309.1:0-6939 GCA_964612985.1 uncultured Pirellulales bacterium
AATGCCCCTCGGGCATGCTGACCCCATGAATGTAGAGTCCCCTGGGATACCCGGGTCGGTCAAACCCCCAGTCCCCGATGACCGGGCCGGGGTTCTCCGACCAGTCACTGGTCATGGCCCGCCACGTCGCCGCCGGCGCGGGAGCGGACAGAGCGAGCAGGCACAGCAACGCAATGCGTTGAAGCAGGCCGTTCCCTGTCAAGTCGAGCATCGCTAATCTCCTTCCTTCGGCTTGGAGCCCATCTGTCCATCGTGCGGCGGGTATCGCATTCGCGCATTTGTTGAACGATCAGAATCACTATGGGCGTGACGTCCGAGGTCGGCCAGGCAGTAGGCTTCGCTCGATATATCGAGCGGCATCAGCAGGCCATTGTGCGGAACGCAGGAGAAGGCGTCCAGTTCGTCCAGCAACATGCGCATGGCTTTCAACTGCGCCTGCGCCGTCGGGCTCAATCCGATCCCCCACCGATCGTCGGCCGGACGATGGAAGCGGCTCGCAGCACAGCTGGCGAAGAGGTTCCGCCAGAACCGTCGCACTGTAACCCATGGCCGCATGTGCAGGTTGGTGACCTGGATCGTCGTGTTCCTGTCCTTTGCCCGGCGGTGGAGGAACTCGGCCCAGTGGTTCTCCCACTCGACGCCCGTCCAGCTCTCGTTGTTGATGTTGCCCCCGTCGCGACCGCACATCGTCAATTGCCCTCGGCATAGACGTGCAGGACCCAGTCCTTATGGGGTCCTTGCGTGGGAGAGGAAAACGCAATGGGTCCCGTCTCATTACCCCGGTTCTTCGGTCCGCTGTATTCGCCCGTGCGGGGATTGTACCACCGGGCTTCGAGCGTGCCGGACTCGTCCGTCAGGTCCAATTCGACCCGTCCACCCTCTTCCAGGTAGACGACGTATTCCTTTCCCGGATTCGCCGCCGCGATCGCGTTGTCGCCGTTGCGAACGATCCGATCGTCGGGCAGCAGACGGCGCATATCGGTGCGCAGCTTCGTCTGGAAGAACCTGGATGCATGGCCGATCCACGGACCGCCCTGGCCTGCGACCTCACTCCAGACGAACCGGCCCTGGTTATAGTCCGGATACAACGCCTGCCCGCCCGAGAGCGCACAGCGCCAATGCGCAATGCGAATCTTCTCGTGGCTCCAGTCGCCGCGTGCGATGTAGGGACGCCAATGGTCGGTATGAGCGACCGGGATGGAAAGCCTTGTAGCTGTGGCCCAGTAGTCTTCGATCAGCGCGTCACGGCCGGGAAGGTAGGCGCCTCCAGTGCTGAAGTAGGTGGCCCCCTCAGGGATCTTGCCGCCGCTGCCCCCTCCGGTGCGGCTACCGACGGGATGGCGCCAGGGATCGTTCTCTTTGAACCATTCGACATACCAGTCGATCCAGTCGCCCGACCGGTACTCGCCGATATCGATTCCACTGTCCCACAGCACGATAGGATAGCAGGCCAGCCGCGCCACAGCATAGCGGAGGAACCGCATTTCTCGCTTCGACCGTGGCGTCAGACCGAACAGGTCCGGCCTCAACTCATCGTCACTATAGAGCATGATGTAGTGGCCCATGCCCCGATCCCGTGCCGCATCCAACTTGGCGTTGAGCCGATCCCAGAAGGGAAGATGGAACTGAACGCCCTCCTGGCCGATGACATACGGCACCGCCGATTGGGGCCAGTCTTCCGCCCAGCCGGTGGGCACGATCAGCAAGGCATCGAACCCCAGCAGGCGTGCCCCAACGGTGCCTGCCGCAAATTCCAGGGCCTCCTCAATGGTGTCGTGAGACCGTAGACGACTGCGAAACCCCCAGCGCACGCCGTCGGACATCGGCGGGTTCCAGAGAATGGGAAAGGTGCCCCCTTCTTCACCCAGCACCCAATGCGGGCCCTCCCCATGCAGCAGTCCCGGCAATTCCGAAGGCACACATGTAAAGCTTCCGCGTTTCCCGTCCAGATCACTATTCGGAGACTGCGTTCGAAAGGTCCAGGTTCCGATTTCGTCCGGCATGAAGAAAATCTTCCAGATGTTGTCGCCGGCATAGAATCCCCACTGCGTCAAAGAGCGCCCGCTGGGACTGTGAAAGGTCCCCTTCAGTTCCACATCAAAGGGGTTGCCTTGCCACGTGGAATTATCGAGAGCGGCTTCAAACCGCGTCCACTTGCCGACCTGCTCGTTGGCAGGGGCACGTCCGGCGGGCAGGCAGCACCAGGCCACGACCAGCACGGCAATGCGAATGGGAATTCCGTTCATCATGACACCTCCATTATCTGTCGACTGTCGCTGAGACATCTTACGCGATCTCATGCGGGCATGCGAGGTCTGAGTATGGCTTTCACCGCTCGGGCAGGGGAGACCGTGGGCCGGTGGATCGGCTCCGAGGAGGCGATGACTGCCGCGCCTGTCACCCGGATGATCCCGCGGTTCTGTAGAGATGAATGATATAGTGTTCGCCTTCTTCTGGAATCTCCAGTTCCAGGCCTGTGGCATCGGAGGTCGCTTCGGAGCGGGTCAGTTCGCGGCCGGTCGCCGGGTCGATCCAGCGGACCGCCCACGTGCCGGATGGCAGGGTCAGGCGCAACTTGTCTCCTTTGCCGCCGCCGATCAACTGCACCACGCAGGGGCCGCCCGGCTCGGCCAGGACGTTGGCCCCGGCTCCGGACGGGAGTTCCTTCACAAGGCCCGGCTCCGGGTGCATTCGCCAGAACGGCACCCGGGCGATGAATCGGCCCAGACGGGCCACCGCCTCATGCTGGAAGCGACGGATCGATTCGGGGTGATTTCCTGCCAGGCGGTGAAACCGCGCGGCCGCGGCACCACCGACGAAACGGCCCCACAGCACCATGTCTCCGCCGTCGGGGCCGCGCGTGTAATCCTTCGATACGACCAGTGGCCGGCGGGTCCCTGCCTCGGCCATGGCCCGGCGATACTCCAGGAGGCGCCGCCCGCCTCCGAGCGCCTGCTCTCGGGGACTGCCGAACTCGTGCCCGGAGACGCCCTGCGCGACATCCACGTAGTCGTACTTCTGATCAGTGCACAGGGTCAGCGGGCTGAAGGCGTGCTCGCATTCGCCGCCCCCGTCCTTGCGATTGGTCGAGGGCATCTCGCCGATCATCATGCCTGAAGGAACTTGCTGCCGGGCGGTTTCGGCCCAGAACCGGCTCCACTCCAGGTGCGCCCGGCTCTCATTGGCGATGCTGATCAGGATGTTGGGGTATTCCGAGGCGATGGCCAGCAGATGGTCCACATACCGTTTCTGAAGGTCGAGGACGCGCCGGATGTGCCGGCGGGATGGGATGGTGCTGTAGAAGGGCGCATCGCAGCGCGCAGTTGTGGCAGGCAACACGCTTTCATCGTAGTTGACGTTGTTGCGAGGGTTGAACGGATGGGCATTCCACGCGGCGCCCGCTCCGGGGTCGTAGGCCCCGCCGGGCCCGCGCGTCACCGACCAGTCGTCCCAGATCTCCAGAGAGACCACGATTCGCCGTTGCAGGGCCGCCGTCAGAAAGGCTCGCAGGCGTTTGTCCCACTTCGGCTCGAACCGCTCCAGATCGTATCGTCCATCAGCGAGTTTTACCCACGGCTGCAAGACCTCCTTGACGGCTCCATCATGCATGTGATTCATCGGGTCGTAGGGAAGGCATCGGACGAAGCCGCAGACGTGGGGGCTGCCGATCTCCTCCATCACCCCGGCGAGCCGACCCAACTGTTCCTCGAAATCGTATCGCCCCACGCCAGATAATGCGGGTTCTCCGGCCAGGGGCGAACGCGGCCCGCTGTGGACGCCTCGCCCGTATCGGGCGCTGACCGCAGCAAGACGGCCCAGTGCCCCTGACCAGGCGCCTGCAATTCCAGCGTCCCGCTCGCGGCAACCGTCTGCGGTTCCCGCCAGGCACTATGGGCGACGTCCAGCCAACGGACCTGCAGCGATCCGCGGACCGCCGAGACATCCAGCTCCACTTCACCGCCATCGGGGAAGTAGACGGCGTACTTGCGACCCACCTCCGCAAGGCAGTAGGCTTCGTTCGCCGACCGGTCGTCGAGCAGATCGTTTCGTGGTTCGCAGGTGAATACCTCCATGGCGTCGGTCAGCATGCGCAGGCTTCTGATGTGGACCTTGGCGGCGTCGCTGAGCCCCAGGCCGGTGGCGGGACGATGGAACCGGCTGGAGGCTGCCCCGCCGATGATGTTTCGCCAGAACTTCTCCTGGGCATTGCGCGTTGTGCCCGCCCAGACCGCTCCGCCATCGGCGCCGTAGATCTTCGTATTGTTGATCGGACGCGGTTGCGAACTGATGTGTTGATACACGAACTGTAGATTCCTCCAGTTCTCCTCCGGATCCAAGACGGCGCTGTTCTGTGAAGCCTCGAAGTAGGAATAGACGTCGGATCGGTCGAGCGAATCGCGATGCGCCCGATGGGTCAGTTTCGGCGCCCAGTACATTTCCGTAATCTCGATTTGTTTTCCCGCTTCGAACGCTCGCTGCCGCAGGTGGCGGGCCCAGTACCAGCCCCACTCGGGCGAGTACTCGGTGTGAATCTCGTTGCTGATGCAGTAAAGGACGTGATCGTAGCGCAGCGCATGCTCGAGCACGCGATCGATGAATCGCCGCTGAAAGCCGAGCAGTACCTCGTCGTTGTTGACTGCGGGGACAGAGTGGAAGAACTCGTGCGGCCGACCCACCGATTCGCCGCCGTGATAGGCGGTCTGGGACGGTTGGCGCACCAGACGCGTGTTCTCGAACGTGTAGTTGACGTTGCGATCGGGATTCCAGGGAATGGCCGCCCAATAGTCGGGCCGGAGCATGTCATGCATGTCCCACAGCTCGATCTGCACGATGAGGTCCCGCTCGGCGGTCCAGCGGAGCATGTTCTCGAACCGTTTCCAGTACTCGTCGTTCCACCGGTCGAGGTCGAACTTCCCATCGGGCCGCTGATGAAATGCACGCACCTCGCAGCCATGGTCTGGTCGGTCGCTCATCGTATTGCGGATGTAATTGGCGCCCACCGAGACCATCTCGTCGAGATGCTCCTTCAGGTCGGGGATCTGGAACAGGTTATCGTCCTTGCTGCCGCCCAGCAGCAGGACCGGCTTGCCCTTGTACTGCCAGTAGCGAGGATTGGCCTCATAGGACCGGACGCAGTCGAAGTTCCCCTTGGCCGACGCTCCGGTGATCGAGGAAACCGCCAATAGCAAAGCGGCCAGAGCGAGAACGTTGCTAATTCGCGGACTGGCGCTAATATGTTTTCTTTCAAACATCCTAATTCTCCTTAAACAGAATCAGCGAGCATCCGGAATCAACCGCGAATCGTCACGGCGGCGGGCAGCACCCACAATTGCGATAGGCATCGGGGTTGCTCAGGAAGGGGTACGACGCGGCGTGGATCGCACGCCGATTCAGCCAGTCCAGATTGTACTCGTGGTCGATCACCCGCCCGCCAGGACGGAAAAACTCCCCCACAACACCGCCATCCCCGACAGGAAGATCATTCCAACACGTCCCATTCGATTGTCTCCTGTATGCATTTCCCGATCTCCTTCTGAAAAGCCAGGATCTCTGACGCGCATCACGGCCCATCATACCGGATTGAGCCTTGCAGGGCGAGAGCGCTCGCAGCCTCGTTCGAGCGAAGAACCTGTGCATGGTGATTGACCACCGGGTCTGTGGATTGTAGGCTTTCGGCATGGATCCGGATCGGCGACGTAAGTGAACAGGAGACATCCGTGGAGAACGTATGGAACCGCTACGATTTTCGTACTTCCAATTGACCTTCGGCCAAGAGGAAACCTACCTGCACCCCGAGGTTACCTACGAACGCCTGAAGCGGTTCGGCTACGACGCAATCGAGTTGTGCCCGCCGAAGGGGCGATACGGCCTGGGGGTCGGACTGGAGCAGTACGTCGCGGCGCATAGGAAACTTTCCGCCGATTTCGGGCTGGCCGTATCGTGCGTCAATGAGTGCTGGGGCGAAATGTGGGACCCCTATTCCCCGAACTACAAGACATTGACCGAGCCGAAGACCGCCGCCCTGGCGGTGTCGGAAACCCGGTCATCGATCGATATCGCCGCCGAACTCCGGGCGCCATCTGTGACGGTGGCGGTGGCTATTCACACGGGGATCACCCGTGACAATGTGCAGGAGTGCTCAGCCGTCGCGGTCGATGCCCTGCGGCAGATGTGCGATTACGCCCGCAGCCGGCAGGTGCGTCTGGTCTTTGAAGCGACCAACCACCTCGAAATGGGCAAGTTCGTCAACACCGTCCTGAACCACAAGAGGCTCATCGAGCGCACCGGGCGGGACAACATCGGCATCCAGATCGACTGGTTCCACGCCAACTTCGAGGAATTGAACCCATACGAGGCGGTGATGGACGCCCAGCCGCTGCTGTGGCACATGCACTTTCGCGACTCGAACTCGCTGACGCCGGGCTACGGCAACGTTGACTTTAAGGCAGTGATCCGCGCGATCAAGAAGTCCGGCTACGATGGCTACTGCACGATCGAGAGCGCCCCGATGATCCCCGACCCCGATACCGCCGCCCGCGACGGCATCGAGTATCTCCGCCTGATGGAGCGCATCGCCGAATACCAGCTCAACCCCGACTTCCCGAACGGTTTCGCCGTCGCGTAAGGACGCTGAGATGCGTGTGAGTGCTTTTGATTCTCCAAGGGCCAAGGAGACTCTCGCACGAGCACACGACGGATCTGCGCCGGCTGCGTCGCCGGGTCGTGCTTCAGCATCACCCAGGACAGCGCGTCAAAACGCATCTGGAAGTGTGTCATTCATCCGCTGTCAGCACGACCTGCCTGTACCGCGTAATGGAGTATTTCACCTGGTGCCGTTGCATCCGAAAGGCATGGAGACAGAACGTTTGCGTCGACACTTTTGAGACTTGTCATAACCCTCGGGCCATCCGCACACGTTGTAGCAGATTCCGGGCCCTC
>CAZTGH010000310.1:0-100 GCA_964612985.1 uncultured Pirellulales bacterium
GCCCCGTTCGGTGTTTCGATGTTTCCTGGGAGGCAGTGCGCGGTGAACAGCGCTTATGATTTTCGTATCATCCGGGTGTTGCGTCGTCGTCTGAATCTGA
>CAZTGH010000310.1:112-6921 GCA_964612985.1 uncultured Pirellulales bacterium
GGCTGACGTATCCGACGGTGGAATCGGTCGAGACGAACAAGACGCTCCCCTCGCTCAAGACGCTCGATGCGCTGGCGGGGGCCCTGCAAATCTCCACGAGCGCGCTGATCGGGCTGGCGGAGCGGCGTTTCGTTCAGCGACGCCAGGCCAAGGAGGAGCCCCGCAGCCAGATGGTCAAGGGGGACAAGGGCCTCGAGAAGTGCCGGGTGGCCCGCTACGACAAGGGCAAGCTGATCCGCGTCATCGCCGAGGAGGGCGATCACGTGCACGTGATGGGGTTGCACGAGGACGTCCATGAATTCTGTTACATCCTGAGCGGGCGGGTGGAACTGCGGATCGAGGACAAGACCTACCAGCTCGGGCCGGACGATACCATTCTTTTCGACGGGCTTCTCGACCACGCCTACACGCAGATCGAGTCGGGCGAATACGTGACGGTCCACATCCCCAAGGACATCCGCGTCATCGAGCGTCTGCTGGAAGCCCGCGACGAGGAAGAGCCGGAGGTGCAGGACACCCTTCCGTCGAAATCGTGATGCAGCGAGATCACCGTGTGGGCATGGCGAGCGTCTCGGTTTCATCTAAGGCTGCCCGCTCGGGCGCGAACCACCGCTGCGTTCGGAGGCAGATCCTGACCAGCAGGAGCATGACGGGGACCTCGATGAGGACGCCGACGACGGTGGCCAAGGCGGCGCCGCTGGAGAGGCCGTAGAGCATGGTGGCGGTGGCGATGGCGACCTCGAAGTGGTTCGAGGCCCCGATCATCGCGGACGGGGCGGCGTCTTCGTAACTGAATTTCAGCAGCTTTGCCGCGCCGTAGGTGATGGCGAAGATCAGCACCGTCTGGATGAACAGCGGGATCGCGATCCAGAGGATCGTCAGCGGATTGTCGAGGATGGTCTCGCCTTTGAAGCTGAACAGCAGCACCAGCGTCGCCAGCAGGGCGAGGATGGAAACCGGCGTCAGAACATGCAGGAATTTGGCTTCGAACCACACCTGGCCCTTGGCACGGAGGATCCAGCGGCGCGAGAAGTAGCCCGCCACGAGCGGAAGGGCCACGTAGATCGCGATTGACAGCAGCAGCGCCTGCCACGGCACGGGCATCCGGTTGACCCCCAGCAGCCAGCCTCCGAGCAGGCCGTACAGCACCAGCATCATCAACGAGTTGATCGCGACCATGACGAGCGTGTGTCCCTGGTTGCCCCGGGCCAGATAGCCCCACATCAGCACCATGGCGGTGCAGGGGGCGATGCCGAGCAGGATGGCGCCCGAGATGTAGGAGCGCCATAATTCGACCTCGCTGCCGTCTTTGACGATCTCCGTGCCCGGGATCATGCCACGAAAGACGTAGCCCAGGAAGAACGTGGCGATGGCGAACATGGTGAACGGCTTGATCGCCCAGTTGACGACGAGCGTCAACAGGACGGGCCTGGGGCTCTTGCCTGCCTTGACGACCCGGGCGAAATCGATCTTGACCATGATCGGGTACATCATGAAAAACAGCGCGATGGCGATCGGGATCGACACCACGGGCGCTCCGCCGACGTGGATGGCCATGCCGTCGAGCGACTGCGCTACGCCCGGCGCGAGCTTGCCCAACGCGATCCCGGCGGCGATGCACAAGACGACCCAGATCGTCAGGTACTTCTCGAAGACGCTGAGATGTTTGCCCTGCTGGGGCGGCCGTGTGGTTCGTTCAGTCATGGTCGGGTGCCTCCTTTGTCAGGACCCCAGGGAGTCGCGCGACGAAGGCCTTGATTTCGTCACGGACGCGGCGGTAGGCATTCAGGGCTTCCTCTTCGGTTTGGGCCTGCTTGGCCAGGCGGGGCGGATCGTCAAAGCCGACGTGAACGACCTTCGTCTTGCCCGGGAACAGGGGGCAGGACTCGTGGGCGTGGTCGCAGACGGTGACGACGTAGTCGAAGGGGACCTCCTTGACTTCGTCGAGGTGTTTGGAACGGTGGCCCGAGATGTCCACGCCTACCTCGGCCATCACCTTCACGGCGTTCGGATTGAGACCATGGGTCTCGATGCCGGCCGAGTAGGCCTCGATGGCGTCGCGTTTGAGGCGCCGGGCCCAGCCTTCAGCCATCTGGCTGCGACAGGAGTTGCCGGTGCAGAGGAAGAGAATCTTCAGCTTCGGTTTTGTTTCTTGCATAATTGCTCCCGATCGATGCGGAGAATCTTCCCGAGTGTGTGGCGGTCTGCGACGATCTCCGGGGTCGCGGCGAGGTTGCGGCGGGCCCAGGCGATGGCTTCCCTCGCCGGTTTCGACGCGGTTCGCCCGGTGAGCCGATAGTACATCCAGCGGCCCTCCTTGCGGGTTTCGACCAACCCCGCTTGGCGCAGGATCGACATGTGCTTGGAGACGGTCGAGGGCGCCAGGGCCAGCAGTTCGGTGATCTGGCAGACGCACAGCTCCCCCTCTTCGAGCGCCATCAGCGCCCGGAGCCGGTTCCCGTCGGCCAAGGCCTTCGCAATGTCCAATAGCTCGTTCATGCCTCATTCCTATATTTCGCCATATGACGAAGTATAGACTGTACAGGGGTACGCGTCAAGCCCATTTGAGTTCATTTTTCGCAGGACGCAGGCCCGGGACCGGTTTGCTCAGGATGAGGCCAGCTTCAAGGCGGCTTCGGCGACGCGGATGCCGAGTTGTTTGGCGGTCTGGATACCGAACTCGTCCTTCAGGATGTTGTCCTGATAGGCGTTCCACAGCGTCGCGCCCTGGTGGGCTCGGGGTTTGCCGCCGACGACCATCACCTCATGGACCAGCATGGCGGTCTGGATCTCCTGGATGACGAGTTCCTGGCCGCCGTTGCGGTAAGCGCCGACGGCCAGGGCACCGAGGGGCATGTCGGCCAGTTGCAGCTTGGGCGAGCGGAAGACCTGCAAGCGCTCGATGAAAGCCTTGCACAGGGCGCTCATACTGCGGAAGTAGCTCGGCGAGCCGATGATCATGCCGTCCGGCACGCGGGGGGCCCTCAGTGCGGGCAGCACCTTGCGGTCGAAGTCGTCCTCGGGCTGTGCGGCTTCATGCGAGGTCGCGCCGCCCAGCGAGCCGGCGATCTGAAGGCCGCCGAGGTCGATCAGTTCGGTCTCGATGCGCGCATCGACGCCCTGGGCGGCCTCGAGCGCCACCTGTACCCCGGTCGCGGTGGTCTTGCCCTTGCGGGGGCTGCACGCGACGCCGACGATTCGGATCGTCTTGTGCTCCGGCGCCTGTGTCGCTGCGGAGGCTACGGTCGTTGTTGCGCCTGTAACCAATGTGGTTGCCAGAAACTTCCTTCGATCCATTCTGTCTCCTCTCTCATTCATGGTTGCAGGAATAGGTTGATACGTTCTGTCATGGTGCGGCGTAGATCAGGTAGAGGCCGCCGAGGATCACCAGAACGGCGCAAACGCGCTTGACGACGATCGCGCCTTTGGATTCCTCGCTCCAATTGAGATAGCGCTGAACCCATCCGGTGCTGGTTCCGGCCAGGACGATGACTGAGCAATGTCCGATGCCATAGGCCAGAAGCAAGGTAATGCCGTAGAGCAGACTGGTGGAGGCCACCTTGAAGGTCACGCCGAGCATCGGCGCCATGTAGGCGAAGGTGCATGGTCCCAGGGCAATGCCGAAGACGAGCCCGAGAACCAGGGCGGCCAGGAATCCTTTGCGCTTCATCCCGATCTGGCCGGGGCCCGACCAGGGCATCGGCAGAATGTCCAGCAGATACAGGCCCACCAGAAAGAAGATGAGCGCGACGAAGTAGTTGCCATACCGCCCAACATCGCCCAGCATCCGACCGGCGGCGGCGGTGATGGCTCCAATCACCCCGATCGTGACAAGGATGCCCACTGCGAACAGGGTCGAGATGAAGAACGCCCGCTTGGTGGACATCCGCCCCTGCTGATCGATGAAACCGACGATCAGCGGGATGCTCGCCAGGTGGCAGGGACTCAACAGGATGCTCAGAATGCCCCAGATGAACGACGCGGAGATGGCAATCGCCGGCGCGGCTTCGACCGCTTTCGTCAAGGTGGTGAAAAGCTGTTCCATTATGGCGTTACTCCCATTTCGGCCAGCTTCTTCTCGATTTCGTCCTGCGGGAAGAATCCCGTATGGCGGAATACCTCGCGGCCGTCCTTGTCGAAGAATACCTGGACCGGGATCGTCTGAATCCCGTACTTGGCGCCGAGGATCTGCTTTTCACACACGTGCACGAAGAGGACGTTGCGCTTGCCCGGGTACTTGTCCTCGAGATCTTCCAGGATGGGGGTCATCCTATCGCAGGGGCCGCACCCGGTGGCGCCGAAGTCCACGAGGGAAGGCTTGCCGCTGTCGCGGGCCTGGTCGACGGGATTGTCTCGGGCGAGCACCGCCTGCTTGGCCAGGAGTGCTATCATGTTCGTCTTCATGTCATGTCCTTTCGGTCCAGTAGCGTGCTGCTCAGCAACAATGGCCACGGGACTCATTTGGGTGAACATTCGCCGATCTTGCACGCCTTCTGGATTTGAGCGGGTGTGAGCTTCATCTTGTCGGCAAGGGCCTGCTGGATGCTGATCAGCTTGCCGGTTTCGTAGGGGTTCTGCTCGACCCACTTCTTGAGATGGTCCGAATCGGTGAAGAAGCCTTGATGGAAGCAGCCCGCCGAGCCCCAGGTTCCATCGGGCTTCTGTTGCTGGCCGAACCAGGCGACAGCGGTGACCGGTTCCAATGAGGCGACCTTGCCCTCGAAGGTCTTGACGACGATGGGTTCCTTCGTCAGGCGGTCCTTCTCGCGGACCTCGATGTTCTTGCCCGTTCGAGCGGCTACGCCCAGCGCACAATGAGAGCAGCAGCCCCACGTGTGCACACCACCTTCTACGATGACTTCGGCGGCATCCTGCGGATAGCACGCGCGCTCGCAGAAGCCACAACGATGCGACATCTCCCTCTGTTGCAAGGCCGTCAGCGCCAGGATGCTGCCTCCGGCGGCGGTGCGCTCGGCCAAGGCAGCCTCGCGGTTGGCAAAGGCCTTGATCCAGGGTCGGCCGGTGGTTTCATCCTCGCCCGAGAGAAACGTTGCTTCGACAGCCCGAATGGACTCACCGGTCGTCCAGTCGGTTACGGTGACTCGGGTCTCGAACCCGGTCTTGTCCTCGGTCAGACACGAGTACATGATGAAGTAACAGTGTGGGCTGCACAGGCGGACCGGCCCTTTGTCGGTTTCAACCGTCACCAGGGTCTTCGGCGCGATGTCACGGTCGCACAGATAGCAGACCTTCTCCTTGGGACGGTCATCCACCCGTGCCGGAGTGAAACGCTCGAACACCGGCGCTTGCGCAGCACCTTCAGAGAGGTTGACACCGAGTTCCTTCCACGTGGCCAGGATGTCTTCCTTGGAGAAGAAGCCTTCGTGGCGGAACAGTTCCTGGCCCGTTGCGTCGTAGAATATCTGCGTCGGGATGACGTTGATCTTGTACAGCGGCACCAGATCCTGGTTCTGGTGAATGTCCAGGAAGTGGACATCCATCGTTCCGGCGTATTCGGCCTTGAGGTCCGCCAGGATGGGGGCCATCAGCTTGCAGGGGATGCAGGTGTCGGAGCCCAGATCGATGAGTGTGGGCCGACCCTGTCCTGTCAGCGCCTGGGGACTGTAGGCGGGGACGGATTCGCCGGACGCATTGGAAGTCGTCAGTTGCGGCGTGTCGTCCGGTCCGGAGGCCTTCTGCTTGGCCACGATCACGAGCGCCACAGCCACGACCAGAAGCGCGACGACTGCTATCTTGCTCGATTTGTTCATAGCACGCACACCTGCCTTTCTGAAGACGTATTTCAACGAGTACAGCACCAGTCCGGTGCCTGCGATCAGAACCAGCAACAGCAGAGGATGGCTCCGGCCTGTACTGCACGGACACTGCATCTGAAGGAGATACTGGTACATCCTGGCCGCCTTCCCGGTACCGGTTCATTCGATTCTTGGCCGCGGGACGCTTTGCGTTCACGACGAGACGCCGACGTCTCCGCCATTCATCATGGGCTCGTGACATCCTGGCCGAGTTCCGTCCATTGGGCGAGGATATCTTCTTTGGAGAAGAAGCCCTCGTGGCGAAAGAGTTCGTTTCCCATCGCATCGTAGAAGATCTGGGTGGGGTACATGCGGATGCGATGCTCTTCGCCGGCGGTGGGCCTCTTCCAGATGTCCATGGTTTCGATGCGGAATCGTCCCTCGTATTCGCGGGCCAGCTCTTCGAGGATCGGCTCCATCGCCTTGCAGGGGCCGCAGTCCCCGGCCGAGAACTCCACCAGCGACGGCAGGGGCTTGTAGGGCTGGTCTGCGGCAACTGGACCCGTGTGCGCATCGTTCGCGTCCGACGCGGCGGGTTCGACGTCCGGGCGCAGCGCGACGACGGCAACCGCGACCATGCCGATCGCGGCGACGGCGATCAGGGCTTTCCACATCGCGTTCATCTTCACTCCTCGTCGTGCGGGTCAACAGGACGGGCTCATCAGGTCAGCAGCCGCTGGATCTCATCGGGCGAGGGGACCTTGCCCACGACTTTGACTTGTCCATCCACGGCCAAGGCGGGCGTCAGCATGACCCCGAACGACATGATCTGGTTGAGGTCGGTCACTTTTTCGATTTCGCAGTCGAGTCCCATCGCGTCGGCAGCGGCCTTGGTGTTTTCGGCCAGCTTCGTGCACTTGGGACATCCGGTTCCGAGAATCTGGATCTTCATCGATCTACTCCTAGAAGAAGGTGCCAAAGATCATGCCGGAGATCGTGGCCATGAGGATGACGAGGGTGACGAAGACGACGGTCTTCTGCGTTCCCATGACC
>CAZTGH010000311.1:0-6897 GCA_964612985.1 uncultured Pirellulales bacterium
TCCCAATCGCAGGCGATTCGCATCGAATTCTTCGGCGACACCATCGAGAGCATTCGCGAGATCGACCTCGATACGCAGCGTTCCACGCACGAAATCGCCCGCCTGGGCATCGTGGCCGCCACCGCCGGCGCTACAGCCGATCAGCGGGAGCTGTTCACGAACACACTGCCCGACGAGACGATTGTGATCTTCGAGGAGCCGCTGGACGTCGAAGAGGTGGCGAAGGTCTTCCTGGCGAGGGTCGAGGACGCCGGGCGTCTCTATTCCTGGGCGGACATCCATTCGTCCGCCGCGCGGTTCACGCAACTGCACGTCTGCCGTTTTGCCAGCGGTGCGCCGGAGGAGTTCCTCAAGCTGGACGTCAAGAGCGTCCAGCAGTTCGAACGCAAGGCGACCTCGCTATGGGCGGGGCACAAGGCGGCGTTGGAGGAGTTGATCCAGCAGTCCAAGCAGGGCCATCACGTACAGCTCTATTGCGAGAGTCCGGCCGAGGTGGCGCGCGTCACCGAGATCGTCAAGGAGATTGACGGGCGGGTCCCGAGGAACTTCGAGCTTCTCCTGGGCTACGTGCACCAGGGATTCGTGGTCGAATCGCTGCGGACGATTGTCGTCAGTCATCACGAGTTGTTCGGGCAGTATGCGCTGCGGCGCCGGCAAAGGCCCGTCCGCGCGACGGCGCCGGTCGATACGTTGGCAGACTTGCAGCCGGGCGATATCGTGGTCCACGCCTCCTACGGGATCGGCAAATATCTCGGGACCGAGACCATCGACGAGAAGGCAGGCAAGGCCGAGTACCTGACCATCGAATACGCCGACAAGGTCAAAATTCAGGTGGCGGTCGCCAATATCGCACTCGTGCAGAAATACATCGGCACCAGCCCCAAGCGCCCGACGCTCAGCAAAGTCGGCTCGAAGCGGTGGCAGAAGCAGAAGGAGAAAGTCGCGCAGTCCGTGCGCGATCTGGCGGCCGAGCTGCTGGAGGTTCAGGCGAAACGTCAGGCGATCGGCGGCATCGCCTACGGCGACGATTCGAACTGGCAGCTGGAGTTCGAGGAGTCGTTCCCATATCAGGAGACGCCGGATCAGATCACCGCCATCGGAGAGATCAAGGGCGACATGCAGGAGCCGGTGGCGATGGATCGGCTCTTGTGTGGCGACGTCGGCTATGGCAAGACGGAACTGGCGATGCGGGCGGCCTTCAAGGCGGTCGAAGGGGGCAAGCAAGTGGCGGTGCTCGTGCCGACCACGGTGCTGTCGGTTCAACATGCGCGGACGTTCGGTGACCGGTTCGCGGATTTCCCCGTGACGATCGAGGTGCTCAACCGCTTCAGGACGGGGAAGCAGGCCAAGGATATCGTCGCTCGTGCGCGGGCCGGCAAGGTGGATGTTCTCATCGGCACGCACCGGCTGCTCAGCGGCGACGTCGCTTTCAAGGACCTGGGCCTGCTGATTATCGATGAAGAGCAGCGGTTCGGCGTTGAGCACAAGGAACGGCTCAAGCGGATGCGGGTCAACGTGGACATTCTGACGATGACTGCGACGCCGATCCCGCGCACGCTGCACATGGCGCTGCTCGGGTTGCGGGACATCAGCTCGCTGACGACGGCGCCGCTGGACCGGCGCAGCATTGTCACGCAGGTGGCGCCGTATCACCCCGAGCTGATTCGCAAGGCGATCTATCGCGAGTTGAACCGGCAGGGGCAGGTGTTCTTTCTGCACAACCGCGTCCAGTCGATCCGGGCCAAGGCGATGGAGATCCAAAAGCTGGCCTCCGATGCGCGGGTGGACATCGCCCACGGACAGATGAGCAAACGCGAGTTGGAGGAGGCGATGATCAAGTTCGTGCTGGGCCAGACGGATGTGCTGGTCTGCACGACGATCATCGAGTCGGGACTCGACATCCCCAACGCCAACACGATTTTCATCAGCGACGCCGACCGGTTCGGACTGGCGGAAATGCACCAGCTTCGCGGGCGGGTCGGGCGGTACAAGCATCGGGCGTACGCGTATATGCTGCTGCCCAACAGTCGGCCCATCGCACCGATCGCGGCCAAGCGGCTCAAGGCCATCGAAGAGTATTCACACCTTGGCGCGGGTTTTCGCATCGCGCTGCGCGACCTGGAAATTCGCGGCGCCGGCAACATCCTCGGGCCCGAGCAATCGGGCCATATCCAGATGGTCGGCTACCAGATGTACTGCGATATGCTGGCCCAGGCGGTCCGCGAGATGAAGAACGAGAAGGTCGAGCCTCTGCCGACCGCGAACATCGACCTGGGCTTCTCCGCTGTCATTCCGAAGAACTATATTCCCATCGACCGGCATCGGATGGACGTCTATCGCAAGATCGCGGTCGCGCGAACCGCGGCCGACCTCGGGCAGATCGAAGCGGAACTGGCCGATGTCTACGGCCCGATTCCCGAGGAGACGAAGGGGCTGCTCGACCTGGCGGAGCTGCGCATCGCGGCGGCCCAGTGGGACATCCGCAGCATCGTCACCTCGCAGCCCAATCCGCTCAAGGCGGGCGACCTGATCTTCACGTTCCGTCAGAGCGTTGAGCGCGCCACGCCCTCGACACGCCGGCAGGAGCCCCGCGACACGGTAGCTGCGCTGTTCGCCAACGTCAAAGGCACGATCCGCATCACCGACTCCAAGACCGTCTACCTCCGCCTGCCCCCCACCTACTTCGAACCCCAAACCCTCGTCACTGTCCTGGGGAAGATCCTGGAGAAGAAACCAACGTGAACCCGTTCTACACGCGCTATTGATGATTCACTTCGTGCAGGGGAAACGCTATGAAGGAGGCATCTACGAAAGAGTCGCGCCCTCGATCCGGAATCTCTCTTCTGCTGGGCCTTGTATTGATCCTGGTCGGCACGGCTATTTTTCTGCTCGTCTTCGGGCCGTTTGCCTACCGGTATCCTCGGCTCTCTTCGGCTAGAGTTCCATGCATGGCGAATCTCAGGCAGTTGGGACTGGCTGCGATTCACCATGCCGGTGAATTCAACCATGCATATCCTGCGCCAGAGCAATGGTGCGATATACTCGCCGGTCAAGGTGTTATTGCTGAGGTCTTTCGTTGTCCTGGAGCACAGACCGGACCCTGCAATTATGCGATGAATCCCAATGCCGATCCGAACGATCGCGGCGACGTAGTACTGCTGTTTGAGAGCGGGCCTGGGTGGAACCAATATGGTGGTCCGGAGTTGGTCGCCCTGGAGAATCACCGGGGAAAGGGTTGTAGCGTATCATTCGTGGATGGAAGTGTACGGTTCGTCGAAGCCGATGGACTGGCGGGATTGCAATGGGACACGGAGAACGGGAACATCTCCGAAAGAAAGACGGGCGGCATCCGTAGGGTGAGTCCTTAACGCACGCATTCGTCCGTATCGATTGACTGTGGTGCTGGCGTCTTGAGTTTGGCGGTCATTTCGGTCGAGGGTTTGGAATGCGTGGGTTGAGAACCCGCCCTGCGAGTGCTCACGGGGCGGGGGGCAGAGCGGGAGAAGTTCCAAACTTTGGGGGCTGGCGGGCGTATAATGGGGCGACGTGGTTTTGAAGGGTGTTTATTCTTGCCTGGCAGGAGAAGATCGATGCGTACGTTCACTTTCCGATTCATCGTGCTATTGACTGTTTTCGCGTTTTTTGCTGTTCCGACGTGGGCGGCGGAGGAGATCAAGACGTTGTTGATCGGGGCCCAGGCGCCGGATTTCGCCCTTCCCGGCGTCGACGGCAAGATTCACAGGCTCGCCGACTACGATCGCGCCGGGATCCTTGTAGTCGTCTTCACGACGAACCATTGTCCCACCGCTCAGGCGTATGAGGACCGGCTGATCCAACTGACCGCCGACTACAAGGACAAGGGCGTGGCTGTGGTGGCGATCTCACCGAACGACCCGAAGGCGGTCCGCCTGGACGAACTGGGGTATTCCGATCTGAACGATTCCTTTGAGGAGATGAAGATTCGGGCCAAACACAAGAGGTATAACTTCCCCTATCTGTATGACGGCGAGACGCAGAAGGTCGCGAAAGCCTATGGTCCGGTGACCACGCCGCACGTGTTCATCTTCGACCAGGATCGTCGCCTTCGTTTTGTCGGTCGTATCGACGACAACGAGCGGAACCCGAAAGAGGTGAAGTCCCACGATACACGAAATGCCATCAGGGCTCTGCTGGCCGGCGAGCCGGTCCCGGTGGAGACGACGCGGACTTTCGGTTGCTCGATCAAGTGGTCCGACAAACGCGATTCCGTCGAGAAGGCCTTCGCCGCATGGGCCAAGGAGCCGGTCAGCCTGGAGACGATCGACCTCGACGGCATCAAGGATCTTATCAGGAACGATACGAACAAGCTCCGGTTGATCAACGTCTGGTCGACGGCATGCGGCCCATGCGTGATCGAATTTCCTGAATTCGTGACGATGAATCGCATGTATCGAGGCCGCGAGTTCGAGATGATCGCATTGAACGTCGATCCGGTAAGCCGAACAAGCGAGGTCCGCTCCTTCCTGAAAGACAAGCAGGCGTCGTTCCGGAACTACCACTATACCGGTGACGATATCTATGCGTTCATCGAGGCGGTGGACACGGACTGGCTCGGCGCGATTCCCTATACGCTGCTGGTCAAGCCCGGCGGACAGGTCATCTATCGCCACATGGGATTGATCGATCCGCTCGAGGTCAAGCGCGCCGTTGTCGAAGAACTCGGCCGCACCTACAAGTAGCCGCCAATTCGCCCAAGCGTTCCGTCCGATAAGAGCACGCGGTTTTCGCACTGAGCGTCACCTGACACTCCGCGAACGTATGGAGCGTTCGATCCATAACCTGCTGCAAATGCCACAGTTATGGGTAGTTTCTGTGCGGTTTTTACGCTTCCGTGTTCCTGCGTCAAGGCGTGAAAAGCTGTTGCGGGGCCTGGTTTGATCTGATATAAAGGTATTGAGAAGCGTGCGTAATGCAGGTCCTCGTGTGGTCCCGACGGGATTCGGGGCGAATACGGTGCAACGGGTACGAATAGGTCGGCCGTTGCGGTGGCCGGCCGGAGGTTCTGACGCGGTGTATCTCTTGGTGCAGATCCTGAAGCGGGGCCTGTGCAAATCCATCTGCACTTCACATCGACACTATCAGCGCAGCGACGGTCTGTACCGACGGAAAGGGGGTGCAATGCACTGCTGAATTCTGCTGCGGCGAAGTAGGCAGACGACCGTGCAGTACCAGACAGCCAAGGGACCTAGCAGTGTTCCAGGCAGAGTGACGGCGCTTCGGCGTGTGCCGGAGCGATCTCTCCCTGTCCGTTCTCAACGGTCGTGTAGGAGGAAGAAAAATGAAGAAGATATGGTTGGTCGGTTTCATTAGTTTGGCCCTCAGCACGACGGCCCTGGCGATCGACATTGCGATTTCGACCCAGGCGGGATGGTTCTCCCAGGGAGCGGCGGACCGGGAAATGCAAGAGATTGTCGACGCGGTAACGACGGTGCCCGTGGAACAGTTCACCGCCGGCGATCACGATGCCCTGGCCGACTGGGTTGTCGCCCATACCGGAGATGGGGCTCCCGATCTGCTGATCCTTTGCGGACAACTTCCGGCAACGCTCTATGGGCCGGGCAACACGCAGCCCGATGGCTCGCTGATCGAGCTGTTCCTCGACGACGGCAACTGCATCATCAACACGGGCGACTGGATCTTCTACGTGGTCAACGGCGCCGGCACCAACGGCACCGCGGCGTTGCCAAACGTCATGGATATCCCCAGCATGGACATGTGGGACGACGACACGCCTGTGACCGTGACGGACGAAGGCCAACAGTATACGCCGGCTTTGGCCAACTTCTCGACGGATCGCGCGATCCATCTCAACGCCCTCACCAACGATTGGTATGCGGAACTGATTCTGGCGCTGGCGGCCGATGGGAATCGGGCCGACCCCGTCATCTGCCACAATTCCACGACAGGCGGTCGCATCGGCATCTTCTTTCAGACCTCCGGTCAGGACAACGATCCGCGCGGCGAGGTCATCAGCGAGTGGATCAACAACTGGTATCTGGTGAAGGTGGCCAATCCCGCCGCCGCGCGAGACCCCAGCCCGACCGATGGCGCCCTCGATGTGCCTCGCGACGTGGCCTTGAACTGGACAGCCAGCGACCTCGCTGCGGCGCATGACGTGTATCTGGGGACCCGCCTCGACGACGTCAGCGCCGCGACGCGCACCGCCCCGATGGACGTGCTGGCCAGCCAGGGGCAGAGCGCCGCCAGCTATGATCCGCCGGCGCGACTCGATTTCGACACGACGTACTACTGGCGGGTGGACGAGGTTAACGGGGCGCCGGACCATACGGTCTTCCCGGGTGTGGTCTGGAGTTTCACGACCGAACCCTATTCGTATCCGGTCGACAATGTCGTCGCGACCAGTAATGGAGCTTTTGAGGAAGAGGCGGGACCGGAGAATACCGTCAATGGATCGGGATTGGACGCGAGCGATCTGCATTCGACCGAGAGCACCGATATGTGGCTCGCTGGTCCCGGGGACGATCCCCTGTGGATTGAGTTCGAGTTCGACCGCATCTACCAACTGCACCAGATGCTCGTCTGGAACTACAACGTCGAATTTGAGCTGATCCTGGGCTTTGGCGTCAAAGACGTCACCGTCGAATACTCCACAGACGGAGACGAATGGACGACGCTGGGCGACGCGGAATTGACCCAGGCCACCGCCAGAAGGACCTACGCTGCCAACAGTGCGATTGATTTCGGCGGCGTTGCGGCGCAATACGTCCGGCTCAACATCAACTCCGGCTTCGGCTCGATGGGCCAGTATGGGCTCAGTGAGGTTCGCTTCATGTACATCCCGGTCCAGGCGCGTGAGCCACAGCCGGCCGATGGAGCCAGTGGCATCGATCCAGCGAG
>CAZTGH010000312.1:0-6885 GCA_964612985.1 uncultured Pirellulales bacterium
CCCATAAGCGTGCCATTGTTGCCGTTGCCCGATGAATCCGCGGCCGTCGTGCCGGAGCCTTCGTCGAACCACCACCAGCCGATAATGTCCGGGTCTGCCGCACCGACCGTCGTCGCCAACGTCAGCGCCAGGACCAGGCTCAACAGGGTACCCAATCGTCCACACATCATAATCCTCCTTACAAAGTGCGTGCAGTGATACTCTTTTTCGATCGAGCGTCCGGGCCGGCGGCGGTGTGACGTGGGAGAAGGTCCCCACTCTCATATCCTCGCTGAGATCGGCCGTCTGAACGTCGTACTATGCCAAACGAGATATCGCCCCGACCACCTGCCTCTTGAAGAAAATCGAGATCCTCACGACGGGATCGACCGATATCGAACTGCGCAGCAACTGCTCGAATAACCCTTGCCCCAGAGTGGAATTTGCCCTCGACCATGCCTTCAAGCCTCCGAAACCCGCATGATGCACAACCCCCGGCCCGTTGCGATGTTGCGCCGTGGCCCGCGAAGCGCACAAGCTTCCGTTTTTTGTATCACATGGAAAGGACCCGTGCAATAGCGCGAAGCGGCGAAAATAGCCGGCGGCGGGATCCCGACACAGACAATCCAGGGCGTCGAAGCGGGTTCTTGGCACAGTTGGGCGTTTTCTACCGGCCAGAGGAGGAATCGGCGGGAATCTCCGAAACGACAGCACGGCCTTGCTGGTCGAAACTCCAAATGCTGCTGACACCGTCCTTCTCTTCGACGACACAGACCTTCTGCGGGACGAATTTCTGGCCGTCCCAGACCCATCGCACGGTGACGTTGCCGTACATGAGGTCGTTGTAGGCGGATGGACGCATATTGCGGGCGTCCACGGTGCCCATGCGAGGGGGCTGGGGAGCGCTGGTGGCAGCCGGCGCGGTATCGAGCGTTTCCTGTCCGGTGGCATTGGACGGTGCCGGCACCTCGAAGACGGCCTCGTCTCCATCGCTCGGCACGGTACTGTTCAGGGGCCCTACGCCGGCACTGCCATATTGCGGCGGTTGACTGCAGAATACCAGCACCAGCAACCCTATCACGAGGATCATGAACTCGAGCCTTGTCGTTCGTGCCAACATTTCTGCAATTCCTACCAGCGTTTCCTTGTCTTCGGTCGTGGCCGACTCACCTTTGGCCCTTGCGTATGGAGCCGGAGGGAGGCCGATTCATAGATCGACCAGGACCAGCCCTCACATAAAATATAGTCAAACTTTCGCCAAATCCAAGAATGCAAGAGGCTTACGGACAATCGTCCGATAGTCAACGCCAAGGCTGCACGAGAGAAGTCCGCGTGGAACCTCGAGGCGCCCGGTCTGATAATCCTCATTGCCGGCGCGCCGGGTCGGGGGCGAAGTAGTAGAGCGTCGGGTGGGCTCTCTCGCTGATGGTGAAGTACCCCCGGCCTCGCCCGTCGAAACAGATGCCTTCGCCCTGCGGCTCCATCCTCAGCGGGATTCCTATGGGTTGGTCTTCAAACGCCCTCCAAAGGGGTTGGCCCTCAGGCCGGGTCCACATCGACGCGTGGTAGGGACCGCGAACGATGATGCGCCGTCCGTCGGGGGACACATCGCCAGCTACAGCGAGACCCCAGGGCAGGACGGCAACCTTCTTGAGCATCCGCGTACCAACGGTATCGTGAGGGGCAGTCGCCCGATATACCTTACAGAATAGGTCCCGCTTGGTGATAATGTAGATGTCTTCGGTAAGCGGATCGACCAGCAGGGTTTCCGCATCGCGCGGCCCATCCGGATAGGTCAATTCGATGGTCTCAGCCGGGCCCACACCCATCTGGCCGAAGGGCTCTGAGGCGGTCACCTTGGGTTCCGCCACGCGGTATACCCGTACGGACGGATACTTCGCTTCGTTATCACCGATGTCTCCGATATACAGATAATGCAGATTCGGATCGGGACCGGGGCCGATCGCGATGTCTTCCCAATCTCTGGCAGAAGCCCCCTCCACCATGCAGACACCGATCAGGTTGGCCTCTCTGTCGATCGCAAACAGACGGGGGAGATCTCCCGAGTCATTGTGCACCCATAGAATGTCCGTGTTCTGGCGGCTGGCCACGATGCCGGAGGCCTCTCGGATCGCTGAGCTGGCAACCACGCCTGCACTTTCGCCGGCCTTGAACTCGTCGGACCACGCCAGCGAGGCGCAAGACCATCCGCCAGCGGCACATAGCCATAACATAAGATGAAAGATAGTCGTTTTTCGCATCGCCGCTCAGCCAAAAAGGTTCTTGCGTTGCCGCAGTTCCGCGAACACGCGATCGGCACTGGCCTGGGCCATGCCGACGGCGGCTTTGACCTTCGGCTCGCCCGCACGCAGGAAGATGTTGGTCGCCTTCTCCTGCACGATCGTGGAGGGTACGCCGGGGCGACCTTCCCTGGCGGCCTGCTTCGTCTCGCGCAGCCGTTCCTGGACGGCGCGGTTATCCGGTTCGATGGTCCGGGCGAACTCGTAGTTCTCCACCGTGTAATCGTGCCCGCAATAGACCAGCGTCTCATCCGGCAGAGCGGCAAGACGCTCCAATGACTTCCACAAGATACGGGCCTCGCATTCCATGGGTCGTCCGCAGCCCCCCACGAACAGGGTATCGCCTGTGAACACAACGCCCGGTTCGCCAGTGGACGAAGGCTCGAGATAGTAGCAGACCGATGTGCTCGTATGCCCCGGTGTGCCAAGGACTTGTGCGGTTCGGTCGCCCAGTGTAATGCGATCGGCATCTCCCACAAGGCGGTCGAGCCCGGAAATGCGGCGTTCGTCGGCGCCGATGATCGCAGCGCCGGTCTGCGACTTGAGTCTACCGGCGCCTGCGGTATGGTCCCCATGATGATGGGTCAGGAGAATCGCCAGCAAGGACCATCTCTTCTCGGCAAGAGCGTGCAATACCATCGCCGCATCGGTCGGGTCCACCACAAAAGCCCGGTCATCGCCGCAGGGGCAGATGTAAATGTAATTGTCGCCGCAAGTTAGTACGGTCGTATGGTCCTGGCTCACGTTCGCACGCCTGGCATTCATGAAATCGAAGGCTATCGGCAACGACTCCATACGTCAAGAGATCGACCGGGCTTGAATTGCGAATGGGAAAGACATAGCGATGATGAGCTCTTGATGTCCGCGGTGCATCGAACCAAGAAATAAGGGCCGCAAGCCTCCGTGCTCACAGCCCGAACGATAATGAACGCCGAGGTTCGATTATGCCATTCTGCGTCTGCAGGGCACTGCAATGGACCGTCTGCCCTACAGCAGGGGAGAGCGGCACATCCGTGATCCTGCGAACGCCGCCGGACGACGAAAAAGGGAGACATGGGAGCGTTGCTCTCTTCATCACCCCGTGCCTCCCTGCTGCCCAGTGCCTTGATTTCAGTCCATTGAAAACTGATCAGTAGGGTTCAATTTGCACTTGCAGCATGACACATTGTATGCGCTTCAATACGCTCTCGTCAATTGTGGCAACTACGTATTGTCTGTCGTCATTTTCGATGAAAGCGTTTTCCGCAACAACCGTGCAGCATTTTCCCTAAGGAAGGGCGCAAAGAAATGTCGCGACCTGCAAAACAAAAAGGACGCCCGCACACGTTTCCGCATTGGGCGTCCTGCTCGTTGGGACATTCTTGCGAACGTCCCGGGCTGCGTGGCTCAGAAGGTCGGATGCACGAGCCAGGTGGGACTTGGGGGTTTGGAATCAGAACCCATAGACAGCGCGGAGTTGTTCGTTCGTCGGCATGCTCGCGTAGTACTCGCCTTGAGGCCCACGATACCACGAACCGACTCGAGTCAGTTGCACCGAAGTGCTTGAGCCATTGGAGTTTGTGATCCAGACGGTGATGGTTGTGGGTTCGCAGCGGATGACCGGCGGCGCCGGCACGATGACGCGTTCCACAACCGGCGGTGCCGGTACGACGACCCGTCTTACGACCGGGGGCGAAACGACCACCACCTTGCGACGCGGTATCCACGGACCGGGCACACGGTGTCGCCATGGGCCCGGAACCCTCACCTGGCCATGCGGATAGTGGCGATAGCCGTGCCCTGCCGGACCGTGCCCGATCCAGAAGCCGATCCCGCTGTGGGGCGAAAGGGTTACTCCCACGCTGGTGCGTGACTTTGCGAAAGCCGTACCCGTCAGCAAGGCGGACAGCACTACCGCAACAAGGATCATCGGAAGCCATCGTTGTCGTTTCATTGTCGTATCCTTTCATTGATTGACGGCCCTGCGTCTACTCGTTAAAGGCATGTGACCGTCCGGCGGTAACGCCCGGTCTGATAAGAACCTGCCTGCCGCCGGCCGGGTTTCGCGCTTGTTCTGGCTGGTCCGGTCACCTATCATTGGGTAGCCGAAAGCAATCAATGAGACACACCGGATCGATCGGAGCGCCACTATGGCTGAGACCTCGTTTTACAGCATTGCCCGTTTTTGCATAATGGTTTGTTTTCTCTCGGCTTGCGCAATTTCCCGGGACCGCCATTGGGCGAATGCCTGGCCTGCCGAGACGTGGGAGTCGGTAGCGCCCGGGGACGTGGGTATGGACAGAGCCCTGCTGGAGAAAGCCAGGGATTATGGGTTGACAGGCGATGGCTCGGGCATGATCACCCGGCATGGTAAGGCTGTGGTAAGGTGGGGCGACCAGAAGAAGACATACGATTTGAAGTCCTCGACGAAAGCCATCGGGGTCACCGCTCTGGGGCTGGCCCTGGGTGATGGAAAAATGTCCAGTCTGCGCGACCCGGCCAACACGTATCATCCTGATTTCGGCAGGCCTCCCGAGGCCAACACGAATACGGGATGGCTCGACCGGATCACGCTCTTCCATCTGGCCACCCAGACCGCAGGTTTTGACAAGAATGGAGCGTACACCGAATTGCTGTTCGAGCCGGGCACGAAGTGGTCCTACAGCGACGGCGGTCCCAACTGGCTGGCGGAATGCGTGACGCTGCTCTATGGACGCGACTTGCAGAAATTGATGTTCGAGCGGGTCTTCTCGCCAATCGGGATCCAGCGCGATGACCTTCGCTGGCGGGCGAACGCCTACCGGCCCAGAGAGATCGAAGGCGTCGCCCGTCGCGAGTTCGGCGCCGGCATCCACGCCAACGTCGACGCCATGGCTCGGATCGGCTATCTCTACCTGCGGCAGGGCCGCTGGCGGGATCGGCAGATCATCCCGTCGTGGTTCGTCGACGCAGCGCGTACGGTACCCTATGGCATCAAAGGGCTGCCCGTCGTCAAGCCCGAGGACTATGGCAATGCCTCGGACCACTATGGCCTGCTCTGGTGGAACAACGCCGACGGAACGATGAAGAGCGTTCCACGCGACGCCTACTGGTCGTGGGGGTTGTACGACAGCCTGATCGTGGTCATCCCATCGCTGGATGTGGTCGCTTCGCGGACGGGCAAGTCCCTCAACAGGGAGCGAAACGCTCACTACAGCGCGATCGAGCCGTTCATCGAATCGGTTGCCCTGGCGGTCGAGGACCGGGGCAAACGGCCCGGCGCGCCGTATCCGCCCAGCGAGACGATCCGCTCGGTCGAGTGGGCCCCGCTGGATGCGATCGTCCGCAAGGCCGCGGGCAGCGACAACTGGCCGATCACCTGGGCCGACGACGGCGACCTGTATGCCGCCTATGGCGATGGCTGGGGTTTCGAGCCGAAGGCAGACAAGAAGCTCAGCCTGGGGCTGGCTCGGATTACAGGTGGCCCGGAGAGCTTCGAAGGCACCAACATCCGCAGCGAAACGGGCGAGCGGCGGGGCGATGGACGGTCCGGCCCGAAGGCCAGCGGGATGCTTTGTATCGATGGCGTGCTGTACATGCTCGTCCGCAACACCGACAACTCGCAATTGGCCTGGTCGAGCAACCATGGCAAGACCTGGCAGTGGTCCGACTGGAAGTTCGAGACGAGCTTTGGCGCGCCGACCTTCCTGAATTTCGGCATGGACTATGCCGGGGCGCGGGATGGGTATGTTTACGTCTACTCGAACGACAGCGACAGTGCCTACGAACCCGCTGACCGGATGGTGATGGCCCGTGTACCAAAGGACCGCATCCGCGATCGGCAGGCGTACGAGTTCTTCAAAGGCCTGGACGCGGAGGAAGAGCCGCTCTGGACGACAGATATCTGCGACAGGGGGGCGGTCTTCGTCCATCCCGGCGCGTGCTACCGAGGCGGGATCAGCTACAACGCGGGACTAAAGCGATACTTATGGTGCCAGGTGCTCCCGTTCAGCACCGACGATCGCGGCCCACGCTTCCAGGGCGGCTTCGGCGTCTACGAGGCCCCCGAGCCCTGGGGTCCCTGGCGCACCGCGTTCTACACCGAGAGCTGGGACGTCGGCCCTGGCGAAACCAGCAGCTTTCCCACCAAGTGGATGAGCCAGGACGGTCGAACCTGCCACCTCGTCTTCTCTGGCAACGACCACTTCTCCGTCCGCCAAGCCACCCTACGCTGAGGCGTGACGCTGCTCCTCTCCGTGGGATTTCTCTTCTACAAGTATAGGACTCCATTCGCCGGTGCCGATTCACCTTAGTCCAGCGAGGTGAATCAGCTCTTGGCTGACACTCCGGAGGTCAGGAATTACCTTGTCGATGCCTTCTCGGATTGCATTGAAGCGCCTGCTGTGAGCAGACTGATCACCTGCATCTTTCAACTGGGCAAGGCGCCACCGTTTCCGTTGATGGCAGTCTTGACCCACACCTGCAGTTCAAAGGGGCTCTCAAACTGTCGCTTTGTGATGGCCTGAGCGTAATGCGAAGCCGAGGCCATTCGCACTCGATTTCACATTGGTTCCATTGGGCGGAGGGCAGGTCGGCAATACTGAGCGGAGCTGCTGCATCGTAGATGGCGCCCGGAGAGCGGGTGCCA
>CAZTGH010000313.1:0-4334 GCA_964612985.1 uncultured Pirellulales bacterium
GCCGGCCTGCTGGTCGAATACACGTTCGAGAACGGCACGACCGACAGCTCGGGCAACGGGTACGACGGCACGCTGCTGGATGAGGCCTATGTCGGCGGCGGCATGCTGGTCCTCGACGGGGTCGATGATGCGATGGCTATGCCGAGGCTGGGTGGTCCGGAGGCGACATTCAATCAGGGGACCTATTCAATGTGGATCTATTCGGTGGACGATCCGGCTTCGAAGGATTTCACCGGCGGAATCAACAGCGACGGCTGGTCGGCCGGCGGGATCCACTGCAAGCTGCGCAACGGAATGGCCAACGCAGGGATCAACGGCCTGGCCGGCGGCGATATGCAGGGCGATACCGTGGCCTCGGCCAATGCGTGGGTGCACCTGGCGCTGACCGTGTCCGACAGCGTTGCGGCGATCTACTTGAACGGGCAGCTTGAGGATTCGCGGTCCTTTGGGTCGCCGCTGACCTTGATCCTGGGCGGCGCATCCGTCGGCGCCTGGAACAACGGCGGGGACATCCAGCGGGAGTTGAACGGGCAGATGGACAACGTCCGGGTGTATGACCGGGCGCTGTCGGAAGAGGAGATCCTCTGGCTGGCGGGGCAGAGAGACCCGGTGCACAAGCCGTTCTAGTCTGTTTGCATGCACAGGTCCCATGAATCGAACCGGGCCCATGGGACCTGTGCCTTTTCGATCTGTTTTTTCGCTGCGAGACGTCTGCGGTCAGGGCTTCGAACCTCATGTCGCGGTGACGCGGACTCCCTGCGCCGACATTTTTCGGAAAGCGAGCGAACCGCTTTTCGGGGGTGAGACCGGTTCGATTTCCGGTCGGGCAATTGGAGCATTTCAAGTTCGGTATTTCCCCATAGCAGGCGGTTGCGGTCTGCGGCATGCTGTTTGATGCGTTGCCAGCCGCCCTCTGCGCCCAGCGCGGTGAGAGCGGACCGCCTCTTGCGCAGGGACTTGCGATTCCAGAGGCGAGTGTTTCCAGTGCGTACCTGTGGTCCGCTTGTGACCAAGGAGGTGTACGATGATTGCACGTGTCCATATTCGCCAACACCCGGTTCACCCCATGCTGGTCACGCTGCCTTTGGGGTTGTGGGTTTTCGCCATCGTGTGCTATGCGGTCTATCTGCTCAGCGGGGCGGGTGTCTGGCGGACGGTGGCTCTCTATTCGCTGGGCGGCGGGATCGTCGGTGCGGTGGGTGCGGCGGCGGCGGGGCTGTTCGACTATCTGTCGCTGCCGAAATCGAAGGTCCAGACGACGGCGCTATCGCACATGGTGGTGAACGTGGTGGCGTTGACGATCTTTACGATCGCTCTGATTCTGGCGATCGTGTGGGAGGGACACGAGGTGGTGCCGTTCCTGCTGCGTGTCGTGGGAGGGCTGGTGCTGGGGGTCGGCGGATGGCTGGGGGGCACGCTGGTGTACGAGCACGGGGTGGCGGTCAAGCCCGTCGAGGAGGTCCTGAAGGGACCCGAGGGTCCGACGAGCGAGGGATCGTTGCCGACGTGATGATGGATGCAAGGGGGTAGTGGCATGAGCAAAACGGCAAGTGATTTCCTGGTGCAGCGATTGTACGACTGGGGCATTCGACGGGTGTTCGGGTATCCGGGGGACGGCATCAACGGGCTCATGGGGGCTTTGAACCGGGCGGGCGAGAAGATCGAATTCATTCAAGCACGGCACGAGGAGGAGGCGGCGTTCATGGCGTGCGCGCACGCCAAGTTCACCGACGAGGTGGGGGTGTGCATCGCGACCTCGGGTCCGGGGGCGATTCACCTGCTCAACGGTCTGTACGATGCCAATCTCGATCATCAGCCAGTCGTGGCGATCGTCGGGCAGCAGGCGACGACGGCGATGGGCACGGACTATCAGCAGGAGATCGACCTGATGTCGCTGTTCAAGGACGTGGCGGGGGCGTACGTGCAGATGGCGTCGAATCCCGCGGCGATTCGGCATCTGGTGGACCGGGCGATTCGGATCGCGGCGGCGGAGCGCACCGTTACGTGTCTCATTTTGCCGAACGACATCCAGGAGATGGCGGCGGCGGAAGCGCCGCCCCGACAGCACGGCAGCACGTTTACCGGGATCGGTCATGCGACGACGACGATGGTGCCGCCTGAGGAGGACCTTCGGGCGGCGGCGGACGTGCTCAACGAGGGCAAGAAGGTGGCGGTGCTCATCGGCGCCGGGGCGCGAGGGGCGGCGGACGAGGTGGTCCAGGTTGCGGAGCTGCTCGGGGCCGGGATCGCCAAGGCGCTGCGGGGCAAGGACGTGCTGCCCGACGCGACGCCCGGTGTGGTGGGAGGCATTGGCCTGCTGGGGACCAAGCCCACGTGGGACATGATGATGAACTGCGACACATTGTTCGTCGTGGGCAGTGCCTTTCCGTATGCGGAGTTTCTGCCGAAGGAGGGGCAGGCGCGCGGGGTGCAGATCGACCATGCTGCGCGTCGACTGAGTCTGCGGTATCCGATGGAGGTGAACCTGCTGGGCGACAGCCAACGGACGCTGCGAGCGCTGATTCCGCTGCTCGAACGCAAGAGGTCGAGAGCATGGCGCGAGCGGATCGAGGAGGACGTGGCCAAATGGTGGGAGGTGCTCGAGGCTCGGGCCATGCACGAGGCGGACCCGGTCAACCCACAGCGGTTGTTCTGGGACCTGTCGTCCCGCCTGCCCGACCAGTGCATCCTGACGTGCGATTCCGGTTCGGCGGCGAACTGGTATTCGCGGGATATCAAGATTCGCGCAGGGATGAGGGCGGCGGTGTCCAGCGGTCTGGCCTCGATGTGCTCGGCGGTTCCGTATGCCATCGCGGCCAAGTTCGCGCATCCGGATCGGGTGGTGGTGGCGATGGCGGGGGACGGCGCGATGCAGATGCTGGGCAATGCGGGGCTCGTGACGATTTCGAAATACTGGAAGCGGTGGTCGGACCCCCGCCTGGTGATTCTCGTGCTGCGCAATCGGGATCTGAATCTGGTGACGTGGGAACAGCGGGTCATGAGCGGCGATCCGAAGTATGCGGCCTCGCAAGACCTGCCCGATATGTCGTATGCGGAATTCGCGCATCTGCTCGGGCTGGGGGGCGTCGAGGTGTCCCGTCCCGAGCAGATCGGGGGCGCGTACGAGATGGCGTTCGAAGCGGATCGACCGTTCGTGGTCGATGCGATCTGCGATCCGAACGTGCCGCCTTTGCCGCCGCATATCAAATTCGAGCAGGCCAAGGGACTGATGTTCGCGGTCCTGGAAGGCGACGTGGACACGGCGAAGATCGTGGTTCAGTCGATGAAGGAGATGGTGAGCGGCATGTTCGCGGGAGTGCGCCGTTAGGTGCACCGTCGGTGAGATGCGAGCCGTCCGTGCGGGTGGGATGCCGCTGCCGTATACGAATGGTGTGAAGCACTGGAGCGACCCATGAAGAGCAAGCAGATCAAGGAGAGCGTGCCGCCGACGTACGCATTGATTTTCGACAAGGGCGACGAGGTGATGAGCGCGCTGAGCGAGTTTGCCGAGCGAGAGAACCTTCTCGGCAGCCATTTCACGGCGGTCGGCGCGTTCGAGAGAGTGGTGCTGGGGTATTTCGACCGCGAGCGAAAGGACTACAAGCGGATCCCGATCGAGGAGCAGGGGGCGACCTCGTCGGGCTGGCCGGGGCGGCCCAGCGGCGTGTTGGCTCCGAATTCCTCCACGTGATTGGCGTCGTAGGAGGCGGGGATCAACGGCGTCCAGATCGGTCCCGGTGCGACGGCGTTGACGCGGATGCCGCGGGAGGCCAGGGCGACCGCGAGGGAGCGTGTGAAGGCGACGATGGCTCCTTTGGTGGCGGAATAGTCGATGAGGCGCGGATTGCCCTGGTAGGCGGTCACGCTGGTGGTATTGACGATGCGTCCGGTGGAGCCGAGGTGCGGCAGGGCCTCGCGCGTCAGATAGAAATAGGCGAAGATGTTGGTCTGGAAGGTGCGGTGCAACTGCTCGTTGCTGATCTGCTCGAAGTCTTGAAGAGGATGCTGCTCGGCGGCGTTGTTGACGAGGATGTCGAGGCGTCCGAGTTCGCGGACCGTCTGCTCGACCACCTTTCGGCAGAAGTCCGGCTCGCCCACGTCGCCTTCGAGCAGCAGGCAGCGACGGCCCTGCTGCTGGATGAGCTTCCGGGTATCCTCCGCGTCCTTGCGTTCGTCGAGATAGACGATGGCGACGTCCGCCTGCTCTTTGGCGAAGGCGACGGCCACCGCCCGCCCGATCCCGCTGTCGCCACCGGTAATCAGCGCCACCTGGTCCTGGAGCTTGCCGGCGGCCAAGTACTCGCGGGCTTCGGCCTCGGGTCTGGGTTTCATCT
>CAZTGH010000313.1:4434-6850 GCA_964612985.1 uncultured Pirellulales bacterium
TCTGGTGCTGCGCAGGCGGCGACTTCATCTTTGTGGCAGTCCTGGTGGCTTTCTTCTTCGTCTTCTTCGCGGTCTTCCTGGCCATGGCAGGCGACTCCTCAAGGTCCGATGGCGCGTGCGGCGGGCTTATCCCGCGTGTGCCGGGGCCTCTTTCTTCAATTCCTGGAAGCGCGTGGCCGCAGTTTGCGCCCGGCTCTCATCAATGACGTCGTGGGCGATCTCGAAGACCTCGCTCTCTTCCTCTTCGATGTGATGCTCGACCAATTCCTGGAGCACTTGAACCCGGGCGGCCCAACGGGGGTCTTCGAACGACAGCTCGTGGATATCCGCCAGGACATGCCTGGCGGCCCGATGTTCTTCGATGGCCTCGTAGATGTGTTTCTTCTCCTCGCTCTCCTCGCTCTCGTCGAGGAGGATTTGGTAGAAGTACTGTTCCTCGGCGTGCATGTGGGGCAGGATCTCGCTTTCCAGCTTCTCGAGGAGCTGCTGGCGGCCTTTCGTGGCTTTCTCGGTGGTGTCCTCCAACTGGGCGAACAGCTTCTTGACCTTCTCGTGATCCGAAGTGATGACGTCGAAGACATCCATGGTCGACCTCCTTCATCAGAATGCGTGTCAGCTTCCGTTCCCGCCGGTTCGGGTTCTTCGCCCTCGCGGGCGTGTGGCCATTATGGCGGGGGCGGAGGGGCGCTGTCAGCAAGGGATTGACTCGTTTGGCGGTCTCCAAAAACTCACGCCTTAGGGCAAGAGACGCACCGAGAGGCGGAAGGTCACAGGGCCTCGCTCACTTCGGTCGACGCGGCGTGACATCGGAGGCGGACGACGGCGGCGGCAGGAACCGCAGCGGAAGCCAAGCATGGGCGAGGCATGCCTCGCCCCTACGACACGGGGGGTCCGAAGAGGGAGTAGACGAAGGCGGCCAGCAGGGCGCCGACGATGGGACCGACGATCGGGACCCAACTGTAGGCCCAGTCGCTGGGGCCTTTGTTTGGGATGGGGACGAGCTGGTGGATCAGGCGCGGGCCCAGGTCGCGGGCGGGGTTGATGGCGTACCCGGTGGTTCCGCCCAGGGACATGCCGATGCCCATGACGACGAAGGCGACGGGGATGGCGCCGAGCGAGCCCATGCCGACTTTGAACTCCATGGTGGTGGAGGCGACCTTCGGACCGGCGATATAGAGGACCGCCAGGATCAGGACGAAGGTGCCGATGACCTCGGAGATGATGTTGCTGAGGGGCTTGCGGATGGCGGGACCGGTGCAGAAGGTGGCGAGGATGGCGCCCTGGTCGGTGGTGGCGTTGTAGTGGTCCTTGTAGAACAGCCAGACCAGGAAGGCGCCGGCGGCACCGCCCAGAAACTGCGCCGCGAGGAACAGCGGGACCTTGGCGAAGGGGAAGGTCTTGGCGGCGGCGAGGCCGATGGTCACGGCGGGGTTGATGTGGGCGCCGCTGAATTCGCCTGCGACGACGACCGCGGTGAATACCGCCAGTCCCCAGCCGAGCGTGATGACGATCAGACCGCCACCATGGCCTTTGGTTCCTTTGAGGCAGACGTTGGCGACGACGCCGTCGCCGAGCAGGACCAGCAGCAGGGTCCCGATGAATTCGGCTGCAAAGTCACCCATCGATGATTCTCCCCTGGATTTCGTGTTTGGGTCCGAGGTGCGACGGTCCCGGAACGATCGTCGCTATTTGTCCCAATTCCGCACGCGGTCCACCGCCTTGCGCCAGTTCTTGAGCAGTTCGGCGCGGGTATCGTCCGGCATGTGCGATTCGAACTCGGCGCCTTTCTTCCAGATCTTTCGAATTTCGTCGAGGTCCTTCCAGTATCCGACGGCCAGGCCCGCGAAGAAGGCGGCGCCCATGGCGGTGGTCTCGAGCGTTTGGGGACGGACGACGTTCACCTGCGTCAACCCCGCCTGGAATTCCATCAGGCGGTCGTTTACCGAGGCGCCGCCATCGACGCGAAGCTCGGTGATCGGGATGCCGGCGTCCTCGGTCATCGCGTCCAGCACGTCCTTGGTCTGGAAGGCGATCGATTCGAGGCAGGCGCGGGCGATGTGGGCGTCGGTGCTGCCGCGGGTGAGTCCGAAGATCGCGCCGCGGGCGTACTGGTCCCAGTGCGGGGCGCCCAGGCCCGCGAAGGCGGGGACCATGTAGACGCCCCCGTTGTCTTCGACGGAGGCGGCGAGGGCCTCGACCTCTTCGGACTTGGTAATGCAGTGGATGCCGTCGCGGAGCCACTGGACGACGGCGCCGCCGATGAAGATGCTGCCCTCGAGGGCGTAGGTCACTTCGTCGCCCAGTTTCCAGGCGACGGTGGTCAGCAGGTTGTTCCTGGAGGGCCTCGGTTTGGGACCGGTGTTCATGACGATGAAGCACCCGGTGCCATAGGTGTTCTTGATCATGCCCTCCTGGG
>CAZTGH010000314.1:0-6792 GCA_964612985.1 uncultured Pirellulales bacterium
GGGACGCGGTGGAGGATTTGGCGGAGGGTGTTTTTGTCGGCGCGGGCGGCGCGTTCTTCGAGGAGTTCTTCGGTGAGGATGGCGGAGACCTTTTCGGCGACGGCGCAGGAGATGAACTGATTGATGGAGACGCCTTCGCGGCGGGCAATCTCGCGGATATGGCGATGGATGGAATCGGGGAGGCGTAGACTCAACGCGCTCATTTGATGATCTCCAAAAGCGGCCTGGGCGTCCAGACCTTCACGCCCAGAGACGCTGCCTCATGAAAGTGTCTTGTATTGTGCGTCACGATGGCATCGGCCTGGGACGCGACGGCCAATTCCAGCACGTGGTCGTCCTTTGGATTGGCCAGGCAGGGACGCCATAAAAAGTAGACTCTCTGGTGCTCGCTGATCAGACAAAGGGCGTCGAGCAGCCTGTCGAGGGCCTCTTGCGAGAGCTTCAGGCGACGCTTGTCTCTGGCGAGCACCTCTTCGTACTCAAAGAGCAGGGCGGTCGAGAGGAACCTTCAACCAAATGTAGTGAAGACCCGGCCTGTTGTTTGGGGAGGGTGGGCACGCTGTTTGATCTGAAATACGACCTGTTGCTCTAGGATGTCACCAGCACCTGTTTTGAAGGCGATTGCCAGGACAACCCCATGGCGCAACGGGGCTATTCCCGTGACAAACGCTCGGACTGTAAACAGGTCTGCATTGGCTTGGTGGTGTCCAAGGGTGGGGTGCCCTTGGGCTATGAGGTCTTTGAAGGCAACCGCAACGACGTCAAGACCTGGCAACAGATCGCGTCCTGGCTCACATCCTGGTCTGCTTCCTGGCCTATGTGTTATGGAAGAGCTTATCCCAGATGACCCGCTCGGCGGGTCCAGGTGGACTTTTCGAGTCGTGATCTGTTACTTTCTGCGGGTGCCCGAGTCATGTGATCCTTCACTTGGAGAGGTGCGTTGCCGGGCGGGTGGTGTTGAGGCAGTGGCTGCAAATGGAGCTGGCGGGCAGTGTGCCGGAGAGCAGGCCGAGGCGGAGGTGCCGGTAGGGTTTTCCGATCCAGATCTCGTGGAATGGGGTCCGGGCGATGTTGCCCAGCGGCAGATCGCCATCGACGTCCATGCAGCAGGGCACGACGGTTCCGTCGGCGAGGATGCAGCCGTGCCGAAACGGGGCGGCGCAGGGCTTGTAGCCGGTGGCGGGGGTCGAATCCGGCACGCGACGGTCCGCGACGCGCCCATGCCAGGTCATGCACTCGACGACATTGACCTCGTCGATGCCGCTGGAGGTCCATTCGCGGACGAAATCCTGGATGCATCCTTCGGTTTCCTTCATGCGGACGATCTCGATGCACGTGCGGGGGCCTCGGCCCGGCGTCTGCTCGCGCAATGTCAGGAATCGAAGAAGGTTGGACCGGACGTGGTTGAACCTGGCGGGTGGGCGAAGTCTTTCATAGACTTGGGCCGAGCAGCCGTCGAACGAAAAGGAGATCGACGTCAGTGGCGAGGCGAGGATCTTTTCGGCTATCTCGGCAGTCAGCAGGGTCGCATTGGTGTGGATCATGGTCCGGCACTGCCTCGCGGAGGCATAATCGATCATGTCGAAGAGGCCTTCGTGGAGCAGGGGTTCGCCCGAGAGGTAGAGCTTGATCAGCGGGCGGGCGTGGCAGACATCGTCGATGAAACGGCGGAACAGGGGCATCGGCATCCTGGCCTGGCGGCGCTTCAATCCGTTGGATTGGGGACACATGATGCAGCGCAGGTTGCACATACGCGTGATGTCCACCCAGTAGACCGAGGGCATCGGGGGGATGTAATAGTCCATCAGCTCGCCGATGTTGTTCCACAAGGTCATACGTCACCGCCTGTGGAGGAGTCCTGCGGACGGAGGCGAAGGTCGTGCGTCGGTATTGACGAGGGGATTCTCCGGGTGTGCGTCAGGTCGCCCCAATGGGCGAGCTGATCCGCCATACGTCCTGCTTCGGCCTTGTCGGTCGTCCTGGTCTTCACCTGACGCCTCCATGAAGGCCCCTGGGTCAGTATAGCGGACGGCTTTCGATGCGCCTATATGGAATTCAGGTGGTTGTCGGGCGGGGGAGGATTTGGCCGCATGCCCTTCTTCTACAGGGACCGATCGGCTCGACCGGTGCGCAGAAATAACCGCAGAGCCGCCCGGCGGTGTATCACCAAACGGCCCCGGTATGTCATAAGGTCAGCGTCTGAAAGCGTTTGCCGTTCTGCTCGGGACGGATGCCGACGGAGCCTCGACGCCGGTCTGCGGTCGGGGCAGAACTCGGCGGAGGTTACGCAATCCCGAGTTCGGACTTCAACTGATCCTCGGCCTCTTTCCAGTTCTGCTCGTCCTGGTCGGGCGGGCACCCTTTCTGCTGCCAGATGACTTCCGCTCGCTGAGCGATCTGTTCGTGGCTCAGCATGGCCTGCGGCTGAGGGGCCTTGGTCGTCTTGCGTTCGCTTCCCTTGGTATTGGTCGCGCCGACGCCGGGGACCTTTTTCTCGCCGCGTCGAACGCCCCGCGCGACGGCGGTAGTACCACTCTTCTGGGCTTTCCTGCCAGCCATTGGGAATCCTCCTTTGGCACAAATGGAACTTCTGTCCCTAATTTCCTGCGTTTCGTTCGGTTTCTCTCGGCCCTCGAGAGCCGGGCCACTGCGTTTTACTCTGGTGCGTACGGTCCGAGGGGATGTCGCGTTCGTGCGTTCGATGCCGCCCTGTCACAAATCGCGAATCTGCGGCCCCGGCTCGGAGATTCCGAGGGTTGTGACGCCGCCCACGGACTGGGGACGGCAGCATGGACTGCGGCGACCGCAGCGAGCGAATTGGGAGTATAGCGGGTGGGGTTTGGTGTGTAAAGAGAGATTGTCGGGGGTCTCTTGCGCAAGGGTGCACTGCGTGTTTGGAGATAGATTCTGCCGACCAACCGTGGCACTTGTCATTTCGACGGGAGGTGTGCCGCAGGCAGGCGGCAGCGGAGAAATCGGCCCAAGGACGAAAAGGCTGTTTCACTCGCGGCCGGATGTCTCGACTGCCCCGTTCGACTTCGCTCAGGGCTAACGGTTGCGATCCGCTCGACATGAAAAAAGGCCAATCGCATGCCTTACCTGCAAACACGCAGTGCACCCTTTCAGGAATCGGAGGCGGGCAGAAAGAGACTTTTTCTGCGGCACCGGCAGGCATCCGGACCGTAACACCGTAACGAAGATGGGAGGCCGGCGGATCGTCTGGTGCGGCCTCCGGAACGAAGGACCTGGAAAATGGAAGGAGATTGACGATGACGACGTTGGCCCAGAAGAAGTGCGTGCCTTGCAAGAAGGGCGGCGAACCGCTCAAAGGCGAGGCCCTGAGGCGATATACCGATGAGTTGGGCTCGGAGTGGGAGGTAGTGGACGAGCATCATCTGGAGCGTGAATTTACCTTCGACGATTTTCGGCAGGCGCTGGATTTCGTCAACCGGGTGGGCGAGTTGGCCGAGCAGGAGGATCACCACCCTGATATCTACCTGACGTACGGTAAGGTCAAGATCGAGCTATGGAGCCACAAGGTGGGCGGTCTGCACGAGAACGATTTTGTGCTTGCGGCCAAGATTGACGGTCTGTAGGTAGAGTCCGGGTTTGTCTTTTTGGGGAGCGGACAAAGGTTGGGTTGAGAAGGGGTCGTGAAGATGGGCAAAGTGGCATGGGGAGTGCTCAGTACCGCCAGGATCGGCTTGCTCAAGGTGATTCCGGCGATGCAGCGCGGCAAGTACAGCAAGATCGTGGGGATCGCGTCTCGCGACATGCCTCGGGCGGAGAAGGCAGCGGGCGAATTGCGGATCGACAAGGCGTATGGCTCCTACGAGGACCTATTGTCCGACCCGGAGATCCAGGCGGTCTATATCCCGCTGCCCAATCACCTGCACGTGGAATGGTCGATCCGGGCGCTGGAGGCGGGCAAACACGTGCTGTGCGAAAAGCCGTTGGCCCGGGATGCGTCTGAGGCGCGAAGGCTGGTGGAGGCAGCGGCGCAGCATCCGCATTTGAAGGTGATGGAGGCGTTCATGTATCGCTTTCATCCGCAGTGGCTGGAGACGAAGAAGCTGGTGGTGGAGGGGCGAATCGGGTGGCTGCGGACCATTCAGAGCTTTTTCTCGTACTACAACACCGACCCGGCGAACGTCCGCAACCAACCCGACATCGGCGGAGGCGGGATGCTGGATATCGGCTGCTATTGCATCTCCCTGTCGCGATTTCTGTTCGACGCGGAGCCCCGGCGGGTGTTCGGGATCGTCGAATACGATCCGGATCTCAAGGTGGACCGGCTGGCGTCGGGCGTTCTGGATTTCGGAGGGGGCACTTCGACCTTTACCTGCTCGACGCAGGTCAGTCCCTATCAGCGGGTCCACGTGTTCGGCACGAACGGGCGGGTGGAGATCGAGATTCCGTTCAATGCCCCGCCCGACAAGCGGTGCCGGATCTGGCATCGGGACGAGTCGGAACTGCGGGAGATTCGTCTGGTCAAGGCCAACCAGTATACTCTTCAAGGCGATCTATTTTCACGGGCCGTCCTGGAGAATACGGACGTCCCTACCCCCCTGACGGATGCGGTCGCCAATCTGCGTTCGATCGATGCGCTATTTGAGAGTGCCCGAAGCGGGACCTGGCAGACGCTGTAGACGGTCTGTCACACGCCTGATCCCAACGAAATATGCAGACGGCGCTTGAATCGGCGTCATGCGTCACTACAATCACAGCAACAGTCACTGGGGTCAGGTATGTGCCGGCGTCGACGGACGAGCCCTCCGAGTAGGATTCTGAGCGGCGCATGGCAGGATGCTGTGGAGGCTGACGGTGCTGCCGACGTTCACTCGCTGGATGGATACGGTCAATGGGATCGTGTGGGGCCCGGCGATGATCGTATTGTTGATCGGTACGGGGCTGTACCTGACGATTCGCCTGCGATTCATCCAACTGCGTCACTTCAAGCACTCCATCGACTGCATCTCGGGCCAGTACGACGATCCGAACGAGCAGGGGGACATCTCGCATTTTCAGGCGCTCTGCGCGGCGCTGTCGGCGACGATCGGGACGGGCAACATCGCGGGGGTCGCGACCGCCATCGCGCTGGGCGGACCGGGGGCGGTCTTCTGGATGTGGGTGACGGCGCTGGTGGGCATGGCGACGAAGTTCAGCAGTTGCTCGCTGGCGGTGCGGTATCGCGTGATCCACCCCGACGGCAGCGCCTCGGGCGGCCCGATGTACTACCTGGAGCGCGGACTGGGGCTGCGCTGGCTGAGCGTGGTCTTTGCGCTGTTTGCCGGGCTGGCGTCGCTGGGCATCGGCTGCGCGGTGCAGTCCAATTCGGTGGTCGACGGGCTGCTGAGCGTGGCACCGGCGGCCTGGCAGGGGACGAAATTCGCGGCGGGACTGCCCTTGGTCGGCGGCGTGGCGGTGCTCAAGCCGATTCTGGGTGTGATCCTGGCGATTTGTGTGGGCATCGTCACGATCGGCGGCATCCGTCGGATCGCCTCGGTGGCCTCGCGCGTGGTGCCGCTCATGTGCGCGATCTACGTGGGCGGGGCCCTCATCGTCCTGGCCAGGAATATCACGCTAATCCCTGAAGCGTTCGGGCAGATCTTCCATTATGCCTTTGCGCCGATGGCGGCGGGAGGCGGCTTCTTCGGGGCGGTGATGGCCCAGACTGTGCAGAAGGGGGTCGCTCGCGGGGTCTTCAGCAACGAATCGGGCCTGGGCTCGGCGCCGATCGCACACGCGGCGGCCAAGACGCACGAGCCGATCCGTGAGGGCTACGTCGCCATGCTGGAGCCGTTCATCGATACGATCGTGATCTGCACGCTGACGGCGCTGGTGATCCTGACGTCGGGGCTCTGGCAGGTCCGCGGCGAGAGGGGCGAGCTGCTGTACGGGCCCGGGGGGCGGGGTTTGCCGACGGAGGTGGAGGTGGACGGGCGGATGAAGCAGGTGGTCGGGACGGTGGGCGAGAGGCCCGAGCCGATACTGGATGAGGCGGGCCGGCCCTATGAGATTCCTACCGGGGCGCCGCTGACCGCCAGTGCGTTCGAGAACAGCCTTCCCGGCTATGGGCATATCATGGTGGCGGTGTCGCTGGTGTTTTTTGCCTACTCGACGATGATCGCGTGGTCGTATTATGGCGACCGATGCTTTCAGTACCTGCTCGGCAACCGCGCGGTGACGCCGTACCGGTATGTCTTCTGTGTCTTTGCCGTGCTCGGGGCGATCGGCGGACTGAATCTGGTCTGGACGGTGGCCGACAACCTCAATGCCCTGATGGCCATCCCCAACCTCGTCGGCCTGCTCGGACTTGGCAGCGTCGTCGCCCGTGAATCGAAGGATTACATCGGCCGCTGTATCGGCCCGGCGAAACCGCCTCGGCAAGAGGCGTAGGGTATGTCCCCCGGTCTGCGGGGCGAAGGCGGTCAGCCGTTCTTCTTCTCCCGCCTGGCTTGTCGTTTCTCTTTGGCCGACTTCTGAGGCTCTTTCTTCTTCTCTTTTCTGGTATCGCGCGACTTTGCCATGGAGTTCATCTCCGCTGACCCTGCGTGCATGGAAGCGATCCGTCTGAAAGCAACGGCCCGGTCGAAGGACGGCCGCTGGGAACGGTTGTTTCCACCCTAAAAAGCAAGCGGTAGCAGGGGGCTGCTACCGCTATACAATGGTGAAAGATTGTATAGGAACGTTTACGCGTCGCGAGCCTCGACTCCCCGCAAGCGCCTGCCCCGGTCCGTCGCAAGCTCGTTCGACATGCTCTGTTGCTCAACGCTCTTGGAATTCTCTGTC
>CAZTGH010000315.1:0-6751 GCA_964612985.1 uncultured Pirellulales bacterium
CGTTCCCCGGCCCCTCGACCGTCGTCTGCATCCAGGTCTCCTGCCCCCCGCTGATGGCCCCGCTCTGGGCGGCGTCGTTATCCCATTCGGCAAGCTCAGGGCAGGCTATGTAGTATTCGGTCGACTGGGCGAACCACTCCGCGTCGCCACCGGTGGTGAAGCTCAATTCGGAGTCGCACGCCGCCGCCAGCGGGTCCGCCTCGACGAAGAACGTCTCCTGACGCCGATTGCCTCGCTGCGTCATGTGGTGCGGAATGCCCGGAACCACAATTCTCGCCAGCCGCGCCGTGCGCTCAGCGTAGCGATCGGGTGGCGCGGTGTCAACCCCATCCGGAAATGCGCAGGCTGTACCCCGGGTTTCGCGAAGCGTCCGAACCGCTCGGGCGTCTATTTCTCTTCGTAGGTGAGGCAGTGCACGTGGTCTTTGGCGGGGCCGACGGAGATCGAGGGGGCATCGCACTCGAATTTCGAGTTGTACTCGCAGGAGGCGACTTTGCATGCGCCGACGCCCCCGGAGGCGCTTTGGTCGCCGCCTTTGCTCTCGGTGACGAAGAACGTGTCGCAGTCGGGGCACCCTCCGTCGTGGCCGATCGTGATGCCGAGGGCATGACAGGCGCCGTCGGAGTTGTAGGCACATTTCGTGGCATCACATCGTTCGATACGGGACATCTTCATCGTCTTGCTCCTTACTCCTCTGCTGGGTTCGACTTCCTTCGAGCCAACGGCAAGATGGACCCTCTGGCAGAAAACCCTCTCCGGGCCCATCGGACGTTCCATTGTGCCATTATGGGCGAGTGTTGCCTTTGTGGGTAATTGGCATATCCCTCCATCCGGGGTGCGGAAAAGGCTATAGCCGCCAGGGACCGCGTGTTCTTCCCGGGATTGGGCACAACCATCCATTTTCCGGAAGGATCGGCCCGGCAGATGCGTCTATCATATCAGGAATCGCAGAGGAGATTCTACAGCTTGGACACGAGCAGGGCCCGACCGCACAAGGCGGATCGGGCGGGCGTAGAAACCAGCATAGCGAACACGAAAACGGATGCAGCAAGGAGGTCCATGATGACCGAAGGAAGGATTCTGTGGCATGGGATGGCGATGTTGTGCCTGGTGGCGATGGGGGTGATTTCCACCGCTACGGCGCAGAACCTGATCGTAGGTCCCGGCGCGATCGTCCTGCACCAGTATCGACCGGGCGCGACGGTGTACGTCCCGAATACCTACGGGTACGCTCTGCCGAATCCGTACCGGTACGTGCCGCTGACGGGTAGACGCTTTCCGGTCTATTCGTGGCCGCGGGTGCAGCCCTACGTGGCGCCGCCGACGCCACCGCAGATGGCGCCCTTGTATGCGGCGCCCGCCAATCCCTATCGCCAGTACTACACGCCGCACATCCCGCGCTATCATCGAAGAAAGGACTCGGAACCGACGCAGAGCAACACCGTGTTGAGGCCGCGGGACAGTAATAGCGCAAGCGACGCGACCGAACCGGACATCGCGCAACCACCCGCGACCGAGCCGGCCCCTGTCGAGTCCGAGCGCGTGGACATACAGAAACCGGGGAATTCCGCCTCGACGCCCGAGGAAACCGATGCCCCTGGACCTGCCGAACGGACGAGGAGACCCCCGCGCCGCAGACCGGGACGCTACCGCTGAGATCGGTTCGGCGAGAGGTTGCGTGCAGTCGGAATACAACGGCACTTGAAACTCCCGCACCCGAGAGGCTGGTGAAGTGAGAAAAAATTGATGGAAGGCGCCCTGTGGGGGCGTATAATGACCTGCTATGAAATTGCCAAAACTGGACAAACCGGAGAAATACGCGGGTCTGTACATCTTCGACTTCGGGGATCAGGCCGGGGTGGGGTTTACCGCCGAGGAAGTGGCGGAACTGCTCGAGAGCGAACGGTATCACGAGGGCAAGGTCTACAAGATCCATCGGGCCTATCCGGACGGGAGGCTGGAGATCAAGGGGGTGCCTGCCCAGACGTTCCAACTGGAATCGGGGATGCTGTTCTACTCAAGTTCATCGGAAGAGGCGATGGGCGACTACAAGCGTCTGATCGGCGCCGCAGTGAGCGCCGAGCCCCCCTGCCGGGCCAAGGTACACCTGGCCAAGTATGCGGACGACAAGTTTGCGGTGGCGCTGATCTACCCAGCCGAATATGAGGACGAGATGGCCTCCTGGTTGCTGGCGCGGGCCTACCGAACCGCGGGGGCCGCAGAGGGCGGGGCCGGAGCGGTCGAACGCTACTACCGCGAGGCGCCGACGGTCATCGAGCGGCACCAGCTTTTCGGCACCAGTGAAGCCATCAGTCGAACCGGAGACGAGCTGCTGGTTTCGCTCAGGCGGGCCGTGCAGAGGTAACCACAGGCATGGACCCTACCGTGATTCCATTCAGACGCAGAGCTGATGAATCGGCCCGGTCTTACCGCGCTTCGCGCTGCGGTCGTCTGTTGGCCTTGATCGCCCCGCTCTGGCGGCACGGGAGCTGCCCCATCGGTCCGCAAGACCTCCGCAGGCACGATTTTCCGGTATCGACGCAGAGATTGGGCATACGATTCACCGAACGGCTTCGGGATACGTTTCGCTGTCGATGGATCCGAAGACAGCCCTGATGCAAGGGGCTTCCGAAGCACTGTCGCCAGCCGGCTAGACCCCCAGGGGGACCTCGCTGAGCGTCCAGTACTCGCGGATCGCTCGAATGGCTTCCACAAACTCCTGGCGGCACAGCGATTTGACCACAAAACCCGCCGCGCCCAGCGCAAAGCTCTCGTTAACAATCTGCGCTTCGGCCGAAGGCGCCAGGACAATCACCGGGATCGTCTGAAGCATCGGATCGGCCTTGACCGCACGCAGGAACTCCAGTCCGTCCCGCTGGCCCGTCGAGTTGTCGAGGAAGATCACTCCGGGCGCCGCCGCTTGCGAGTCATTGAGGCGATGCAGAGCCTGGTGGATATCGTCGACCTGCACCACGTGGCGCACCACGCCCAGCTCGTCCAAGGCCTCCCGGATGGTCGGTGGTGTCGCTTGCGGCCCCTCGATCAGCAGTATCGGTTTGCTGTGCAACATCTGACTTTTCGCTCCCAGATTCCGGCGTTCATTTCCCTCATCAGTCTATACGTGCGAAACGCCCGCTACCGGGCGGGCTTCAGCGATTATCGCGGCACGACGGCCATGCCCGCGTCTGATCAGGCTCTTCGATCGGTGCCACAGGCATCCCGATCTCCTTCCCGACCCTCGTATCATCGGCATAAAGACCGTGGCGATAAACCGGAAAGTGCCCAAATGGGTGCCGAGGTTTCCCAGGTTATCGGGATATCGACGCTTCGTTTTCTGGGACGGTCCGGCGTTTTCCCAGGCCTCTCGGGGCTCACGCACCAGGCGGGCCAGATCAGCATCCGGCGTCTGATCTCGAAGATAGAACGCGATTCGGCAGCCGGCGACCCCACCGATCGGCCGTACCGCGGGCTCGCGCCGACCGCGCCCGCCTCCGACTCCGTTCGGACTCCGCTCATCCACGCTGACTGATACCTGCCGTTCGAGCTTCCGACCCATTCTTGAGATTGTGGTCCATTGTAACACGTACGCCGGTGCGGCGAACCATCCACCTCTGCTCTACATTGTCGCCATCGAAGGAGCCGACCCAACCCCTTCCGCGCGGAAATTCTCGGTCTTTGCCACGTTTGCCAAAGCCAGCGAAAAATTTCACCTCGACCCCCGAACCATATCGACAGCCTCACGTAAAAATATAGGACGAAGAAAGAAACCCATACAATGCCGACCAGCTTGTATGGCGGAAAATACGAGAGAGCAAAACAAAGATTTTTCTCCCCTCCGGAAAACATCGGGTAGCGCATTGCTGCTCGATGTTTTCTTTATATAGGGGTTTCGTTTGGCGGGGGCTGTGGCGCAGCGGCGAATCAGGGGTCAGGCCTCCCGGCCGTGGCATTTCTTGTATTTCTTTCCGCTGCCGCAGGGGCAGGGGTCGTTCCGTCCGACCTTGGGTTGTTCGAGTCGGATCTGCTTGACCTTCTGTTCGCCCTGGGGGGCCTGGGCGGCGGCTCGCTGGCGTTCGGCCATCGCGAATTGCCCGACTTCATCGTGGCTGGTCTGACTGACATTCCACACGTTCCGCGCGCGGGTTCCGGCCTCGAGATGGACGCGGAAGATGATGTCGGTAACGCGATCTTCGATGGATTCGAGCATGTCGTTGAACATGCGGTATCCTTCGCGTTTGTATTCGACCTTGGGGTCTTTCTCGGCAAAGGAGCGGGTCCAGATGCTGTTCTTGAGATGGTCCATCGCGTAGAGATGGTCCTTCCACGTACTGTCGTAGACCTGTAGGAGGACGTATTTTTCGAGGTCGGCCAGTTCGCGGCGGAGGAAGGTGCGTCCGGCGGCTTTGAGACGCTCGTGGAGCTGTTCGCCTTCGCCCAGGTCTTCGGCGCGCAGCGAGGTTTCGAACCTCTCGTTAGCCCATTGCGTCAGTTCCTGGACGTTGAGGTGGGCGGTCTTTTCGGCGAGTTCCTCGTCAAGCCTACCGTCGTGGAAGCTTTCGCTGAGCTGCAGCAGTTCGTCCTGCACCTGACGGGGTTTTTCGTCCTGGAGGCGTTCGGCGGAGAAGTCGGCGTGGTACTTCTTGTTGGCCCACTGGGCGAGGGATTCGAATCCGTAGACGTTGGATCCCTGGGCGCCGTAGGCCATGCTCATGGCGAACTCGACGGGGTATTCGATCTCGCGCCGGCGGTATTTCTCGGCGGTCTCGGCGAGCATCAACTCGCGGGCCTGTCCGGCGTTGAGCTCCTTGAGCTTCTCGACATCGAGACGCAGATCGAACTTGGCGCGGGCCCACTCGGCGAGGCGGCGCACGGCGAAATCGTCTCGGAGGAAATCGTTCAGAGGCGTGCCGTCTCTCTTGTCGATCTGTTCGCCGGCGGCTTCGGCGAGCTGTTCCTCGATCTCCTCGGGGGACTGGTTCTTGATTTTACCGGCGCTGAGATTGACCTTGAAGGCGGACATCGCCCATTTGGTCAGGCCCGCCACATCCCAGGTGCTCGGGTCGGAATAGTCCTCGAGATATTCCCCCAGCGAGAGGGAGATGTTGTTGCGGGCAGCGTCTTTGGCGCGATCCTTGATCAGCGCTTCGACGTCGCGGGGGTCGGCGCCGGCGACATCGGAGATTTTCAATTCGACGTCGAAATTGGCGCGGGCCCATTCCAGCATACATCGGAAGGGGTATTCCTTGTCGAGGATGGATTCGCAGTGGCTGGTGATCGTGTGGTCGATCATCTCCTCAATCATCGCACGGAGATTGCGTCCTTCGAGCACCTGGCGGCGGCGCGAGTAGAAGATTTTGCGCTGGTGGTCCATGACCTCGTCGTATTCGAGGAGGCTCTTGCGGATTTCGAAGTTGCGCTCTTCGACTTTCTTCTGGGCCTTTTCGATGCCTTTGCTGATGCGGCTGTGGTAGATGGGTTCGCCCTCTTCCCATCCGATCCAACTGAGGGCCTTGACGGTCCATTCGGGGGCAAAGACGCGCATCAGATCGTCATCGAAACTGAGGAAGAACTGGCTGGAGCCGGCGTCGCCCTGACGGCCGGCACGACCACGGAGCTGGTTATCGATGCGCCGGGCTTCGTGTCGTTCGGTGCCGAGGATGTGGAGGCCGCCGATGTCGGCGACGCCTGGACCGAGCTTGATGTCGGTACCTCGACCGGCCATGTTGGTCGCGATGGTCACGTTGCCGCGGGTCTGACCGTTGCGGGCCTGGTGCTGCTGGCCTGCCTTGAGGACGATCTGGGCTTCGCGGGCGTGCTGCTTGGCGTTGAGCACTTCGTGGTCGAGCCCATGCCTCTTGGTCAGCGCCGTGGAGAGCAGTTCACTTTTTTCGATGCTGATCGTACCGACCAGGACGGGCCGACCGGCGGCGCTGGTGTCGTTGATCTCTTCGACGATGGCGTTGAACTTCTCGGCCATCGATTTGTAGATCACGTCCTGGCGGTCGTCGCGGATGCAGGGCTTGTTGGTCGGGACCACCACGACGTCCAGCTTGTAGATGTTCATGAACTCGTCGGCTTCGGTGGCGGCGGTACCGGTCATGCCGGCGATATCGTCGTAGAGCTTGAAGAAATTCTGGAGCGTGATCGTCGCGAGCGTCTGGGTCTCTTCCTTGACGGTGACGCCTTCCTTGGCTTCGACCGCCTGGTGCAGGCCGTCGGACCACTGGCGGCCCTGCATGAGTCGCCCGGTGAACTCGTCGACGATGATGACCTTGCCGTCCATGACGACGTAGTCCTTCTCCTTCTCGAAGACGACGTGGGCACGCAGGCTCTGCTGCAAGAGGTGAGGCCAGTCGATATTGGTCCCGGTGTAGAAGGAGCCCATGCCGGCGATGTCCTGGGCGGCCTTTTCGCCCTCGTCGGTCATGCGGACCTGCTTGCGGTCGAACTCGACCTCGTAGTATTGGGTGGCCTCCTCCAGTCTGGCCCGGGCGGTTTCGATCTCGTGCTGGGCCTTGTCGATCGCCTGCTGGGCCGTTTCCATGCGTTTGCTGTCCTTGTCCTTTTTCGCTTCGGACAACTCGCCCTGGGCGTTGGCGATGCGGCGCTCGGCGGCGTCGATCTGCGACTTGATCCGATTGTAGCTGCCTTGAAGCGCAATCAGTTGGCGGGCGATCTGGTCGGCCTTCTTGTATCGGGTGACGTCGTCGAAGGCGGGGCCGGAGATGATCAGCGGGGTTCTGGCCTCGTC
>CAZTGH010000316.1:0-6717 GCA_964612985.1 uncultured Pirellulales bacterium
CGGTACTGACGGTGCTGGCGGTATTCTACATCGTCTCGGCGGTCGGCTGCAGCTTCGCGTGGAACTGGCATGCGCTGCTGTTCTTCCGCTGGATCGGCGGCATCGCCGTCGGCGGCGCCTCCGTCGTGTCACCGGTGTACATCACCGAGATCGCGCCCGCCCGTCGTCGCGGTTTGCTGGTGGCTATCAGCCAGTTGAATATCGTCGTGGGCATTCTGGCGGCCTACCTCTCCAACTACCTGGTGGCGTATGTGCTGGGGCCCGACCATCCGGCGACTTGGCGATGGATGTTCGGCATCGAGGCGGCGCCCGCGGCGGTCTTCTTCGGCGCCTCGCTCCTGATTCCGGAGAGTCCGCGCTGGCTGGTAAGGAAGGGCAACCGTCCGGCAGCGGAGGACGTCCTGGCGAGATTCGGTCACGAGGCCCCCTTTCAGGAAGTGGAGGACATCGAGCAGTCCCTGGCCTCCGAAAGAAGCAGCGGCCATCAGAGCCTGTTCCAGCGCAAGTATCTCAAACCCCTGCTGCTGGCCGGCATGATCGCGGCGTTCAACCAGCTCGACGGAATCAACGCGGTGCTCTACTACGCCACCGACATCTTCCGCATGGCGGGAGCGGACAAGGCGAGTGCCCTGATGCAGTCGGTGATCATTGGCGTGACGAATCTGGTGATGACCATCGTGGCTATGGCGTTGATCGATCGGGTGGGGCGCAAGTCCCTTCTGTTGGTGGGGTCCGTGACCTTCGTCCTGTCTCACGCCCTGGCCGCCTGGGTATTCCATACTCACGCCCAGGGGTGGATTGTGATCATCGCCCTGATGGGAATCGTCGGCTCCCACGCCTATTCCCAGGGCGCGGTCGTGTGGGTCATCATCAACGAGCTGCTGCCCAATGCGGTGCGTGCCTCCGGCTCGGCCGCGGCGTGTTTTCTCATCTGGCTGCTGTGCATCGGCGTAAGCTGGGGGTTTCCCATCGTGGTCGGCGAATCGACCGATCCGACGGTCGCCGGCCAGTCGGCCGCGCCGGCGTTCGCCTTCTTTGCGCTCATGATGATCCTTCAGTTCATCCTGGTGCTGAAGTACCTTCCGGAGACCAAAGGGGCCTCCCTGGAGGAACTGCAGCAACGGTTGACCGCCGGTGCAGGCAACCGGCCGGCGTGAGCCCAGAAGCAGAGTCATGCGGGTCGGCGCGACCCAGTCAGCGGAGTTGGTTCACCCAGTCGGCTGTCTTCTTCGCCCACGGTTCGCCGTGACAGGTGGCCGGCGCCACCATCCACGGCACATCGCACCCCGCCGCATCCCTGCTGGCCTGAACGAGACATCGCGCGGGATCGCTCAACGACAGGTTTTGTCCCCCAGGGAAACACTGGTTGCAGGAAGACAACCCGGGGCAAGGCGAGCTGTATTCGTAATACTCATGCAATCGTCCTACCGTTTTTCCATCGTTTGCGAAACGGAGCCATGCTGCCGTGACTGTTCCGACTAATCCATGTCCGTTCGCAGAGTGACAGTCTCCGCCTCTCCGACGGTTCGGAATTCCAGCTTCACCTCGGGTTGGTCCGCCGTGTGGAAGCGACATTGAAAGCGCATCTCGTGGTGCCCAGGGTCGATCCGCAGTTCAGAGGTGTCCAGAGCCACCGTCTCGATTTCGTTCCAGTTCTTGTCATAAACGGTGCCCTGCCTTTGGCCGGTGTATTTCAAGAGGCTCCCGGCCGGGAGGGTCGAAGGGACGAGAACCTCGGCGGAATGGTCGATCTGCAGTGTGATATCCGAAACCGAGGCCCCGCCGGAGACGTGGAGTATGAATTGCAGAGGCTGCGTCGCGTGCGGATTGTTCAACTCCCACGTGCCCTCGACCGGCTGGCCAGGCTGGACTTGCGCAGCGAGCGTGTGCTTGGAGGAATGGACTGGATAGAGCGTCCAGGAACGCGCATCCAGCGCTTCCAGGTGGAATTCCTGATGGATGTCCCGCAAGCGGCGCTTTTGCGATTCGGAGAAGACGCCGCTCATCCGCGCCGTTTCCCATGTCTTGATCGCCTGGAGAATCGCCTCACTCTGCCCATGATCGCGAACGACTCCAAGACTGGCGTTCAACGCAAAGCCGGCATCGAAACCCGCCGCGCGGGCCAGGAGCCACTCGATGTCTTCCAGGCTGGTCTGGCCGGTCATGTTGAACCAGCCGAGCATCCCCGGCATGAGGTTGCGACGGAAGTAGTCCTGGTTCTGGAGACGGTATTCGGTCTGGCTCTCACGAAAACCTGCGTACCAGGGCTCGCCCCAATTCATCCGGGTGTAGATATGCCAGAAATAATGTCCAGGATTGCTGGCGTCGGTGACGACCTTGCCCCGCAGGTCGTCATCCAGATGGTCGTACCACGCTTTGACGAACAGGGTACGCCCGTACTGTCCCATGCCGGTCGACCAGTTGCCTTCCAGACCATCGAAAGAGATCTGCCGCAGCCCCGTCTGGTTGAAGAGATCGGCAAGACGGCGCGCCACTTCCTCTGACAGTTCGGCATCGGTCAGGAAGACCTTGTAAGCATGGTCCATCAACTTGGCGACCGGCGTGTCCTTTGCGTGAAAGGTGGCTTGCGTCTGATAGGCCCCGCGCCGGCAGTTCACCAGACGCCAGGGTTCTTCCTGGGACACCGCGCCATAGCGAATCAGTTCCCTGCCAATCTGTACGGTCCTGAGACTGTTGTTTTGCATCTGGTTGAACCACTTGGGGTCCGCGATGGGGATTTCTGCCTGAGCGGCGTCGATGTCTTCGGTCAGAACGCTGCTGCCGACCTTCGCCAAACGCTCATCCGGCACAGGAGTGACATAGGGATCGTTGGTGGTGATGAAGTTGGAGAGGGTATGCACACCCACGCCGACCCCTTCGGCGCGGGCCTTTTCGATGCAGGATTTCAGGCCCTGCCAGCCATGCGGAAACTGGCTCGGATGGAGTTGAAAATGGCCCCAGGTGGAGAACGGCCCTCCATGATAGAGGTACTTGAGGCCCGCCTGTTTGGTGACGGCGATCGCCTCGTCGATGGTGTCTTCGCCGAATCCGATGATCAGGTACGACGCCGTGGCGCCGGGTGCGACCTTCCCCCAAACGCCATCGATCACGGGATGGGGCAGCCCTTCAGCGAGCTCGATGTCGCCAATGGTGCTCAGCGCCAGGTCTGTGGGACATCCGAATAGCGCGATCTTGCTGCCTACGATGCCGCCGTCCTTATACGCCGGAACAAAGTAGTGCTCATGGCCCCAGTTGGAGATGACTCGATCTTCGCTGCGGTCCCGTGTAAAGGCCTGAAGCACGCTGCCGAAATCCGTCGCCTGGGCGGCATCGCCCCGCCCCGCCATTACGTCGTTTTCAGCGGTCGGGTATCCTCCCAGCGTCTTGACGTTCAAGGTCTGGATGCCGAGCGCGAAACGGTCGCTGCGCACGACGCCGACCGTCTCCCCAATCGTTTTGCCAATCTTCGTGGGATAGGGTCCCCAGACGGCCAGGTCAATCTTCTTACCGGAGGTAAGGGAGACGATTTCAAAGGTAACATGAGTGGCCTTGGTCCCTGCCAGCACTGTCGCTTCGGTCCCGTCTGCATAGCGCAAGGTCAGGGTGTCTGCGCCGGCTTCGTGACGCATGGCCCTGGGCGCCTGGAATCGACCGTCGATACGCAGGCTCAGCAGCGGCGCAGGCTGACCCGAAGGCAGGAAATTGACCCCGCTGGTGCGATCCGACAGGCCTTGGACGACACCGGTATTGTCAACCTGAATGGAGAGATACTCCGTCTCGAACCCAACTCCAGCACCCAGGGGAACCGTGAGAGCCAGAAGGGACAGGCACCACGCGAACGCCAGTTTTGTTCCAATTGACATCATGCATTCCTTTCCAGATGGGCACGGTATGGAGGATCGAGAACGGCCCCCACGGTTGTTTCAGAACGGCGGGACAGCGCTCAGAGACGCCAGGGGGCGCGCATCGGTCGCTTCATCCGTCGGGTCAGGTTCTCATCGCCGACGATCGTTTCGTTGACCGGGTCCCAGAGGATCTTACGCCCGGTGCGAATCGCCATATCGCTGAGATGGCTGACGAAATCCGACTGGACCGCACTGTCGATCGGGCTGGCGGGGGTCGTCCGCAACCGGACGGCGTCGATGAAGTTCTGGTAGTGATTCGTAGCCTGGAGCAGGCGAACGTCTCCCGGCTTCAGCTTGATCTCCAGGAGCGCTTTCGGATGGGCGTTGATCCCGCCCCGGGAGGCGGCCACCCAGCCCTCGGCACCGAAGAACGTGGTCTTGTCGGATCCGTCCTTGAAGAGGAACTCCACGCCGGAGGCGAACCGCCCGCGCACATGCCAGTTCGTAACCGTATCAAAGAGACCTTCGGTCGGGATCTGCCCGGTGCCTTCGTACTCGATGGGAACTTCCGGATATCCCCAGTGCATGACGTCCAGCGGGTGAGCGCCCCAACCCGCGATGAAACCCAGCGAGTTGTCGTAGACAAACCACGAGCCGGAGCTGGTGCAGCGGTCCTGGGTGTAGTCGCTCCATCGGGCCGGGCCCAGCCACATCTCATAGTCGAACCCCTCGGGCACGGGAATCGCTTCGGTCGAACCGCCGCTCGAGCCGGCCGGAGCATCGACGTGGATCTTCTGGATCTCGCCCAGATAGCCGTTTCGCACGAGTTCACAGGCAAAGGCGCAGTGCGTATTGAAGGATCGCTGCTGCGTTCCGTACTGGAATACATTGCCATAGCGTTTGATGGCCGCCCGCAACGCTTTGTTCTGCTCAATGCTGAGGCCGAGAGGCTTTTCCACGTACATATCCTTGCCGGCTCGGGCCGCAGCCAGAGCGATCGGGACATGCCAGTGGTCGGGGGTGGCGATGACAACCGCATCGATGTCCGGACGTGCCAGCAACTCACGGAAGTCCGCATACGTCCGGCAGCCCCGATATTCTGCCTCTCCGCTTCGTTTCTCGTAGGCTTCGTCGATCGTCCTGGCCCGCTCGGCCCCGCGATCGGCAAAGCAGTCGCAAACGGCCACGCTCTGAGCGCGTTCCAGGCTGAGGAAGCCGCGCAGCAGACCACTGCCCTGCCCCCCTACTCCGATGTGGCCCAGCGTCACGCGTTCGCTGGCCGGCGGCATGTTGCCAACGCCCAGCGCCGGGGAGGTGATCACATAGGGAATGGCACAGGCGCCGGCTGCGGCGCCGGCCGTGTTTCGCAAGAACCTCCGTCGGCTCAGAATCCTACCTTGCATCGGTTCGTCACTCCTATCTTTCATCATGGATGAGTTTCAGGTTCGTAACCAATCGACAGCCCTCTGTCCGTTGCCAAGGCCATATCCAGGTTCAGTCAGGCGCGGCATAGATCTCTAGTTCGCGAATAGCCGGACTGGGGCCATACCGGCCGGTGATCTCCAGTTCCACGGTCCGACACGACGTAGCCGGAAACGCTACAATCAACAGATTATCCGTGTAGACGGCGTCGCGTACGACCTTGACCGACTTGCCATCGCAAAGAATGGCAAAGTCCTTCGGAGCATAATTGTGATGTTGGTACCCCATAATACTCAGCGATGAGATGCGAACCTCGTCGGCAAAGGTCACGCGATACCGGTAGAGCGAGTGACCGTCCGCCTCGTCCCAGTACGTCGCTGGATCGCCATCGATGCCCGCCTGGTCGCCATCGGCGGCGCCGTCCTTATCGAGCTCGTCGGGGCTACTCGCAACGCCGCGAATGGCCAAATTCGTGGGGCGGCTGAGTCGCAGCATCAGTGCTTCCGCACGTGCGGCCACCTCCGAACCGGATGCGCCGGCGCGGATTCGCGCCAGGGCCGACTTGGCGCGGTCCGGCCATCGATCGCCAAGAGCTTCGAGGATACCCAGCGCTGCCATCGCCGCCTCCCGTTTCAGGTCCGCGTCATCGAGCAGAGCCAGGGGGATTTCGAGGTTGGCCGCCAGAGGATTCCCGGCCAGGGCCGACAAGAGCAGGCTTCGTTCCTGTCTTCGATCCGCCAAGGCCATCGCTTCGGCAGCCATCGATTTCAGTTCCGCTTCCGTCAGGTCTTGTGCCTGACGATAGAGATTCGCGAAGCCTCGCAAGGCCAGAATCCTGATCGGGACGCTTTCCGCCTCACGGGCGGCGCTCAGCAAATCACCCAGCGGTGACGCATCCGGCCAAGCTCCCAGGACGCGAACGACGGTTTGACGGATCGTCGGGTCCCCGTTCTTGAGAGTGTCGCGCACGACGTCGAGCGCCGCTGGCCCGCCCAATCGCCCGAGAATGCGCAGAAGAGACTCTCCGGCCGGCCCCTTTACCTCCGACATCGCCTCAGCGATTGCAGCAATCGTGGGCTGGTAATTGCTTGACCGTCGCGCAATGGCGACCAGGGCATCCTCGATCGCCCGACGCTCCTGCGCTCCTTCGGCGGCGCTCAGGCCGGCCATCAAAATCGGCACGCTGTCGCTACCGGCCAATGCACCGGCCGCCTTCACCGCTTCGATGCGAACTCCCTGGTCCTCGTCAGTGACGAGACCCAGGAGAATCGGAAGGGTGTCATAGGCTTGTCTTTCGACCAAGACAGCAATCAATGCCGTTCTGACCTGTGCTGTGGATGATTCGGTCAATTGTTCCACAATGGCGGGATCGACATCGGGCCCGGGCAAACGGCTGAGACAGCGCTGGACTGCCGCCCGGTCAGCATCCTCTGCTCTTTCGATTTCACGG
>CAZTGH010000317.1:0-6686 GCA_964612985.1 uncultured Pirellulales bacterium
AGACGATCCGCTTCTCGTTCGGCAAGGCGGATCGCACCAGCGACATCGTCGTCCGCTGTGAGGACCTGGGCAAATCGTTCGGCGACCTGACGCTTTTCGAGCACCTGACGTTCGACCTCCTTCATGGCGAACGCCTGGGCGTCACCGGTCCCAACGGCACCGGCAAGAGTACCCTGCTCAAACTCGCGCTGGGTCAGATCGAGTCAACCGCCGGCACGATCCGCATGGGCGCCAGCCTGCGCGTCGGTTACCTCGACCAGCATGGCGACGTTCTCGATCCGACCAGGACCGTTCTGGACGAAGCCCGCAGTGTCCGTCCCGACCTGTCGGCCGAGAAGGTCCGCAGCCGCCTGGGCGCGTTCCTCTTCTCGGGCGACGACGTATTCAAGCAGTGTAGCGAACTCAGCGGAGGCCAGCGGAACCGCCTGATGCTGTGCAAGCTCGTGCTGACCGAGCCGGACGTGCTGATCATGGACGAGCCCACCAACCACCTCGATATTGCCAGCCGCGAGATGCTGGAGGCGGCTCTCGACGACTACGCCGGGACGATCATCGTGGTCAGTCACGACCGCTACTTCCTCGACCGGGCTGTCGACCGGCTGCTGGTGATCGGCAGCGATGAACTCGGCAACCGCTGCCTGGGCAGGACCGAATTCGTCGCAGGCGAACCCGCCTATTCGACCTACGCGTCGCTGGTCCGCCAGCGCAACGAGGCGGCGCAACAGGCCCGACGATCCGATAAAGACAGCTCCCGTAAGAGCCGATCCTCCGCCGACGGCGCCGACAAGCCCCGCAGCACGACACCCGAAGAGCTCAAACGGTTCAATAAGTACTCCGCCGAGCAGATCGAGGAGATGATCCTCGAACTCGAACGCGAGATCGAGGAAATGAAGGAGCAATTCGGTGACGCGGAGGTCTATAAGAATCCCGACCAGATCGGCGAACTCCAGCGTGACTACGACGCCCGGACCGCCGAACTCGACCTGCTCTACCGCGCCTACGAACGGCGTATCGGCTAACACGCACGGAAAGGGAGAAAAGAACATGCCAGAATCGGATTCAGCAAAGTGCCCCACCACGCGACGAGGATTCATGGGGAAGGCCGCCGCGGCGACTGCCACCGCGTTGACTGCATCGTCGCTGTTGTCGTCCTCGGGCTGCTCCAACTCGATGGCCCGTCCGACCGGTCAAAGAAGCAGTGGCTTGATCGGCTCTGGCGACACGATCCTGTTCCAGGGCGATTCGATCACCGATGCCGGCCGCGACCGGAGGCGGGAGGACAACGCCAACGATACCCGGGCGCTGGGCAGCGGCTACGCATTTCTTGCCGCCGCAAGCCTGTTGGCTGATTTCCCTGAGGCGAAACTGACGATCTACAACCGAGGCATCAGCGGCAACAAGGTCTTCCAACTCGCCGACCGCTGGGAAAAGGACTGCCTCGCCCTGAAACCCAATCTCGTCAGCGTCCTGATCGGCGTCAACGACATCTGGCACAATCTGGACGGTCGCTACGACGGTACGAGCGAGATCTACGAGCGCGACTACCGCGCCCTGCTCGAACGGACAAAACGCGCGCTTCCAGGCGTCAAACTGGTGGTTTGTGAGCCGTTCGTACTCCGCTGCGGCGCCGTGAACGACAGGTGGTTCCCTGAATTCGACGGCTATCGCGCGGCAGCCAGACGGGTCGCCAGGTCCTTCGACGCCGTCTTCGTCCCCTTCCAGGAAATGTTCGACCAGGCGATCCGGACGGCGCCGCCGGCCTACTGGGCAGGCGATGGCGTCCACCCGACGATCGCCGGCGCCGAGTTAATGGCTCAGGAGTGGCTTCGGGTCGTCACCAGAACGTAGCCGCACAGGAATCGGCTACAATCGGGCAGAATTCGCCTCCATCGCCTTCGAAATAGCGCATGCTTTATATGGAAGGTGATGGAGGATTCGATCATGAACCTACGGCCGAACACCTTATCGGCACCGGGGCCCTTTGCGGCGTGGGAAGAGTTGTGGTCTCGTTTCGATGCCCGTGATTCTCGGACCGTGCCGAGGCGGTCATTGGCCGGTATCGCCCCATCGCTGATCGCGGTGCTGTCCATGTCGGTCGTCACCGTGGTCATGATCGTGCTGATTGTGATTACGGTGGCCAATGCAGACTGGGTGATCCAGAGCCAGAACGACGTTTGGTCCCGCTGGAGTTGGAGTCCCGCCGTCCGATATGGGCGCAACGGCGAGGTCCCCGCCGGCTACGCCGCGATGATCGAAGAGCAGGACGCCGAGACCGCGAGCGAGGAATTCCACGCCAATGCCGAATCCTTCGTACCCGAGCCGTAGCCTCGCTCCAGGGGGCTGCGATCAGTGCAGCGACGCCCGGGACTTCTCGGTGAACTTGATGATCTCGTTCATCATCGCAACCGACTCGTAGGGGAACTTCCCTGCCGCCGTCTCGGCCGAGAGCATGACGTAGTCGGTCCCGTCGAGGATCGCATTGGCCACGTCGGTGACCTCGGCGCGTGTGGGCCGACTGTGCTCGGTTATGTGCTCCAGCATCTGGGTGGCGGTGATCACGAACTTGCAGGCTTCGTTGCACTTGCGAATGATGTGCTTCTGAACGATCGGCACTTCATGGATCGGGATCGCCACCCCCATGTCCCCTCGTGCGATCATCACCCCATCAGCGGCCTCGATGATTGAATCGATGTTGTCGATGGCCTGGCGATTCTCGACCTTCGCGACGATCTTGCACCTGGGCAGACGGGGTTTGACGATCTCGGCCACCTCACGCACATCGTCGGCATCCCGCACGAATGACAGCGCCACGAAATCCACCTCATGCGCGATCCCGAACTCGAGGTCCTTCTTGTCCTTGGCCGTCATCGCCTCGAACTCGAAGGTCGCGCCAGGCATGTTGATGCCTTTGCGCTCCTTCAGCATGCCTCCTTCGACGACGACGGTCTTGAGGCGGGTGGCCGAGCTTTCCTTGACGCGAAGAATCAGCTTGCCGTCGTCGATGAAGACCAACTGGCCTTTCTTGATCCGCGTCAGATCGCCGGCATAGTCGAACGGGATCGTCCTGGGTCCGGAGGCCGTTTCGTCGTTGGTCAGCCAGAGGATCGAGTGGTTCTTCAACTCGCGGGTCTTGCTGCCTGCGAACCGTCCGACCCGGATGCGAAAACCTTCGAGATCCTGCATGATGCGAATGCGACGCCGGTACTTCGCATTGAGCCGGCGAACCAAGTCGATGGACTCGGCATGCTGGGCGTGCGTGCCGTGCGAGAAATTCAGCCGGACGGCGTCGAGTCCCGCCCTGAACATCTTTCGCAGTACCGTAGCGTTGGCGCTGGCGGGACCCAGCGTCGCCAGGATCTTGGTCTTGGGCATCGCCTCAATACTCCTTTCCGTGCATCGTGATCCAGTCCATCAAAGCCGCCAGTCTACCGCCCATCGCAGTGGGCGGGCAACCAAATATCCTTCCGAGCCAAGAGCAAATGTGGTAGTCTGCGTGGCGGTACAATAGAGAATCCGCACGTGACACAAGGGAACCGGATCGGGAGAAACCGCCCATGCAGATTATCGTCATCCTCGGTGTCCTCGCCCTGATCGTCGTCGGCGCGATCATGGGCCATCTGGCCGCCAAGAAACGACGCGAAGCGATGTTCGCGCTGGCCAGCCGATTGGGCCTGCACTTCAATCCCGGCAAGAGCCGGGACCTGGCCCAGCGATTTCAATTCCTCGACAAACTCCGCCAAGGCTCGGATCGCTATGCCTTCAACGTCCTTTCGGGCAGCTATCAGGGCCATGATGTCACCGCCTTTGACTATCACTACGAGACTCACTCGACCGATTCCAAGGGGCGCAGACAGACCCATCACCATTACTTCTCGTTCTTCGTCCTGCGACTGGCCGCCTCGTTTCCCGAACTGAAGATCGGCGCCGAGGGGTTTTTCTCCAAGATCGCCCAGGCCGTCGGCTACGACGATATCGATTTCGAGTCCCACGAGTTCAGCCGCAAATTCTGCGTTCGCTCGAATAACAAGAAATTCGCCTACGACGTCTGCAACGCACAGATGATCGAATATCTCCTGGCCAACCCCGACTTGACGATCGAGATCGAGCTCGATTCACTCGCGATCTCGTTCGACCACAGGCTGAAACCCCAGCAGATCGAACCCAATCTGCAGAGATTGATCCGGATCCGCTCTCTGCTGCCCGACTACCTTTTCGCACGGAGCTGATTATGTGGGTCCCGTTCGCCATCCTCGCTGTCGTTGTCGTCGTGCCGGTTCTGTACGTGATCCTGACGTACAACACGCTCGTTGCACTGCGGAATCACATTCGCGACGCCTGGGCCAATATCGACACGGAACTGAAGCGGCGATACGAACTGATCCCAAACCTGGTCGCCATGGTCAAGGGGTATGCCGCCCACGAGCGGGAGATCTTTGAACGGATCACCGAATTGCGGGCCCAGTGTATGGCCAGCCAGGGTCGCCCGAACCAGCAGGCGGCCGATGAGAGCCAACTTGTCTCTGCCTTGCAGCAGCTGATGGGCGTCGTGGAGAACTATCCGCAACTGAAGGCGGATCGGAATTTCCTCGCCCTTCAGAAGGAACTGGTCAACACCGAGGACCGCATCCAGGCGGCGAGGCGGTTCTTCAACGGCAATGTGCGCGACTACCGCAACAAGTGCGAGACGTTTCCCAGCAGCGTCGTCGCGGGCACGTTCGGCTTCCAGCCGGAAGACTACTTCAACGTCGATCCGGCGGTTCGCGAAGTCCCCAAGGCACAGTTCAATCCGTAAGCATCTGTCACCCGCGAGCGGGCATGTCTTTCAGACGATCCGCTCGGCCGTATCAGGACTGCCGTTCTCATCATGCGATGCGAACAAGGCCCTGCTGTTGCGTCCTCACTTCTCGGGTTCGACACGCTCTATTGAGAGGATCCGAACCGGATCGATCGGCAGACTGGCGCTGGTTACGGGAACCTCGCCGATGCGATCGACCACGTCCATGCCTTTGACCACCTCGCCGAAAACCGTGTGCTTGCCCGTCAGCCAGGGGGTGTCCACCAGATTGATAAAGAACTGCGAACCGTTCGTGTTCGGGCCGGCGTTGGCCATGGCCAGCGACCCCCGTTTGGGCGGGCGCGACTTGAGCTTGTCGTTGTACTCGTATCCGAGGTTGGTGTAGGCGTCTTTCAGCGTCATCGCATGAACGCGGTCGTTGACCTCCTGCTGGCGCTCGGCCAACTCCTCATCGGAGGTAATGCCCATCGCCCGGAACAGCGGGCGCAATACGGTGTTGTTGAAATCTTCCTGCGATCGAATCGTCAGCCACGGATGAGGACGCCCCTGATCATCGAGGACCTTCTGCTCGTCCAGCCCGAGGGCATCGGCGTTGATTTCATCTTCGAACTTGTATCCCGGCCCGCCTTTGCCGGTTCCCAGCGGACATCCCCCCTGGATCATGAAGCCCTTGATCACGCGATGGAAAATCAGGCCGTTGTAGTAGGCTTTCCGGACCCTCTGCTTCGTCTTCGGATCGGTGAACACCTTGGTGCCCTCGGCCAGTCCGAGAAAGTTCTCGACGGTCTTCGGGGCTTCCTGGGCGTACAGACGGACGACGATATCGCCCTTGTTGGTCTGGATCAGGCAATAGGGATCGGAAGGCTGGTTCGGCTCGGCCGCCATAAGGACTCCGCTAAGACAAAAAACGGCAATAGCTGCTGCGGTCAGGGTCATGTCGGCTCCTTTACGCTGGGTCCATCTTATTCGTTTGCTTACCCATATTATATCGAATCCGGGGGACGCTTGCTAGCCTGCAATGCGGATCACTTGCCGCCGGGATGGACCCGTATCCGCTGATAACGTGCAAAAGCGGGGTTCTACGCTGAGTGGGAAGGTTTGGAGCGCATTGAATGAGGAAAACAGCAAGTTCGGGGTGCGTCCGATAGTTTTGGCCGGGCGGCGAAAAAGGCAGCAAGAGGCCTCTGCCGGCATTACCAGTGTCCCTTAGTTCTCGTGACTGCCGCCGATCACCATCTTCTGCCCGAGGCGCTGACAGCTTTCGCAATGACAGCAGCCGACCTGGCGCAGATGGGACGAGCCCGCCAGACGCCGCGTTTCGATCAGTCGAGCCCCTTTGGCCTCCATCTTGCGAAAGGCCATCTTCGCCTCCCGGTTGTCATGATAGCCTACGGCATCGACAATGACGGCCACCCGCTTGTCTCTCTGGAGCAGCCCCAGGGCCGCCGCCTTGACCGCCCCTTCGGCACAGGCGCCTACCAGAACGAACTCGGCCGCAGAGACCTCGCTGAGCAACCGGTCGATCCGGGGCTCGTCGAACGGGTCCACGCAGCGCTTGTGGAGCACGACCTGTTGATAGCGCCGAAGCATATCACGCGGCAAATCGGTGCTGCCGTCGGCCGGGAAGATGATCCGGTTCGGCATCAGGGTGTAGCTGATCTTCTCCTGGCCCGGTGTGCCGTCGATGCAATAGCGTGGATCGCCGTTGTTGCTGTCAGGATAGATCTCGCACGTCGAGATGATCGGGATCTCTCGTTGCCGTGCCCACGCCATCATGCGACGGATGTGGGCCAGTACTCTGCGATGGTTTCGGATGCAAGCGACGCCGTCGGCCAACAGATAATCCTTTTGTGTGTTGATGTCGACGAGAACCTGCCTCCGTTTCGCCCTG
>CAZTGH010000318.1:0-2431 GCA_964612985.1 uncultured Pirellulales bacterium
CAGGATTCGCTGTCATCACCGGCGGCGGGGGCGGTGTGATGGAAGCCGCCAATCGCGGCGCCGCGGAAGCAGGCGGAACCAGCATCGGGCTGAACATCGAACTGCCGATGGAGCAGATGCCCAACGAATACCAGAACCTCTCCCTGCATTTTCGCTACTTCTTCGTGCGCAAGGTCATGTTTCTCAAGTACGCCCATGGCTTCATCGTCTTTCCCGGCGGCTATGGAACGATGGATGAGTTCTTCGAATCGCTGGTGCTGATTCAAACGCTCAAGCAGGCGTTATTCCCCGTCGTGCTGATGTGCAGCGATTTCTGGGACGGTCTGATCACCTGGATCAAAGAAACGATGCTCGCGGAGTGTGAGTATATCTCGCCCGAAGACCTCGACGTGTTCACGGTGGCCGATGATCCGACGGAAGCCGTCAAGATCATCACCGATTTTCGCGACCGTCGCGGTCAGAGCGGGCTGGTCATGCCTCCCGGCATGAAGAAGGAATCCGGGCCCGAAGGAAAACCCGACGCCACCAAGCCTGCGGAGTAAGCCGGCTCAGTCCGGTTGCGGTGAGAGACAGCTCCGCCTCATTCGTGGCGTAACGATTCGATCGGGTCCATGTTGGCGGCCCGATAGGCCGGATATAGACCGAAGGCGATCCCGACCGCCCCGCTGATGCCGAACGCCAGGACCAGGGAGCTGCCCGTAATAACGGTGCGCATCTGCCCGAAGTGGGTGACAAAAAATGGAATCAGCACCCCGAGTCCCATGCCCAGCAGACCGCCCGACAGCGTCAGGATCAGCGTCTCGGAGAGGAATTGGAACACGATATCGCGCTTCTTGGCGCCCAGGGCCCGACGGATACCGATTTCCCGCGTCCGCTCGCTGACGGTGGCCATCATGATGTTCATGATGCCGATGCCGCCGACCAGCAGAGAGATGGCCGCGATCGAACCCAGCACGATCGTAAAGATCCGCTGAAAGTCTTTCGCCTGCCGCATCAGCTCCAGCGGCACCACGATCTCGTAATCGTTCTTCTTGTGGAAGCGGGACAGCAGTGTCTGGACGCTTTGGCGCGTTCCCATCACCATATCGACGTCGGCGACCTGCACGATGATCTCCTGGAGTTCGACCCGCTCCATCGTGCCTCCGCCGCCGGACGAAATCTGAAGCGACATCTCACCGAAGCGTTCCTTCACCGTCGTCAGAGGCACGTACATGGCGCCGACGTTGGCGCCGCCGGCCTTCTTGGCTCCAGTCGCGTCTTTCTGTTCGAGCTCCGCCGAAGCGGGCGTGGCGCTCTGTTCGGCGGTGATCCCAACGACGCGATAGTAATCGCTGCCGATCTTGACATCCTGGCCGATCGGATCGTCGAAGGCGAACAGTTCCTTGACCACGCGCTCATCGAGGACGCAGACACCCTGCTTGTAGTGCATGTCGGTGGTGCTGAGAAATCGCCCGAACTTGAGACGAGTGGGCGAGATTTCCGGATACCAGGGCACAGTCCCCACGACCTCGATCGAGGCACGGCGATGACGGCACGACGCCTGCTGCGAAATCCTACGGTTCGGCACGATCACCTGCACGTCGGGAATCCCGTTCTGAAACCGCTCGGCGTCGTCGTAGGTCAGCCCGTATTCCATCAGGGTCTGCTGCTGACCACCGGCGGCCTGATCTTCCGACGGTTTCGTCGTCTTGATGATGATGTTGCGACTGCCGAGCTGCGCGATCTTCTCCTGGGCGTCGCGGCTGGCGCCCTCCCCGATCGCGAGCATCGCGATCACGGAAGAGACGCCGAAGATGATGCCCAGCGTCGTCAGCGTCGAGCGCAGACGGTGCATCCACAGGCTCTTACCGCCCAGCTTGATCGTGCGTTTCAACCGAAAGAAGAACATAGGGTCCTACCGTTTATTGAACTCGTCCTTTGCGATGTAGCCGTCGAAAAGCCGGACCACGCGCTGCGCGCGGGTGGCGATGTGCTCGTCGTGGGTCACGACAATCAGGGTCTTGCCTTCCTCGTGGAGGCGATCGAGAATCGTCAGGATATCGGACCCGCTGGCCGAGTCCAGGTTTCCCGTAGGCTCGTCGGCCAGAATGATCAGCGGATCGTTGGCCAGTGCCCGGGCGATGGCGACGCGCTGTTGCTGGCCACCGCTGAGTTCCGACGGGCGGTGTCCGATTCGATCCCCGAGACCGACCATCGTCGCCAGCTCTCGGGCCCGTTCGGCGCTCTCATGCTCGGTGTAACCCTGGTAGTACATCGGGATCTCGATGTTCTCGACAACGTTCAACTGGGCAATGAGGTTGAATGATTGGAACACAAAGCCGATGCGGGCGCCGCGGATCATGGACAAGTCATCATCATCCAGTTCCGATACACTTTGTCCACCGAGCTGGTAGTCGCCGCTGGTCGGACGGTCGAGACAGCCGATCATATT
>CAZTGH010000318.1:2441-6685 GCA_964612985.1 uncultured Pirellulales bacterium
GTTGACTTGCCCGAGCCGCTCGGTCCCATGATGGCGACATATTCGCCGCTACCGATGGACAGATCGATCTCTCTCAGTACGCGAAGTTCCATGCTGCCGAGCTGGTAGCTCTTGCACAACTGGTCCATCATAAGGATCGGACCGTCGGTATCGAACTCCAACCGGGGCTCTTGACCGTACTCTATCATGCTTGACTGGTTCCTTTGCCTGTGAGCGAGCCGAGGGTCTAATTCGACGGATCATCCGCCGGTGGTGCCGGGCGAGGTGCTCCTTCGGCACCTTCCGAAGCGCCGCGGGGCGGGGTCTCCTGGCCGGGCTGCCCGTCGCTGCGCGGGCCGCGACGACCGCCCTGCTGCTGGAAGCGCTGCATCATCTGCTGCCGCTGCTCGGGCGTCATCTCGCCCGCTTCCCGGCGGAAGCGTTCCATCATCTGTTGACGCTGTTCGGGCGTCATCTCCCCTCCCGGCACTCCTTGGCCACCGCCGGGCTCGCCGCCCTGGCGCTGGAGACGTTCGCGCATCTGCTGCCGCTGCTCGGGCGTCATCTCCTCGCCAGGCATTCCTGGACCGTCGCCGCCAGGGGCGCCGGCGCCCTCGCCTCGCGGACGCCTGGATTGACGCATCTGCTGTCTCATCTCGTCGGTTATCTCGATACCGCCCGGCATCCCCGGCCCGCCCGCTGCCGGCTCTGTCTGCTCAGCGCCGGGTCCGACCCCGCCCAGGTCGTTCGCGTCGGTCCTGCGGAAACCGGGCCGCTCGGGCCGCTCGAGGAAGGACGAGGCGCTCGCCGATTCGGTGAACAGCGGAGGATTCAGAAGCACTTCTTCGCCTTCTTCCAGACCGCTGACGATTTGCACGAACGTATCGTTGAAGGCGCCCGTCTGCACTTCGCGCTCTTCCGTACCTCCCGGCGTCACGACGTAACACACCTTTCGGCCTCGCCGATTCGCGACCACCTGGATCGGCACGATGATGACGTCCCTCAGATCGCGGACGAGGACCTCGACCCGGCACGACATCCGCGTACGCAGGAAGTCGTGCGTTCCATCGATCTCTACCAGGGTGGTGTACACCTTCAGGTCGGGGTTCATCCAGCCGCGCTGCTGGTCGGGCAGCGGCGCCACTTCCATCACCTCGCCATGCAGAATCCGATCGGGGAACGCGTCCATCACGATCGTCGCCGGTTGACCCGGGCGGACCTTGTCCACCTCGGTTTCGTGGACGCTGATCTCGGCTACCATCGTCGCGGTATCGGGCATGGAAAGGATCGTCTGACCTTCGTAGACGGTCTCGCCTTCGGCGATAATGCCGCTGCCTCCGCCGCCCCGACCTCGCATCGCGCGGAACGCATCGCCGCTGCCGCCGGTACCGTAGATCACCAGTCCCGGCGCCTTGGCGCGAATCGTGCAGTTGGCAATCTGCGTCTCCAGGTCGTTGACGCGGGTCTGCTGGGATTGGAACCGCTCCTGTGCGTTGGCCAGCCTCGCCTGGGCCTGGGCCAGTCGCGAACGGCATTCGGCGCGGGTCCGGTCCAACCTGCGACCTGCCTCGATGTAGTCGCTGACGTTCTGCTCAGCCTCTTTTGGGAAATCGTAACGGAAAAACAGGTCCAGACTCACCCGGGCATTCTCCTCGGAGAATTCGCGATTGATGACGGTGAGACGATCTCCTTCCAAATCGAGGTCCGAGACGTAGTTGGCATCATGGAGCTTCTCCGTGCCCACCAGTCTGGCCCGCGCGGTCGACAGATTGCCGGTCGCCAGCGTGATCTCATCATTGAGTCGTTTCAATTCCTGGCCGGCGGCCGAACCATCGAGCAGATTGGGGTCCTCTCGGACCGCCGCAATGATCGGCGCCACGTGCTCGGTCAGGTCGATCACGTCATTGACATCTTTCGTCAGTTGTCCTGCCAACTCAGAGCCCAGGTACCTCTGGAGATCCAACAGTGCGAAACGCACCTGAAGCCGACCGTCCGCCATGTCGCTCTCGTTCTGAATCACCTGGATGTCGTAGGCCTCCTTGGCCGAGGTCACGCCCTCCTGATCGCCCGCCAATTCCATCCTCTCCCGAATGAGCTGCTCATCCAGAGAGGACGAATCGAGCTTCACGAGGACCATCCCCTCGTCGACATCCTTCTGGCTGACGTACGTCCCCGGCGGGACGATGTCCAGGATCGTGATCTGCGCCCCGCGCGATTCGACCTCACAACGGTATTCGATGGACTTGTGCGCGCGGATGCTGCCGCCCTCGCTGACCGTAATCATCAGGTTGTCCCGGCGTGCGGTAAACGTCCCACCCGACGTACTACCCGCCCCGGCGTCTCCCTTGATCGACGCAACGAGCACCGAGACGCCCGCCACGATGAGAACAAGCACAAGGGCAACGACCCAGCGCCGTTTCCTGCGTGGCTTGCCCGACTTGGTCGACGGACGGTGACTCATCGATGGTCCCTGTTTTGATTTGTTCGTGGCATCTTTCATTCTGTCGTATGCTCCCACATGCCGTCCGGTCGGACCTGCAATACGCCAATATCTCGGAAGAAACTGAGCTTCGCGATCATGTGATCGACCAAAGCACCAAGTGCATCGTTCTGCGCCCGCACCAGGGCGTCTTCCGATTCGAGCAGCAGTCGCACCGTGCCTCTTCCGTACTGAAGCGAAAGTTTCTCGACTTCCACGCGCTTCTGCGCCAGGTCCACACCGATTTGCTGAATCCGATACGTCTCCGCCGTTTCCGCCAGGTCGCGGTACGCCTGACGGACGCCCAGCTTGACTTCATCGACCTGCTCTTCGTACCCGCGCTGACGCTGCTGCACCGTGATCAACGCGGCGCGATACGCGTTTCTTTCGGCCTTGCGGTCCAGCGGCAGATCTCCTTCGAGACCCAGGCGATAGTCGCCCTCGTCGAACTGGAGCGAGGCAAATCGCGTTTCCGGTTCGGAATTGACCGTTGTCGCCGCAACCAGGTTCAACTGAATCCCGAGCCCTTTGGCGGCCAGTTCCAGTCTTCGCTCGGCATCATAAACGGCATCCCACGTGTTGGCCAGATCGAGACGTCGCGTCAGCGCCAGTTCGGTTGCTTCCGCTTCCGAATACTCGGGCTGAGTGATCCCGAACTCCGCCAGCGCCGTCAGTTCGTTCGGATCCAGGATCACATCGGCATCGGTCGGCAGCGACAGGCGGACCTTGAACCGGTCCAGCGTCTGTTCGTAATTCTGGCGGGCGGAAACCAGATTCTGCTCGGCGGTCAGCAACCGCTGTTCCGCTTCCCCCAGGTCATATGCGGGCCTCTGCCCGACCTCGACTTCCATACGCAACTGGTTCGTCGATTCGATGAGTCGTTCGTAGCTGGCCTCCTGAATGGCGACCGTCTCCCGCTGCTGCAAGACGCGAAAATAGTCACTGATGACTGAAACCACAAAGGTCTTGCGATAGCGATTGAACGAGCGGATGCTGTACAGGACATTCCGCTCCGCCTGGGTCAGTTGCTCCCATGCCTCCAGGCCCGCTCCGGCGCCGAAAATCGGAAAGGCCAGCGTGGAGGTCAGGACCGATCCGAGAGACGTTCGCGGATCTCCTGTCAGCCACCGCGTCCAATCCAGGGCGAGCCCGGTCGTCATCTGCAAGCCATTGGCGAAAAGAAACGTCTTATCCACCCCCGCATCGGATCCGACGGTGATATCCTCGCCCTGGAAATCATTCTTGGTGTAAAAAGAATCGAACGTTCCAAACCACTGCGGGGCATATCGATACCGGGTCAGCGTCAGACCGAGGGCGTCGAGGTACAACCCTTCCTTTCGGGACTGGTATTCCCGGCTATACAGGGTGGCGAGCTCGACCGCCTCGGCCAGATTCAGCACCCCATCGGGCGGGACCACTTCCAGCACCTCGACGTTGTTCGGCGCCTCGTCGTTGACCTGGTAGTTGGCCATCTGCCCGAAGTCGTCCTGCCACTTGTCTTCGAGGATCCCGTAGACCTCCTCGTCCGCCTTCTCCTTGTAATGCTCGCGACTACATCCGGAAGCTATGCCCAGGACGAGCACCGCGCAGAGACCCCACAACGCGATGAGGCGCCATATTCCGTGCCCCCTGAAGTCGTTTCGAGATCGACCCGTCACAGATTTCTCTCCATCGCACAGGTTCTTTATCGTTACGAACAAGCCACCTTTGACGCAGCCAGCGCCCAGCTCGCCCCGTTTGCCCCATCAGTCCACGATCCCCATTGTATGGGGAGCAGGCGCCGCCA
>CAZTGH010000319.1:0-6625 GCA_964612985.1 uncultured Pirellulales bacterium
ATCGTGATCTTCATGTCGGACAACGGGGGGCTATCTACCGTGGGACGTGAGGGGCCGACCTGCAATCTGCCGCTGCGGGCGGGCAAGGGGTGGCTGTATGAGGGGGGCATCCGCGAGCCCATGCTGATCAAGTGGCCTGGCGTGGTCGAGGCGGGGAGCGTCTGTCATGCGCCGGTAACGAGCACGGACTTCTATCCGACGATGCTGGAGATGGCGGGGTCGGCGCTGCGACCCGAGCAGCATATGGATGGCGTGAGCCTCGTGCCGTTGTTGAAGGGGGCGGGAGCCTTGGATCGTTCGGCGATCTACTGGCACTATCCGCACTATCACGGCAGCGGGAGCCGGCCCAGCGGTGCGGTCCGGGCGGGGGAATACAAGCTGATCGAATGGTACGAAGACGGCAGGGTCGAGCTCTACGATCTGGCGGATGATCCCGGCGAACAACGGGATCTGGCGAAGACGAGACCCGAGAAGGCCGCCGAGTTGCGGCGGATGCTGCACGCGTGGCGTGACGCGATGGACGCGCGGATGCCGACGGGCGCGCCGCGAGATGATTTCGAGGTATGGCTGGCGGAGCGAGAGAGATGATTGGAGGCAAGACATGAGGCGACGTGACTTTTTGAAGGCGATGGGAGCGGCGACGGGCGCGTGGGCGATGGGGTTCGGTGGTTCGAACTCGTTCGGTCAGGATGAGGCCCGGCGTCGGCCCAATTTCGTGTTCTTCCTGGTGGATGATCTGGGATGGACGGACCTGGGGTGCTTTGGCAGCACGTTCTATGAAACCCCGAACGTGGACCGGCTGGCGTCTCAGGGGATGCGGTTTACGAATGCGTATGCGGCGTGTCCGGTGTGCTCGCCGACGCGGGCCAGCATTATGACGGGCAAGTACCCGGCGCGGTTGCATACGACGGACTACTTCGGGGCGCCGCAGCCCGACACGGTGCAGAGGCATTGGACGCGGGACAAGCCACTGCTGCCGGCGCGGTATCGCGACCGGCTGCCGCTGGAAGAGGTGACGGTAGGCGAGGCGCTCAAGTCACATGGGTATGCGACGTTCTTCGCGGGCAAATGGCACCTGGGGCCCGAGGGGTTCTGGCCTGAGGATCAGGGGTTTGATGTCAATCAGGGCGGGATCGAACGCGGCGGGCCTTATGGCGGCAAGAAGTACTTCTCGCCTTACGGCAATCCGCGACTGTCGGATGGGCCCGAGGGCGAGCATCTGCCCGACCGGCTGGCGACGGAGACGTGTCGGTTTATGGAAGAACATCGGGATGGGCCCTTCCTGGCCTATCTGTCGTTCTATTCCGTGCACACTCCGCTGATGGCGCGGGAGGACCTGAAGGCCAAGTACGAGGCGAAGGCACAGACCATCGATCATGATGGGCCCGACTGGGGCGAAGAAGGCGAGCGGAAGGTGCGGCTCGTGCAGGACCATGCGGTGTACGCGGGGATGGTCGAGGCGATGGACCAGGCGGTGGGCAAGGTGCTCGATACGCTGGACCGCCTGGATCTGGCGGAGGAGACGGTCGTGTTCTTTATGTCGGACAACGGCGGGCTTTCGACCTCGGAGGGCCATCCCACATCCAATCTTCCGCTGCGGGCGGGCAAGGGCTGGCTGTATGAGGGCGGGATTCGCGAGCCGATGATGGTGCGCTGGCCCGGACGGATTCGGGTGGGCAGCGTGTGCGAAGAACCGGTGATCAGCACGGACTTCTATCCGACGATGCTGGAGATGGCGGGAGTGCCCGCCAGGCCCGATCAGCACGTCGACGGGCGGAGCATGGTCCCGCTGCTGCGCGGGCAGGACGGGGCGAAGGATCGGGCGTTCTACTGGCACTACCCCCACTACGGGAACCAGGGCGGCTCGCCCGGCGGCGCGGTTCGGGTGGGGGATTATAAGTTGATCGAGTTCTATGAAGACGGGCGCGTGGAATTGTATAATCTGCGCGACGATCCGGGCGAACGGCATGATCTGGCGACGGATCGCCCGACGAAGGCAACCGAACTTCGCGACATGCTGCACGCGTGGCGACAGCACGTTGGGGCCTTGATGCCGGCGCCGAACCCTGATTCGAAGGGGTAACCGGGCGGGATGGAAGTTGAGTTCAATTCGAAAACGTGAACAAGAAAGGAAGTAGCTGGATGGCAAAGACGTACAAGATCGCAGTGATGCCCGGCGACGGGACGGGGCCGGAAGTGACGGTGGAGGCGGTGAAGGTGTTGAAGACCGCGGCCGATAAGTTCGGTTTCAAGGTGGAGCTGACGGACTTCGATTTCGGTGGAGAGCGATACAAGCGGACGAAGGAGACGCTGCCCGACAGCGCCATCGACGAGCTGCGGAAATTCGACGCGATTCTGCTGGGCGCGATCGGCCATCCCGACGTGGCGCCGGGGATCCTGGAGAAGGGGATTCTGCTGAAGGCCCGGTTCGAGCTGGATCAGTACATCAACCTGCGTCCGGTGAAGCTGTTCCCGGGGGTGGAGACGCCTCTGAAGGACAAGGGCCCGAACGAGATCGACTACGTCGTCGTCCGCGAGAATTCGGGGGACGCGTATACCGGGACCGGCGGGTTCACGATGAAGGGCACGGCGCATGAGGTGGCGGTGCAATCGGCGGTGTATTCGCGTCATCAGGTGGATCGCTGCCTGCGGTACGCGTTCGAGTATGCCAAGAAGCACGGTAAGAAGGCGCGGGGCAAGGGCAAGGAGAACACGCTGGCGCTGTGCGGCAAGACGAACGTGCTGACGTACATCTACGACCTGTGGGAGCGGGCCTTCCACGAGATGGGCAAGGCCCAGTATCCGGAGATCCGACGGGATTACTACCACGTCGACGCGACATGCATGTGGATGGTGAAGAACCCCGAGTGGTTCGACGTGATCGTCACGGGCAACATGTTCGGCGACATCATCACGGACCTCGGCGCGATCACGCAGGGCGGCATGGGCATCGCGGCGGGCGGCAACATCAATCCCGAGGGGGTCAGCATGTTCGAGCCGATCGGCGGCAGCGCCCCGAAGTACACGGGCCAGGGCGTGATCAATCCGCTGGCGGCGATCTGCTCGGCGCAGATGATGCTGGATACGCTGGGCGAAGAGGCTGCGGCGGACGCCATCGAGAAGGCGGTGATGGATGTGACCGGCAACAAGCTCAAGAGCCTGGCGGCGGGACGGATGGGGTACTCGACCAGCGAGGTCGGCGACCTCGTTGCCGAACGCGTCGCAGGCTGAGCCACCAAGAGACGTCGTCGGGACGGTCGTATCCTATGAGAGGATCGCGGCCGTCCCGACGACCTCCATTTCCCGGGAACGAAACCGGCCTTGTCACAATCTGCGTGCTCTTCGCGTCCGGGCACGACGGCGGGAGCGTCTGACGAAGAAGAGGCACCAGGGTGCGACGCCCGCCGGGACGATAGCCAGGCCGGCAAGACCCACCCTGGCCTCTGGCGGAACCAGGCGAAGCATGTCGCTCAGCGTCAATTCCTCATAGCCTTGGGGGGGCGTGGTGTCGAAGATGGCCTCGTCAAGATCGATGTTATAGTCGCCAAACGTATTGACCTCGTGGAGGTTCAGTTCGTGGAACAGGGTCATGAAGCTCCTGCCGATATCGAGGTCCCCTTCCACGCGGACCGGCAGTTGCTCGGCAATTCCGATCCAGACTTTGCCGGTCAGGCCGCGAATGTCAAAGATGGCTTTGGGCAGGAGTCCGACAAAGGGCTCCGGGTCCTGAAACGCGAAGATCTCCGCTTCTACACCGTCGACGGTGTCCGGCCCGAGTTCCTGGTAGCTGCCTTGCGTGAGCAGGTTGATGATGCCCTGGGGCGTTCCGTTTTCCAGCAGTCGCATTTGTGCATCGGTCGAGGGGAACTTCCCATACTTCCTGTAACGAGGAAGCAGCAGCAGGGTCTGCCGCTGGGGCCGATTGAACGTGAAGCGATAGATCAGTTCCTCTGCAGCATATCCCTCCTCGATCAGGCCATATTTCACAGAGAAGTACTTCACGACATCGAAATGAGCTTTGATTCCGTTGAATTCGAAAATCGTGGCATCTTCACCCGGCAGGGTGAAGGTTTTCGTGCCTCGTATGATCAAGGTCTCAATACGGTTGACATTCTCCTGGACATCCGCCAGAACCACTGCGCCGTGCCGCGAGGTGCCGAACGGAGCGAGAAGAACAAGGGTCACCGCCAGTGCCAGCACCGCTGCCGCTGAGTATTTCGTCGCATTGCTTTCCATGATCTTTCTCCATCGTGCCACGCGGTGAGAACCTCGACGGTCGCTCACTGCTCGTTTCATGGTAGTGGAGGCATCGCTGAGGATGCGTTCGTCGACCGCGGTCCAGGCGGACGGGGCGGGACGTTTCCTACAGGCTGCTCTTATCAAGTTCTTGATCTTCCCGGGTCGCTTCATCATTCCACCTGACCGTTCAAAAGGGACCGCAGCCTGGCCATCCCGTAGCGATACCGACTTTTGACTGTGTTGACCGATTCTCCGGTCTGACGGGCAATCTCGCGGAAGCGCAGAGAGCCGAGTACGTGCAAGACGATCGCCTGCCGCTGGTCCGGCGGCAAGTCGGCCAGTACTGCCCTGACCATGTGGTGCAGTTCCGTATCCGAGACCATCCCATAGGCATCCGGCTCGGGTCCGGCCTGGTGAAGGCGTTCGGGATCGATCGGGCGGTGCCGGCGAGACACGTTCCGCGCCCGATTGGCCACGCAGATCGCCAAATAGCCCTTGAGCGACCCTTTCAGCGTGAAGCGGCTCGCTTGAGAGGCGAAGGCGACGATCACGTCGTGCACCACATCCTCGGCGGCGGCCGTATCGCCCAGCAGGGCTCTCGCGACGGCGAACAGGTCGTCCTTGTACTTCTCATAGATCCGGCGCAGGGCCTCGGTATCCCCTGCATTGAACCTCTGGACTAGGTACTTGTCTTCCAGCACTGTCGGGCGGCCCCTGCCTGCACGAGCGATTGTCCGTCACAGTAGAAACACGCCGGAGGGTGGTTTGGGTGTAGAAATGCGATGTTTTCACCGGCGTCTGCCCGTACTATAATGGAGAGTGCATGGCAACAGAGAGAACAATCGCTTTCGGGTGAGAATTCGATGCCGGCGAATTTGACGCCAGACTATTTCAAGGCGGAAGAGTGGTACCGCAGCGCTTCGACGAATGAGGAGAAGATCCTGGCGTTGGAGCAGATGCTGGCGGTGATGCCGAAGCACAAGGGGACCGAGCATCTCCAGGCGGACCTGAAGCGGAAGCTCAGCCAGCTTCGCGAGGCGGCGACGCAGCCGAAGAAGATGGGCAAGCACGTGGACATCTTCCACGTGCCGAAGACGGGGGCGGGGCAGGTGGTGCTGCTGGGGACGCCGAACAGCGGCAAGAGCGCGATCCTGGCGGCGCTGACGAACGCGAAGGTCAACGTGGCGGACTTTCCCTTTGCGACGCACGCGCCGGTGCCGGGGATGGTGAAGTACGAGGACGTGCAGATTCAGCTCGTGGACATGCCGCCGATTACCGCCGACTACATGGCGCCGGGGCAGGTGGGGACGTATCGCAACTGCGATCTGATCGCGATCGTCATCGACCTGTCGCAGGACGTGGAGGAGCAACTGCTGATTCTGCTGGACTTTCTGGAGACGCGGAAGCTGCTGGTCGACGAGGAGACGCCGGCGGTGGACGAGCAGGGCAACGTCCTGGGGCGCAAGGCATTCTGCCTGTGCACGAAGGCGGACATCGCGGCCGACGGGGCGCTGGAACTGGCAAAGAAGTCGTGCGATAAACCGCTGGAGTTCGTGACGATCTCGACGGAGACGGGCGAGGGGCTGGATGCGTTTGCGAAGTACCTGTTCGACAAGCTGGAGATCATTCGCGTGTATGCGAAGCCACCCGGCAAGCCGGCGGATATGAACGATCCGTTCACGCTGCCGGCGGGGGCGACCGTGCACGATCTGGCGCGGACGATCCACCGGGAACTGGCGGAGAAGCTCAAGAGCGCCAAGTGCTGGGGCACGGGCGTCTACGACGGACAGAACGTCCAGCTCACCCACGCCCTGCACGACAAAGACATCGTCGAACTGCACTTCAGCTAGGAACGTTGTTCTACTGCCATGCTGAAAAATGTGAATATCCTGAAAAGGATCTTCCTGTACCTCGGCCTTTTTGCCTTCATAGGCCTGTCTTCGTTCTTCTGGGGCTGGCCCGGCCAGGCGCTGCGGGGCAGGCAACCGCGTCGAGAAATCGCAGCGGTATGGAAAAGGCTGGAGGACGATGCGCGATTCGCTGAGGTAAACATCCGTGTCGGCACCGCGAACCAGCGCACGATCTACGTCACCGGCCGCGTCCCCGATCGGACTAGCCTGGAGCACCTAAAGACGGTCATGGAGCAGGAGATCTCGGCGCAATACTCCGTCATATTTACTCCCAAGGTACTGGATGGCTCTGAAGAGCTTCGGCCTGCCGTTTTGCGTAGAGATGGTCCGTAGCAGCGCCGTGTCACACATAAGGCACTGAGATTTACACATAACGGCGTCCATCTGATGTCTGCCCATCCGGTGCCGCAATCATGTGTATTTTTGGCCAGACCTGGTATCAAGATCACCGCTGCCGGACAGGCTTACCTTGGGGA
>CAZTGH010000320.1:0-2636 GCA_964612985.1 uncultured Pirellulales bacterium
GCGGATTCAGGCCATGCCAGATGATCACCATGCCCCGGATCGGCAGGCCTCCCATGTATCACCTCGACCGGTCCTTCCCTTTTTTGTCATCCCGAGCGGAGCAACGCGGAGTCGAGGGATCTGGCGCCGACCAAGCCAGTCGCCCGGCTCGTATCTGAACCCGTGGAATGGCTGGTCAGTTGCTGCATCCCGAAAGCCGCCGCGAAACACAGGGCACAGCCAATTCGCGCCAGATTCCTCCGTTCCGCTTCGCTTCGCTTCCGTCGGAATGATAATGCGCATGGAGCCAACATAAGTGCCACCGCGTTCCGACCGCACCCAAGATTCGGACTCTGACGCGATACACGGCTCGTTCTGCTGCGTTGGATGCGGCACGCTCCTCTCGCGGCGTATCTATGCGATTGATCCCCATCGACGTTTCCACTAGACTTGACCCATGGCAGGGCTGCGTATCGTTCACGAGGTCCTGCGAGCGTGTTGCTGACAGGAGACGAGACGAATGGGACGATTGGATATCCGGGCCAGGGAGTGGATCCTCCCCCTTTCCGCCTGCTGGATCATCCTCTGTATGACGGACAGCGGTGTAGCCGCATCCGACAACGCGGAATTGCCCGCCGGGGCGCAGGTGATGTGGGACCTGTCGCACGCCCACCGAGAACAGACGTCCACGCGCGAGCGCGTCTGCATCAATGGCCTGTGGCGCTGGCAACCGGCGGAACCGAATGCCCAGGAGCTGCCCGATGGCGACTGGGGGTATTTCAAGGTCCCCGGATGCTGGCCCGGCATCACGGACTACATGCAGAAGGACAGCCAGACGGTGTATGCTCACCGCCATTGGCGCGACCGCGACCTGGGCCAATTGACCGCTGCGTGGTATGAGCGCGAGATCACGATCCCCGCCTCATGGACCGGGCGGCGCATCGCCTTGAACCTGGAATACCTCAACTCCTATGCAGCGGTCTATCTGGACGGCAAGGACGTCGGCACAATCCGCTTCCCCAGCGGCGAAATAGACATTACACGCTCCTGTCGTCCTGGGCGAGCGCATCAGCTCACCCTGCTTGTCGTCGCGCTGCCGCTCGAAGGCGTGATGCTCTCCTATACCGACAGCGCGAACGCTCGCGAGGTCAAGGGCTCCGTGGCCAGGCGAGGTCTGTGCGGCGACGCCTTTCTGGTGAGCACGCCTGCTGCACCGTGCATCGTTGATACGCGCGTCGCAACGTCCGTGCGCGACAAGCAGGTTTCTTTGGATGTCGAACTCGAAGGTATCGATTCCGAACGCGACTACGCAATCCGCGTCCGGATCCTCGATGGCAGCCAACCGGTCAAGCAGTTCACGAGCGAACCGTTTCGGTCGGACGACCTCCGCGAAGGTCGTATCAGGCTTACTGAGAAGTGGATGCCCGAGAAGCTATGGGACATCCATACGCCACAGAACACATATGTCGCAGAGATTTCGCTACTGGATGACCAAGGCGGCACACTGGACGCAGGCTGGCCCGTCCGTTTCGGTTTTCGCGAGTTCTGGATCGAGGGGCGCGACTTCTATCTCAACGGAACGCGTATCTTCCTCTGCGCTGTGCCGCTGGATAACGCCCAGGTCAGCGCCGCGATGGCCACGTACGAAGCCGCTTGCGAGAGCCTCCGGCGACTCCAGAGCTTCGGCATCAATTTCGTCTATACGCACAATTACGGCTGCGCCCCCGGTTCGCACCTGAGCTTTGCCGAAATCCTGCGCGCCGCCGACGATGTCGGAATGCTCGTATCCTTTTCGCAGCCTCACTTCAGTCATTACGACTGGCAAGCGTCCGATGCCGACCGAACCAACGGATATGCCCGACACGCGAAGTTCTACGTCCGCGCCGCCCAGAACCACCCTTCCGTCGTGATGTACTCGATGAGCCACAACGCGACCGGCTACAGCGAGGACATGAACCCTGACATGATCGACGGCATCCAGGAAGCCCGCGACGCCTGGGCGCAGCGGAACGTCCAGCGCGCTCTCCGCGCCGAGGCCATCATCTCCGCTCTGGATCCCTCCCGCATTGTCTATCACCACGCCTCGGGCAATCTGGGCTCGGTGCATTCAAGCAACTTCTATCCGAACTTCGTTCCGCCCCAGGAACTCTCCGACTGGTTCGAGCACTGGGCGACCGAAGGGGTCAAGCCGGTCTTTCTGTGTGAATACGGCGCCCCGTTCACCTGGGATTGGGCGATGTACCGGGGGTGGTATGAGGGCAAGCGGGAGTTCGGCAGCGCGGTGGTGCCCTGGGAATTCTGCCTGGCGGAGTGGAATGCCCAGTTCCTTGGGGACCGGGCCTTTGCGATCAGCGAAAAGGAGAAGCAGAACCTGCGCTGGGAGGCGGAGCAGTTCCGCGCCGGCAGGCTCTGGCATCGCTGGGACTACCCCCATCGACTGGGCTCCAGCGATCTGCCCGAGCGCGAGCCCGTCTTCAACCTGTATTTCACCGACAACTGGCGGGCCTTCCGAACGTGGGGCCTGTCGGCGATCTCGCCCTGGGAGCACCGAATCCTCTTCAACCTGCGTCCCGGCGTGAACCGAAACCAGCGCGAGGAATCTAAGACGGACTGGCTTCATCTCCAGCGACCCGGATTCAGCCCCGATTCTCAGCAGG
>CAZTGH010000320.1:2646-6617 GCA_964612985.1 uncultured Pirellulales bacterium
ACGAACGTTCGGACTGGGTCCCCACCGGCGCCGGTAAGGCGATTCTCCGCAACAATCACTCCCTGCTGGCCTACATCGCCGGTAAATCCGAGAGCTTCACCAGCAAAGACCACAACTTCACCCCTGGCGAGACGGTCGCCAAACAACTCATCCTCATCAACAACTCGCGAGAACCTGTTGACGGCAAGTGCTCCTGGTCTCTGGCATTGCCCGAGCCGATTACGGGGCAGGACCACGTCTCCGTGCAGATGGGGCAGCAGGTGCGCGTAGCGATGCGCTTTGCCCTTCCAGAAACGACGCCGGCGGGCCGATACAGGCTCCACGCCAGCGTCGAATTCACCACAGGTGAAACGCAGGAGGACGCGTTCGATATCGATGTCTTGCCTCGCCGCTCATCGGCACAAACCACGGCGAAGATCGCCCTGTTCGACCCAAAGGGCGAGACGAGGCAAGTGCTCGACAGCATGCCACTGTCTTATGCGGCCGTGGACGCGGGGAGCGCCCTCGATGCGTACGACGTGCTGATCGTGGGCAAAGAGGCGTTGACCGTGAACGGCCCGGCGCCCGACATCCGCCGGGTCCGCGAGGGTCTCAAGGTCATTCTCTTCGAGCAGACGCCTGATGTACTGGAGAAGCGATTTGGCTTCCGCACCGCTGAGTATGGCCTGCGAAAGGTCTTTCCGCACATTCCCGATCATCCTCTTCTGCGGGGTCTAGGTGCGGAACACCTGAGCGACTGGCGAGGGCAATCGACGATTCTGCCGCCCCGATTGGACTACGAACGCTCCGCGAAGTTCAACACCGCTCCGACCGTGGACTGGTGCGGTATTCCGGTCACGCGCGCCTGGCGGTGCGGCAATCGAGGCAACGTCGCATCCATCTTGATCGAAAAGCCCGCCTGCGGTGATTTCCTGGCTATCGTCGATGGCGGTTTCAGCCTTCAATACAGCCCCCTGCTGGAATATCGCGAAGGCCAGGGCATGGTCCTGTTCTGTCAACTGGACGTAACCGGTCGCACCGAGCCTGACCCGGCAGCCGAGATCCTGACGGCAAACCTCATCGCATACGTACAAACATGGAAACCGCAGCCGCAGCGAAGGGCATACTATGCGGGCGCTTCGGCCGGGCGTGAACATCTTGAATCCGCCGGCTTCCGAATTCGCTCGTACAAGAGGGACGCGATCGACCCCGATTCCGTGCTCATCCTCGGTCCGAATAGCCGCAGTCTTGCCACGCACAAGCGTGCTATCGCGGAATTCGCGGAAGCGGAAGGCAGGATACTCGCTCTTGGATTGACGCAGGAGGATGTTGACGCTTTGCTGCCGATTCCCATCTCGACGGCACAGACTGAACATATCAGCGCCTATTTCGACCCGCCGATGACAAGTTCGCCTCTGGCCGGCATTGGTCCGGCGGATGTGCACAACCGGGCCCCGCGCACGCTGCAGCTGGTCTCCGGTGGTGCCGAAATCGTAGGCAACGGAGTGCTGGCTGTTGTACCGGAAGGCAGGATCGTTTTCTGCCAGATCGCACCCTGGGATTTTCGGTACCACGACAACTTCGGGCTCAAGCGGACCTTCCGCCGGACGAGTTGCCTCGTGACGCGACTGCTCGCAAACCTGGGAGTGCAGGGACGAACCCCGCTGCTCGCCCGCTTCTCTCGCCCGCCGCAAGCGGGTGAACCGGGGCGGTGGCTCAATGGTTTCTACCTCGACGAACCCGAGGAGTGGGACGATCCCTATCGATTCTTCCGCTGGTAAGCACGCCCGTCCAGAACGGGTGGAGACACTTGAGATTGCCGCACGATAAGCGCCTACGAATGCTGGGGCAATGGCGATAGGATTTCTGCTCGTGCTAGTCGCACTTACTTCGCGGATCGTTTGGGCCAGCAAGCCCGACGGGCGCAGCGGGCCCCTGCTGCTGTTCGCCAATCCACTGCAAACCGACGTGCCAAAAGCCGGGCGACGAGGGCGGGGTCTAGCGCGGACCGGGTGTGCACAAACCCGAGAGGATCGTTCTCGCAAGCGATCAGACCCTGTACCCGGCCGGCGGTGCCGTGCTCAAGGCCGAGGTGCTGGTCCAGGGAACGCATTCTGAACTCGCCCCCGAGGAAGGCGCTTCGCCGGAGGGTCGGGAAGGATGGCAGCGGAAGCACGTTGAGTTCGACGAAGGCGACGCTATACGCGACCGCGGGACCTATCTCTACGTGCCAATCGAATCCGAGGCGCCGGCAGCCGTCTTCCTCCAGGAACAGGACGTGACACGGCCCTATGGCTTCGACTGGGAAGACTTCGGACGGATGGATGCGATGGAAGTGCTCACTATTGCACAGAGAACCCTTGAGCACGACCCGTCCCGAACCGGTGTATCCAGCGAATATCGCTGGCTGGCGATAGAGGCGCGGATCCACCACATGGACCTGAGCAAGGCACACGTCCAAAGCTGGCTCGGCAAGCGTCGGTTCAAGAGGACGACAGAGAATGTCGCCATCCTGGGGCTCGACGTCGATCACCTTCTGGCCCATGAGCCCATTACCGTCGAACTGGATGGTCAGAGGCTGGCTGAGATTCCTTGTCCCGAAAAATCCGGGGGCGATCTGGCTCGAACGGACTGCGGATGGGTGGCGCCGCACAGCCAAACCCCCGCTGACCCATAAGGGCCCCCACCGCTATGGCAGCATCAAGGAGGAACTGCAACGTCGATTGCTGCTCGTCTATGGCACCAGGCAGACCGAAGAAAACGAATGGGCCGTCGCCAAGGCGCGGTACGACGCCGAGACAAACGCGGCATAGTCTTCGCTCTTGGGCCACAGCCCCGTGCAAGTCCGCCGGGGGCAGGTCCAACTGGGCGACCGCCGCTTCGAGGGCGACAATCTTGCCGCCATCTTCATTCAACCGCGACCCGACAGCGACGTCGCCTCCGTGGTCGTCGTCAGCGGCACGGGACCGGCCGGTATGCGTTTGTTTTGCGCAACATCTTTCTTCGTGCGAAAGCCGCTCAGTCGGTGAATTCCAGGGCGCCGGCATCTCTCTTGCCGCTGGGTCTGCGTCCCGCGAAATCCCGCAGGAAAGGCCCGTCGAATTGCCATGCGTACAGCTCTTCGATACTGGTTTTGGCGTCTTCGAGCGTGCCAAGCGAGATTCGCAGGAATTCGATCGTGCCTTTCAGGCATCGTCCCTCGGGCGTTCCGCAGACGAACAGATCGCCGTCGTTGTCAATAGAGACATCGCCGATGCCGGGGCCCGTCGAGTCCTGCTTGCCGTCGATATAGATCGTGAGCGTCTGCGCGGCGCGGTCCGCCTCGGCAATGATGTGATGCCATGCGCCATCATCGATCTGCGCTTCGCTCTTGAGTTCCGCGGAGGCGCCCGGTCCACGGACGGCAAACACCAGCCGGCCCGACCCGTCGATGGTCAGGCCATAACCTGAATCGGCCATCTTCTCGACCAGGACACAGTTTGTCGAGTCCGTCTGGAAATAGGCCTCGATGCAGAAATTGGAGTCCCACACCTGGGGACTCTTGAAGTCCTTTCCCGTGACCACCCGGTCCTCTTTCTGCCCGTTCTTGTCCCATCGGAATCGGATCGGGATCGTCAGCGTCTGGTTCAGCTTTTCGTTCGGACAGACCGCGTACTGGTCGACGCCGTTAAACGTGCAGGCCCCTTTCGTCCAGTCCTCCAACGGGCCGTCAACGTAGTTGTCTTCCGTGATGTTCACACCCGCCAGGGGGAACATCGGCTGCCGGTAGTAGTTGTCTCGCACGTAGTAATAGGGAGTCATATACCAATGCTCATCCAAAATCCGTGTCGGATCGTCGCCGGCCGGATAGAAATTCCACTCGCCCACCATCGCATACAACGACCAGGGCACGAAGCACTTCACCCCCTGCTCGCGAGCGGGTGAATCGGCCGTCAGGCCAAAGTCCTTGTTGGCCGGATCCTCCATGACCCGCTTATCCGCCACCACACCGA
>CAZTGH010000321.1:0-6601 GCA_964612985.1 uncultured Pirellulales bacterium
GGGAAGAGCATGCGCTGTCCGTTTTGCGGAAACATCGACACGCAGGTGAAGGATTCGCGGCCTGCCGAGGATCACGTCTCGATCCGGCGCCGGCGGTTCTGCCCGGCCTGCGGGGGCCGCTTCACGACCTATGAGCGTGTGCAACTGCGCGATCTCGTGGTCATCAAGTCGAACGGACGGCGCGAGGACTTCGACCGTGACAAGCTCGAGCGCTCGATCCGCATCGCGCTCCAGAAGCGGCCCATCGATCCCGAACGGGTGGACCAGATGATCAGCGGGATCGTCCGGCGCCTCGAGAGCATGGGCGAGACCGACATTCCCTCCAAGGTCATCGGCGAGATCGTCATGGAGACCCTCGCGCGGATCGACACCGTCGCCTATGTCCGCTTCGCGTCGGTCTACAAGAACTTCCAGGCCGTGGAGGACTTCGAGGACTTCATGTCGGAGCTGCGCCCCAAGGTCGGGACCGAGGCCGAAGACAAGCAATGACGGGGGCCGACGCCCGCTGGATGCGCGCCGCGCTCGGGCTCGGGCGGCGCGGCCAGGGGCAGGTCTGGCCCAACCCCGCGGTGGGCTGCGTCATCGTCCGCGACGGGCGCGTCGTGGGCCGCGGCTGGACCCAGCCGGGCGGCCGCCCCCACGCCGAAGCCGAGGCGCTGGCCCGCGCAGGCGAGGCCGCCCGCGGCGCCACCGCCTACGTCACGCTCGAACCCTGCGCGCATGAGGGGCGCACGCCGCCCTGCGCCCTCGCCCTGGCGGAGGCGGGGGTGGCGCGCGTGGTCGCGCCGCTCTCCGATCCCGATCCCCGCGTCGCGGGGCAGGGCTTCGACGCGCTCCGCCGTCGTGGCGTGGAGGTCACGACGGGCGTCATGGCCGAGGCCGCGGGCACCGACCACGCGGGCTTCTTCCTCCGGGTGGAGCAGGGCCGCCCGCTCGTGACGCTGAAGCTCGCCGCCTCCTTCGACGGGCGCATCGCCACCGCCACGGGCGAGAGCCGCTGGATCACGGGCCCGGAGGCGCGGCGCCGGGTCCACGAGATGCGGTCGCGCCACGACGCGGTGATGGTGGGTGCGGGCACGGCGCGGGCGGACGATCCCGCGCTCACGGTCCGCGGGCTCGGCGTGCGGTGCCAGCCCGTGCGGGTGGTGGTGTCCCGCAGGCTGGACCTGCCGCTGATGGGCCAGCTGGCACAGACGGCGCGGGACTTGCCCGTCTGGATCTGTCACGGCGCCGACGCCGACGCGCAGCTCGTCCGCACCTGGGAGGGGCTCGGCGCACGGCTCCTGCCCTGCGCCGTCTCGGGCGGTCAGCTCGATCCGCACGCGGTGCTGCAGGCGCTGGGCCGGGAGGGCATCACCCGGGTGTTCTGCGAGGGCGGGGGCGCGCTGGCCGCCTCGCTGCTCGCGGCCGATCTCGTGGACGTGCTGGTGGGCATGACGGCGGGCGTGGCGCTCGGCGCCGAGGGGCGGCCGGTGTTCGGCGCGCTGGGGCTCGATCGTCTTGCGGACGCGCCGCGCTTCCGCCTGGTCGAGACCCGCCCGGTCGGCGCGGACGTCCTTCATGTCTGGGAGAAGCCCTGAGGCCCGCTCACCTACCGCCGCCAGAGCCGCGCCTGCCCCGCGAAAAGGCCCTGGAGCTTCGACAGCGCCCGGTTCGCCGTACCGGGGCGGGGGATGCGCCCCTCGGCCAGCCTTTCGAGCGCCACTTCGGGCGAGCAGGGTCGCCCGCTCACCGGGTCGCGGTAGCGCGGGTAGGCGATGAGCGCGGCATGAACCAGCCCGTCGAGGGACACCCGCGCGCGCCGCCGCGGCGGCACCGGCCCCAGATCGCGGGTGAGGCCCCAACCCGCGTAGAAGGGCGCGCCGAGCGTGACCACCGCCACCCCGCGCAGAAGCGCCTCGAAGCCGAGGCCCGAGGTCAGCGTCCAGACCTCGTCCACGTCCGCGAGAAGCGCCGCGGGCTCGGCGCGATCGAGCACCGCGTCGGCGAGCGCCGCGGCCTCCTCCGGCGCGATCCGGCCCGGCCGCAGCCCGGCTTCCACGTCCGGATGGGGCTTGTAGAGGATCACCGCCCCGGGGTTGGCGTCCCGCGCCGCGCGGAGCAGCCCGAGATTGGTGGCGACCTCGCCCGCCCCGAAGCGGATCGACGCGTCGTCCTCGACCTGCCCGGCGACGAGGACGCGATGGCCGGACGGCAGCTCGGGATGCCCGCCGCCCGGATTGTATTTCGTGATGCCCCGGGCCACGAGAGCCCGCCGCAGCCGTTCCGCCCGCGCGAGTTCCTCGGGGCGAAGATCGCCCGAGGCCGCGATCAGCCGCTCGAGCCGGCTTTCGCGTGCGGGGTCGTAGTAGATCCCGAGATCGTCCAGGACGAGCGAGAGCGGCGGCACGAGCTCGGCGCCGAGCCCGCGCGAGCGCAGGAAGCCGTCCTCCACCCGCACGGCGCCCTGCGGCAGCATGTCGGCACGGCTCGCCCAGACCATGAGGCGCCGGCCCTCCCGCCGGGCGCGCGGCGCGGCGCGGCCGGAATCGTCCTCGAAGGCGACGCCCCGGGGATCGCCGAAGAAGCCCTGCAAGGCGGGCCGCTTCCAGAGCCGGATCCCCGCGGCGACCCAGCCTTGTCTGTCCTCCCGCCAGGCGCGCGCGGCAGCCTCGAACGCGTCGAGCGCCTCCTCCAGCGTCGCACGCCGGCCCCGGCACGGGTCGTGCCAGACCGGGTAGAGGATCAGCGCCGCGGCGACGAGCTGCGCGCGGGTGAGCCTGCGCGCGCGCCGGGGCACCGGCCGATCGTCTTCCGTCAGCCCCCAGCCGGCATAGAAGGGCTGGCCGAAGACGCGCGGGCGGTGCCCGGCCAGGATCGCCTCGAATCCGAGCTGCGAGGACACGGTGTAGACGCCGACCGCGCCCTCTAGCAGGACCCAGGGCGAGATCGGCTCTGCGTAAAGCGAGACGCGCCCGCGCGCGTCCTCGGAAAAGAAGTGGCCCCACCGGTGGCCCGAGGCGGTCTCGGGATGCGTCTTGACGATCACCCGCGCGCCGGGGTGCTCTTCCTGTGCGTGGGCGAGCATCTCGAGAAAGCGCGCACGGTCGGCGCCGCTCGCCCGCACCGAAGCGTCGCCTGCGGTCTGATCCACGACGAGGACGTATCCGGGGGCAGGGGGCTCGATGCCGGGATCGACGGCGGCGTATTTCGTGAGATGCGCCGCGCGGAGCCGCGCCACGGCATCCCGCGCGCGGGACAGAAGCGCAGCGTCGTCCAGCGGATGGGTGGCCAGCAGCGTCTCGAGATCCGACGGGACAGTCGGGTCGAAATGCACGCCCGAGCGATCGAGCAGGAGCCCGAGCGGCGCCTCGCCGCCCGCGCGGCCCGGATGAAGCGAGCGCAGGAAGGCGTCCTCGATCCTGACCAGCCCCGCCCCGCGCCGCCGCGCCACGGCTTCGCCGCGCCGGGCGGTGGGGCTTTGCCCCCAGACGCCCACCAGATCGTCCGGCCCGGGCAGCCCCGTCGTCACGCGGTAGCCCGCGGAGGCCAAAATGCGCCGGAGCGCCGGCTGTCGCAGGAAGCCCCCGTTGTAGACGAAAAGGCGCCGGGGAGCGATCTCCCCGGCGCCCTGTCCGTGGGCTCTTGCGCCGCGGTCCGTCAATCGCCCGAGAAGACCGACGCCGCGCCGTCCACCGTGCTCACCACCCCGAGCGACCCGGTGACGGCCGCGATCACCCTGCTCCACTGCGTGAAGGGCGCCTCGGTGACGTAAAGCGTGTCGCCGTCGCGGATCAGGAAGTCCCGCGCCTCGAAGATCCCGTTGGGTTCGGTGAGGTCGAGCACGTAGACCAGGCGCTGCGCGCCCACGAGATCGTTGCGCGCGAGCACCGTGTTGGCGATCTCTTCCGGTTCGTTCCGGAACACGAAGACGCCGGTTGGATCGGCGGTGGTCGCGGACAGGCCGCCCACCCGCGCGAGCGCCTCGATGGCCGAAAGCGTTTCGCTCTCGAAGGTCACGCGCGACTGGGCGCCGGCGGCGCCGAGCACCGAGAAGGCGCGCGTGTCCTGCTTGACGAGGATGCGGTCGCCGTCGCGGAGCGCGATGTCGAATTGCGGATTGTCGTAGAGGTCGCCGAACCAGATCGTGCCGCGGTGCCCGCCCCGGATCACGGTGATCAGCGCCACTTCGGGCGGGATCGCGACCCCGCCGGCCGCCGAGATCATCGCCGAGAGCGTGCGCGTGGGCCGCTCGATCGGGTAGACGCCCGGCGCGCCCACGGCGCCGGCGAGCGAGACGGTGGCGCCGTCGCCGGCGAGGCGCCGCACCTCCACCTGCGGGTCGGGCGTCTGGTCTTCGAGCGCGCGGGTGATGATCCGCCGCACCGCCTCGGGCGTGTTGCCCGCCGCGCGGATGCGTCCGGCGTAGGGCACGAAGATGAACCCGTCCGCGTCCACCTGCACTTCCTCGAGAAGGGTCGAGTTGCCCATTTCGCCGGCAAGCAGCCCGTCCTCCACGTTCTCCCAGATCGTCAGGCCGAGCGTGTCCCCGGAGCGGATGACGTCCGCCCCGATCACGCCCGCATCCACGAAACCCTGCTGGAAGGCGAGCGCGGGCACCACCGCCGTGGCGCGCGTCACGCGATTGTTCACCTCGACCACGAAGGCGTCGCCCTCGCGCTGGACCGAGCCCGAAAATATCTCGTCCTTGGTGGGGCCGCTCCGCGGCAGGGCGCATCCTGCCACGACGGACACGACCAGTAACAGGGCCACGGATCGGGCCCAGCGGAACGCTGTCGATGTCACTGCCTCGGCTCCGGTTTCTTTTTCTGCCTCAGTTTATGCCCGCAAGTTACCGGTATCAGGCCGAAACCGCCAGCCTGGCGGCGCGGGCGCTCAGGTCACCGCCCGCAACTGTTGCCTCGGAGCCGCGGTGCCGAGTTGCAGCGCGTCATAGGGGTCTTCCGGGGCCAGCATCATATCGACCACGTGGCGCAGCAGCTGCCGGCGGCTGGCAGCGGCGTAGAAACCACCGGGAACCTGGCTGGTTTCAAGCAGGTAGCGCCGGTAGTCGCGATAGGCGCGCGTGTCCGGCCGCCGCGCCGCCGCGAAGAATTCGGCGAGCGGCTGGTCCGAGACGAACTCGGGCTTGGCATAGACCGCGCGGCCGAACGCCTTGACCGGCACCCCGCGCCAGAGCGCCTGCTGGGCGGCCGTGGAGTTGACGGTGACGGCGCTTCTGGCCTCGGCGAGCAGCCGGGCGAGCTTGCCGCCGCGCACGTAATGCACGCGGTCGGCCACGCCTTCGGAGGCGGCGGCCCGGCGCAGCGTGTCGCGCAGCGCCGCGCGCCCGTCCTCGAGCGGATGCGCCTTGACCACGAGATGATGGTGGCGCGGCGCGCCCCGGGCGAACTCGGCCACGCAGAGCTCGACGAACTCGGTCATGCTCGAGAAGGGGGAATGGGCGCGGAAGGAGCTGTCATGCTCCAGCTGCAGGAGAACGAGATGATAGGGGAAGCCGCCGCGCCGGATCCGAGAGGTGGCGATCGCGCGCTCCATCGCGTGCACCGGCATGGAGAGAAGGCGCCTCAGGTAGAGGCTGAACTCCCGCGTCACCGGCAGCTCCCGGTGCGGCGCGAAGTTGGGATAGGCGCCGTTCCGCAGCATGACATGGGCATGGTAGAGTGCGCCGTAGAAGATGTGCTGGCGCATGTCGCCCCAATGGGCCGGGGGCAGGGGATGCTCCAGGTCGCAGGAGGCCAGCGCGGCCTGCATCTCGGCCACGCTCATCTCCATCAGGCGCGAATTCCCGTTGGACCCGCCCCGCTCGTAGGTGATCCAGTAGGGCCGGATGTAGCCCTCCTCGAAGACATGCACCGTGACGCCCTGCGCCCGGGCCAGGTCGGCGGCCGCCGCGTGGACCGGCCGCGCATCGCCGTAGAGCACGACGTCGGTGACGCCCTTCTCGGCGAGCAGGCGCTCGAACGTCTCCGGCCAGTCGTCCATCGGCGCGGTGAAGGCCAGGTAGGAGTCCCGGTCGCGCCAGAAGGCGCGGTCGCCGGCGTTGAAGCCCACGCGCCAGACAACGCAGCCCGCCTTGCGCAGCATCGCGCCGAGCGTGTCGAAGAACGGCCCGTGCGGCCCCTGCAGGAACAGGAACACGCGCGAAGCAGGCGCCGTCGCGGTGGTGGTCATCCGGCCTCGAACCCTCTAGATCGAGGGGAGGCTACACGAGATTTGGGACGGAAATAAGGTCCGTCCGTGCATGGGGAGACACGGGGATGTTCACGGGGATCGTCACGGATGTCGGCACGCTCCGCGCGGTCGAGAAGCGCGGCGACCTGCGCGCGCGGATCGCCACGGGCTACGACACCTCCACCATCGAGATCGGCGCCTCCATCGCCTGCGACGGGGTCTGCCTGACGGTCGTGGCGCTCGGCGAGGACTGGTTCGAGGTGGACGTGAGCGCCGAGACCGTCTCGAAGACCAATCTCGGCCGCTGGGCGCCGGGGCGGCGCGTGAACCTCGAGCGGTCGCTTCGCGTGGGCGACGAGCTCGGCGGGCACATCGTCTCGGGCCATGTGGACGGGGTGGCCGAGGTCGTGGCGGTCTCCGACGAGGG
>CAZTGH010000322.1:0-6567 GCA_964612985.1 uncultured Pirellulales bacterium
CCCAAGGGCGTGCCCTACGAGAAGACCGTCGAGCAGATTGCCGAATCGCTGCGGGAGATCGCGGCGTTCGGCGCCGAACACGGGCAGGAGATCCGTCTGGAGGTGCATGGCAGTTGCTCGCCACTGCCGGTGGTCAAGTCGATCATGGACGCAACGGATCATCCGAACGTGAAGGTCTGCTGGAACTGCAACGGGCAGGACCTCGAAGGGGAGGGCCTTCAGTACAACTTCCACCTGGTACGTCCCTTCTTCGGTGCGACCGCTCACGTCCGCGAACTGGACCTTGGCGACTATCCCTACCAGGAGCTGATGGACCTGATGGTCGGCACCGACTACGACGGCTGGGTGCTGCTGGAGGCGAGGACCAAGCCGGCCGACCGCGTGGCGGCACTGGCGGAGCAGAAGGCGGTCTTCGCGCAGATGGTGGCCAGGGCCCAATCGGGCGGGACGAAGGCCAACAGCGGAGTCAAGGTGACCGAACGCACCGACAGGGTCACGGTGGAGATCAACGGAAAACCGTTCACCGAGTACCGCTTCAAGGAGCCCCAGCGTCCGTTCTTCTATCCGGTGATCGGTCCGACGGGAGCCCCCGTCAGTCGGAGTTGGCCGGTCGCCGACGCCGGGCCCGAGGAGGCGCAGGACCGCAAGGACCATCCGCATCACAAGTCGCTGTGGTTCACCCACGGAGCGATCAATGGTGTCGATTTCTGGGCGGATGGCAGGGGCAAGGTCGTCCACGACAAGTTCGTGGAGATCCGCTCGGGGTCACAGGCCGGCGTCATCAAGGCCCAGAACCGCTACGTGGCCCCGGATGGGAAGATCGTCTGTACCGACACGCGAACGCACCGCTTCCAAGGTACCCCCGACGGTACGATTATGGATTGGGAGGTCACGATCCACGCCTCGCACGGCGAGGTCGTGCTCGGCGACACCAAGGAAGGCTCGATGGCCATTCGCCTGGCTTCGACGATGCGACTGAAGGGCGCGGTGGGCCAGGGGCATATCATCAACAGCGAAGGCGACAAGGACGGCGCCACGTGGGGCAAACGGGCGGCCTGGTGCGACTACTACGGCCCGGTCAACGGCGAGATCGTGGGCGTCGCCATCTTCGACCATCCGAGCAACCCGCGCCATCCAACGTGGTGGCACGTGCGGGACTACGGGTTGTTTGCGGCCAATCCGTTCGGCATCCACGACTTCGAGAGGAAACCGGCGGGCACGGGCGACCTGAAGATCCCCGCGGGCGAGAGCGTCACCTTCCAGTGGCGGTTCTACTTTCACAAGGGCAACGAGATCGAAGGGAAGGTGGCCGAGCGTTATCAGGAATACGCCTCCTGAGGTCAGACGAAAACGCACGAATGCAATCGCGTTCGCGCGCAAAACCTTTAGACGAAAGGAGCTATTATGGGTAATGTAACACGTCGCCACTTCCTCAGAAGCTCGATGGCCGCCGGAGTGGGCCTGGCGCTGGCGGGGCCGCATTCGCACGTGCTCGGCGCCAACGACCAGATCCGCGTGGCCGTCGTCGGCGTCGGCGGCCAGGGCGGGGGCCATATGCGGTACTTCCACGGCTGCGAAGGCGCGAAGCTGGTGGCCATCTGCGACGCGGACACCAACCAGATGGAGGGCAAGGCGAAGGCGTTTGAGGAGAAGGAAGGATACAAGCTCAAGACCTATAGCGATGTCCGCAAGCTGCTGGAAGACAAGGAGATCGACGTCATCACCTCCGCGACACCCAACCACTGGCACGCGCTGGTGACGATCTGGGCCTGCCAGGCGGGCAAGGACGTGTACATCGAGAAGCCGGCCAGTCACTGCATCTGGGAAGGGCGCAAGATGGTCGAGGCGGCGCGCAAGTACAATCGGATCGTGCAGATCGGGATGCAGAAGCGGTCGTCCGAGGCGCACCCGGCGGCGTTCGAGTGGATCCGCGAAGGGCACATCGGCAAGATCCAATGGGTTCGCGGGTTCTGCTACAAGGGACGGGGTCCCGGGACCAACGGCATCGTACCGGGCACGAACGGCCCGGCGCCGATTCCGGCCACCGTGGACTACAACCAATGGTGCGGCCCGGCCGACATGGTCCCGCTGCATCGCAGCCAATTTCATTACGTCTGGCACTGGATGTGGAACACCGGCAACGGCGACATCGGCAACCAGGGCCCGCACGAGATGGATATCGCGCGATGGGCGCTGGGCGATCCGGGCCTGCCGAGGCATGCGTTCAGCATCGGGGGTCGGTTCGGAATGGGTGAGACCAACGACGTGGGCGAAACCGCCAATACGCAGATCGCCTATTTCGACTACAAGCCGGCGCCGCTGATCTTCGAGGTGCGCGGGCTGCCCATGAAGAAGGGCGTGCGAGCGATGGACCACTATCGCGGCACGCGCGTCGGCGATTGCGTACAGTGCGAAGGCGGCTACTTTCCCTGCGACGACGGGGGCGGCTGGATCTTCGATAACGACGGCAAGCGAATCAAGCAGTTCACCGGTCGCGGCGGCGCGGGCCACCACGAGAACTTCATCAAGGCGGTCCGGAGCCGCAAAGTCAGCGACCTCAACGGCGATATCGAGATCGGACACCTGTCCGCGGCACTGTGCCACATGGCCAACACCTCCCATCGGCTGGGCAAGAAGGCCACGCCCGACGAGATCAAAACGACCATCGGCGACAACGCGGAGATGATGGACTCGTTCAATCGGATGCTCGAGCACCTGGCCGCCAACGAGGTGGACCTGGAGAAAGAGCCGATCACGATCGGTCCGATGCTGACGATGGACGCCGACAAGGAGCAGTACGTCGGCGAGAACGCCGAGTTGGCGAACATGTTCCTGAAGCGCAACTATCGGGAGCCCTTCATCGTGCCGGAGAAGGTCTGATGAAGTTCGCGTTGTGCAATGAGATGTTCGAAGGCCGACCGATGGCCGAGGTGGCGTCGATCGCGCGCGAGTTGGGTTACGAGGGGTTGGAGATCGCGCCGTTTACATTGGCGCCGTCGGCGACCGAAGTGACCTCGGCAAAACGCAAAGAGACCCGTCAGTCGATCGAAGACCAGGGGCTCGATTGCGTAGGGCTGCACTGGCTGTTCGCGGGACCCCAGGGGCTGCACATGACGACGCCCGATGAGGCGACGTGGGCGCGCACGCGGGATTACCTGTCCGCGCTGCTCGATCTGTGCAGTGACCTGGGCGGCAAGGTCCTCGTGCTGGGTTCGCCCAAGCAGCGCAGCCTGGTCGAAGGGCAGACACCTGCAGGCGCCTGGCAGCGTGCGGCCGATCTGCTCGGCTCGGTGCTCGACAAGGCAGGCGGTCTGGGTCTGACGATCTGTCTGGAACCTCTGTCGCCTGCGGAGACGGATTTTATCAATACCGTCGAGGAAGGGATGAAGATGGTTCGCCAGTTGAACCATCCGAGTCTGAAGATCCATCTGGACGTCAAGGCGATGTGCTCGGAGGCCAGGCCGGTACCCGAGATCATTCGCTCGGTGACCGCTGACGACATCGGACACTTCCATGTCAACGACGCGAACCTCTACGGACCCGGCATGGGCGAGGTCGATTACGCGCCCATCGCCCAGGCGATCGACGAGGTTGGCTGGGACCAGTGGCTCTCGGTGGAGGTCTTCAAGTACGACCCCGACCCCGAGACCATCGCGAGAAAGAGTATCGAGTATCTGCACAACTTCTGGCCGTAGCGAACCCGCTGCGTCCGTACGATAGCACCCTCACGAGGCAGGCCTCCCCAGGCCTGCCTCGTCTTCTTTCCCGGTGAGCCGAAAAAGAGTTGGTGTCTCTGCGGCGCGGAAGCCCGCGGACAGGCCCGGCGCCGCTTGACAAGAATCATGGGGCAGCTCCTGGCCCCCGCGCGTTTGGAGGGATCGGGCCGGCCCATGCGTGGGGCAATCGCGAGGCGCGTGGGGACATCCGACGGTGCGTGCGTCAAGCGCAGGTGGGGCGGAGGCGGTTGCGGAGGGACTGTTTGGCGCGGTGGAAGCGGACGCGGGCGCGCTGGGGGGTGGTTCGGGTGCGGGAGGCGATCTCGGTATAAGGAAGTTGTTCGTAGTAGCGCAGGCGGATGACATCCTGGTGCTGGCTCTTGAGCTGTTCGACGGCAGCGGTCACCTGCTGGAGCGTTTCCTCATGGATCTTCGAATCCAGGGGATTGTCGCGATCGCCCTGCTCGCACTCGCGACGAAAGAAGTTCTGCATGGAGGTCTGGAGGCGATGACGGCGAAAGGCGTCCTGCATCTTGGCGTAGGCGATCCGGTACATCCAGGGCCAGAACCGCTCGTCGTCGCGGAGCGAGCCAATGCCGCAGATCATCGCCAGCAGCGTCTCCTGGAGGATATCTTCGGTGGCATCGTGATTGAGGGTGATCCGCAACACGAAGGGATGCAGTCGCTGCCAGACCATGCCGGCCAGTTCTCCCAGGTCTGCCTTGTCACCGGCCCGCGCCCGGGTCAGCAGTTCGCGTTGTTGGTTCTCCGCACTCATATCTGATTCTCCATCCGCCGCGCGAACTTCGTCGGCTCGGCCCTCGGACGATTCGGTCCGCCCCGGTCGTCCGTCGCTGTTAAAAGGCCGGCGTCGAAGACGCGGTCACATCATTTCGACAGATGAATCGGTATTCTGTTCCCCCGCTTCGCAGGATTTTTCGGACTCTGCGCTCGGCTCACACGGTTCGGCGCCCTCATCGAGCACACGCCAGGCGAGTGGAGCCAGTTCCGGCGTTTCCCATGGGCTGCCGCAGAGATGGCAGCGCTGCCGGTCGGAGCGCCGGGCTCGACCACAGTTGACGCAGGTAACGAGTCCCGCAGCCGGACGGGTCATGCGATAGGTGATGTAGGCGGGCAGTCCAAATGCGAGCGTGCCGAGCAGCCAGAGACTGCGGGCGCCCTTCGAGAGGCCCAGGACCGCTGCGTCGCGGACCACGCGCCACGCCAGGAAGACCGCTAACAGAATTCCCGGCAGGATGATCACCATCGCGCCGAAGAACTGCGAAATGAAATTCTGGTCCGTCAGGTCTCGCTGCATGGCAGCAAACGAATTGGGGACCAGGAACAAGGTCCGATGACTGGCGCCGGCATCGGTGCGAGGGGCGACGAAGAACGACGCCACCGTCAGAATGGGCGGATGGACGTTCTCCAGAGAATACCGGAACAAGGTCAATGCCGGCGACCATGGGACCTGAAACAGCGCGGCGCGGGCGGATGACATCCAAGGAGATTGTCGTGGCGACAGGTCAGGGACGGCGTCATCCGAGGAAAGCCTGGCGTTCGCAATCTGCGCCTTCTGGGAATAGGGCATCGCGCGGGTGAGGCCACTGCTGACCAGGACGCCGTTCGCATCGAAAACGCCCATCGCCATGGCGGTGCCCTGGCGGGAGACGCCGGCGGCGATCAGTCCCGCATACTCGTGGTCGGGACCGATTTCGATCGTTTGTACACGATGATCGAGCAACTGCTCAGGGCGGCGCGACCCGCGCCCATACAGGGTCTTTGGTTCGGGCAGGAACCCCTTGGGTGCGGCGCCTTCGAGAAATTCCAGGGTCTGCTGGTCGAGGACTTCGATGCGTCCGGCGGCATCGATTACCGGGAGGTAGCGACTCCAGTAGCCGTTGGTCGCGAAGCGAACGGTGTATCGGCGGCGGTATCGCGGCCAGGCACCCTCCTCCTGGGACTCTTCGAGCACGCGCTCGCTGGGTGGTTGCCAGTACAGAGACGGGCCAAGCGATTCGGAGCGGAATGTGAGGGGTCGGCGAAGGCCGGTCGCGTCCGGTTCGGGTCCGGCGGTCACGGTCATCGCCTCACGATTGATGGCGAAGAAGCGGTGGAGCTTGCGATCGTAGAGGATATGGCGTCCAGCTCCGGCGGGAACGGGCACGGGATCACGGAATCGACCCAGGTTTTCATCGGGAGTCTGAGACACGCCCTCCGGCCCGGCGTAGTGCGTCGGCGTCTGCCGCTCGACCGGCAGTCGCCCTTCTCGTTCCTCGCGATGGGTGTCGCGGAAAACGATCTGTCCCGAGGAGCGATCGAAATACATCCAGGCGCCGCCGCGGGAGTAGTAAAAGACATCGGAACGCTCGCCTCCAGGCAGCCAGGAGAGCACATAGTGTGAAACGCCCAACGTATACGAAAGCGCCCGCGGATCCATTTCTGCGACGGCTCGCGAGGGACGATCTGCGTTGGGGTCGTTCTCGATCGCCTCGGGCAGCATCCGCGAGGGAGAGATCTCGATGCGCCGGGCTTCGGGCGGCATACGGGCGCTGATGAGCAGATCGGCAAAGAACCGCCCCCAATACAGGGGAATCGCAAAGAACACCAGAACCATCACGCCGATGGCCAGGACCCTGATGCCGTAATTCGTGGTGATTTTCATGGTTCGGTACTCCTAAAGCGACGACGCTGCGAACCGGCACCAGGTACCGGTCAGGCAGGCAAGGGTGAAGAGCGCGAGGATTGCTGCGACGTCCAGGCCGAAGCCCTTGATCACGAGCAGCAAGGGCACCAGGATGACGATTGGCAGGACGCCCAGCGTCGGGGCCAGCGATCCGCGGTTCCATCC
>CAZTGH010000323.1:0-1666 GCA_964612985.1 uncultured Pirellulales bacterium
ATGCTTCAACCCAGACGGAGAACCCGTGTTCGGCCCGCAAGCCGCCTCGATACACTGTATTCTCCGCCAGGATGGTCAAGTGTACGGTCGTCATGGAAGCGATTCATCCCCCTCGAACAGAAACACGGCCAGGGCCACCGCTGTGGTCCAGTCTCCCCGCTTGCCCCGGGCGGTCTGCGTGATGCTCGAGGCGCGGATGATCAGCCCGCTGGCCTTGTAGACCTGTTCCTTTTCCGACCAGGCCTGGTCGGGATCGACCTCCAGGCCGAGCGTCGTGCCGAGCATATCGGCGGCGAGGTCTTCCGCCATCTCGGACGCCTGCTGGCGGTTCATACCGTATTCATGGACCTCGCTGAGGTAGCCCCACTGCGAGCTCTCTTTGGGAATGGCGACCCCAATGGCCGAGGCGATCAGTCGGCCGTGTTCGCTCGTATCGGTCCGGGCCATGACACAATAGCAGATCTGGCCGGGCGACAGCCGTTCCAGGCCCTCCTTCTGGCCGATGAAACGGCACTGGGGGGGCACGATCGACGAGACCTGCACCAGGTTCTGCTGCGCGACGCCGGCGCTGCGCAACGCCTCCTCAAAGGACTTCAACCGATAGCGATGACGGCCAACGCCTCGGGTCAAGAACGCCTTGGTGGGGATCATGCTTCGATTCATCGTGCAAACCTATGGCCTTTCCGTGCGATGTTCCTTGTGCAAAAACCAGCCTACCGCACGAACCTTGAGTTGGCGGTCTTGCGTGATCAGCGCTTCGAGTATATAGAGTGGATGCGAAGCCCTTTGCAGACGCGCCGTCACCCTCGTCGGCTCATTCAGCCTCACCGGATGTCTGAACCGAACGTTCAACTGGGCCGTGACTCCCGTCAGCGCGTGAGCAAAGAGCCAGTTGGTCATGGCCCCGTCGAGAATCGCCGACGTGATGCCGCCATGAGGCCACCCGATGTACCCCTCCACGCTCTGGTCCAGCTCGAATTCAGCGGTGACCGTATCATCGTCCCCGCCTTCAAAGTGCAGGCACAATCCGGACGGATTGTCCGGACTACAGACAACGCAATGCGGATGCAGCCGAGCACAGAGATGGGTCCCGGATTGGGTCTTGGATTCTTCGGCGGTTGTCTCTGCGAATCGATCCATCATCTACCTTTTTGTGTTTGAACCATTGCATACAGCTACACGTTGCGTCTAATGATCGCAGATGTTGGCCCCGGTCTGGAGCGAACCATCCAGGTACGCGGTGGCGATCGCTTCGGGACCGCCGGCGGTGGCGCCAATGACCACGTCGATTCCGTTTTGAGTAAAGAGCATCTGGGCCCGGCTGCCCATCCCGCCGGCGATGACCACGTTGACATCCTGCTGTCGAAGCCATTGGGGCAGAACACCGGGCGCATGTGACGGCGGCGCCATCGTGTGTATTCCGGAAACACGTTGCTCTTCGGAATTCACGTCGACGATCGCAAATGCATCACAGTGCCCGAAGTGGAGGCTTAATTGACCCTGTGCCATGGGAATCGCTAGGCGCATGCTACTGGTCTCCTTTCTGACCTGTTGCGGTCACGGATTCGCTATGGGTTCCCACCAGGCGCGTCACCGCCTCGCTGAACGCTTGTGCAGCCTGGCTCTGTCGATATGTGTCCACGTAAGGCTGTCCGGAATCGCAGGC
>CAZTGH010000323.1:1766-4583 GCA_964612985.1 uncultured Pirellulales bacterium
AATTGCTTGATCATGTGGTACTTTCGCGGGCCGCGCCAGATCACCGCATCGGTGGCCGATGACAGGAGGAACCCGATGGACATGACCTTGAGGTTTGCGTTCAGTTCCACCGGCAAGATTGCATCGGGCATGCCGCCCACCATCTTGCCTTCCAGATTGAGAATCTTGGGAACGCTGGGCCCATGAATGTCGATGTCGAGCAGTCCCGTGCGCTTGCCCGCCAGGGACAGGGAGATCGCGAGATTGACCGCGACGGTGCTCTTGCCCACCCCGCCTTTGCCGGAAAGGACCAGAATCTTGCGACCGATCCGGGCCATCCGCCGCCGGATTTGAGCCTGCTCGATCTGCATCTGCTTCTGGTATTCTTCGTTCTGCTGATTGGAAACCGCGCTGCCGGCCATACTCAGTCCATCCTTTCGATTGGTACATCGTGTTGTGCCTGCTGGGGACAGGCGTTGGAGATCTTGACATCCATCACGAGTTCATGTTCTTGCGCCAACCCTTCAAAGCCCTCCCGCAGAGCTGCGAACAAGTCACCGGCCTCGCCCATGGCAAAGGTGCTCATGGACCGGGTCTGAACGTCGAGCCCCCGTGACCGCAACACCTTGCAGAACGCGACGACGGGCCCGGAAAGTTTCCTGGTCCTCAATGGGTAAACGCTCACTTCCGCTTGCACTCTCATAATCGCACCCTGGCGGCAAGAAAGGCGCCGTGCTGGTCGCCCGTCAGGCGGCCGATCCATTCCAACAGCGGCGACAACCAGATGAACGTGTACTTTCGGGGAACGAAACCGGCGACTCGGACCGTCGCCGCGCCGAACGGCTGGAGCAGATCCCGCAGCTCGTCGGGGGAAAACAGGTTCGCGGACGCATGCAGGCTGGCGGTCCGGTGCTTCCTTCTTTGGTTGTAGGCGGATAAACGATTCAGGACTCCGAAGATAAGCATGCCGCCGGGCTTCCTTGTGCATCGGACCATTTCCGAGACCACACGAGCGGGATCGGACACGAACTCCAGGACGGTAATGGCCGCCGCCACATCGAACGTTTCGTCCGCAAATGGCAGGTGTTCCGCATCGGCCACTTCGAATCGGCTGTTCTTGACGTTCTTCTGTTGCGCCATGGCAATCATCGGTTCTGAGATGTCGACTCCCGTCACGTCAAATCCTCTGCCGGCGAAATGTTCGCTGAAGTGTCCGGTGCCACAGCCGATCTCCAGGAGCCTGCCGCCGTCGGAACTGGAGGGCAGCAGACTGTCGATCGCTCTCTTCTCCAAACGATCGTACATGGCGCCGCGCGGCGTCCAGTACCACGCGTCATAGCGGGATGCGACCCTGCCGAAGTCAAAACGAATTGTCGCGCCTTCCTTCATAAGCGTCCCATCTCTACCCGAGAGCATAGGTGACCTGCCGCCAGAGGGCCTTGATCTGTTCGGTGATTTCACCGCCGGTGTATTCCGGAACGGTGGCCTTCATGATCTGGGCCCTGGTGAAGGCGTCGTCGTAGGGGAGCTTGCCGACGACCGCGATGCCGCGCTGGCCGGCTTCTTCAGCGATCCGGGCGGTCATCTGAGAATTGATGTCGGCCTTGTTGACACACAGCAATGTCCGGATGCCGAAACGGGCGCTCAGATCGGCGACGCGTTCGAGGTCATGCCGGCCCGACAGGGTCGGCTCCGTGACGATCAACACCACATCGGCGCCGGTGATGGAGGCGATCACCGGGCATCCGATTCCCGGCGATCCGTCGGCGATAATCAGGTTGGCCCCATGCTCGACCGCAACTTCCTTGGCCTTCTGGCGAATCAGCGTCACCAGTTTGCCGCTGTTCTCTTCGGCAATCCCCAGCTTCGCGTGGACCATCGGTCCGAAGCGCGTGTCCGAGATGAACCACTGCCCGTTGATCGCGTCGTTGAACGCGATGGCCTGGACGGGACAGAATTCGACGCAGACCTTGCACCCTTCGCAGGAGATCGGGTCGACGGTATAGGTCTTGACCGCGATGGTGTTGCTCGGTCCGTTGTGCCCGATGGCGTCGAATCGGCACAGATCCTCACAACGCCCGCACCCGATGCACTTCGCGGTGTCGATCGCCGCCTGTTTGCCGCCGGAAAAGTCCGATGTCTCTCTGACGTTCGGCTCCAATACCAGGTGCAGGTCCGCGGCATCCACATCGCAATCCGCCAGAACGGCGTTCTGCGCCAGCGCTGCAAACGCCGCCGTAAGGCTCGTCTTGCCCGTTCCCCCTTTACCGCTGATGACCACCAGTTCCTTCATCAATCTTCTTCCTCATCGATTTCAACACGCAAATCGTAGTGTACCGGACAGGATACGGAACGGGACACGAGGCAATACTTCTCCGCCATCGCCGCCAATTCACTTGCTTTCTCCGCCGCCTGTACATCTTTCACGATGGCCTTGGCGCGGACCACCACGCCAACGAAGCGAAAGCCGTCCGGGCCCTTCTGAACCTGGCCCTCCGCCTGCGCCTGGTAGGACTGAAGTTCGATGCGCGACCTTTGCAGGAAATAGGACAACGTCGTCAGCAGGCAGCCATTGATCGCCGCCACAAACAACTGCTCCGGATTGAGCGATTCCGGTCGGCCGCCGAATTCGGGCGGTGGACCGAACGCAAACGTGCCCATCCCATCGAAGACCACCACCGCCTCTTTGTCCTGGTCCTGTCGAATCCTGTTTTCGTATGTATGGGTTCTCTTAGAAGTCATCGGTCATGACCACCATTCTGTACTGCCCTGTCTTGTCTGTCCCCTATCCCGGGCGACGAAGCGATGGGGCCGTTTCTCAAAACACCTTCTCGTATT
>CAZTGH010000323.1:4683-6558 GCA_964612985.1 uncultured Pirellulales bacterium
CCCCAGGAGTTATCCAGCTTATAGGCCTCGTCCTCGGGAACGTCGGGATCCTGCCAGGCGTTCACCTCCGCGAGCAAGGCCTCGCATGGCTTGTCGAACGCCAGCAATTCGTACGCACACTGGATCAAAGCGAACCTTCGGTTGGCCTCCGTGGTATTGCCGTTGTGGTCCGGATGGTATCGCACCGCTGCCTTTCGGTAGGCCCGCTTGATGCTCTCTGCATCCGCATTCTCGTCGATGGCAAGGATCTTGCGGGCGGCCCTTCGGGCAGCCAGATCCAGATCGATCTTTCGCATGAAATCGGGGTCATGTTTCATCGGACGGAAATCCACTTCTCCATTCGTCCAAAAAGCCCACTGAATTCCGTCAGGTACTCCGGCAGAACATCGACCACCATCTCGCCGCGCGAGTAGGCCTCCGCGATCCTCCGGTCGTTCGGAATCTCGATCGCGATCTCGACGCCCTCCCGGCGACAATACTGCGCAACGCCGTCGTCTCCCATGTCCGAACGATTGATGGCTACGGCAAAGGGCAGCTTCAACTGCCGGACCATCCCCACCGCCAGTCCCAGATCGTTGAGGCCGAACGGTGTCGGCTCGGTGACCAGCAGCACGAAGTCCGTATCCTTGACCGCCTGGATGACCGGGCAGGACGTCCCGGGCGGTGCATCCAGGATGGCGATCGCATCCTTCTGGGCATGTTGTTTCACGCGACGAATCAGCGTGGGTGTCTGGATGACGCCAATGTCCAGTCTGCCATGACCGAAAGCCAGACCGTCGACGACGCCGTATTCCGCAACACCGATCTTCCGCTGTTTTTCCGTGATGGCGAACTCGGGACACACTGCCATGCAGCCGCCGCAGGAGTGGCAAAGCTGTTCGAAGGTCATCACCTTCCCTTTGACGCAGACGATGGCGCTGTACTGGCAGAGCTGACCGCAACGACCGCATTCAGTGCATCTGGCGGCATCGACCTGCGGGACCCCGACCGTGACGTCCTGGGTGGTTTCAATACGCGGCTTCAGGAAGATATGGCCGTTGGGTTCTTCGACGTCACAATCGAGATATTGCACCTTCCGGCCCGCCCGGGCCAGCGCTATGGCCAGATTGGTGGCAATCGTCGTCTTGCCCGTTCCTCCTTTGCCGCTGGCGATCGCAATTTTCATGCGCCTTGGCCTCCGTCCGCCTGGTCCCACTCAAATCCATCCGTCTTGAACCAGCCGTCGACCGGCAGGGAGTCAAAACAGACCGGCCTCGGATGGGTCCACCGATGCCCTGAATGAGTCTCCCACTTGGTGTAACGATTCATCGGCGAAGCTGTCTTGTCGATCCGATAGCCGTCGGGATGAAATCCCACTTCAATCTCCGTCGCCTTGTATTGCGTTGTCGGCATTGCCAACTCTCCATCAAACAGCCTTCGGTCATCCGATCGGACGCGATGAAGATACTCGCGGTGTCTCTCGGCAATCGCCGGCAGCCATATCCAGGAACTCCCTTCAGGATTCAATTCTCTGCTGTACGATGATCACGGCCTCGTTGGGACATTCCGCGACGCAGGCGGCGCACGCCGTGCATCGAAGCGGGTCGACCACGGCGCGCTCTCGTTCGATCCGGATTGCACCGACCGGACAGACATCGACACAAATGCCGCAGCCTCCACATCGTTCCGGCCGGACCAGCGCCACCGCCTTTCGAATGCCATGTGACCCACCGCTGCGCGCCGTCAGATTGGCTCGAGAGCCTCCTCCTGCACCAGGCGAAGGGACGGTCGATTCCCCCGGTCCGACCCAGGGGTTCCAGCCAATTCCAAACCCCACATCTTTGCCTCGTCCCATGCCACGACCGCCACCCATACCGCGACCGCCGCCCCTGCCGC
>CAZTGH010000324.1:0-6558 GCA_964612985.1 uncultured Pirellulales bacterium
CCAAGGATGCCGCGTGCCACGTCGTCACGGTTCCCAGGGAGCTGTTCGCCAAGGCGCGTTCCAGCGCCTTGCGGTCTACCCGATCATCCTCAACGAGTAGAATACTCAGCGCCGTTTCACCCGATGAGACCACACCTCGATCTCCGTGCATCGCATCACCCCCATAGAGCATGCTGGCTTTTCACGTACTGACGGAGATATCGTCCTGGTGGTGGTGTCACTTCAGAAAACGGCGCAAAGCCCGAGAAGAGTCCACAGAGGAAGGCGAATCGGCAGAATCTATGCGTGGGTCCCTAAGCCTGTTCCGATAATCATGTCTCCGTGTCGAGGCGGAGCGAGAGGAAAGATACGAAAGGGACCCGCGTCGTGTGACGCAGGTCCCTTCAGATCTGCATGGAATCTCACACCCACCTGGCGGCACGAGAACTCGTCCTGACGCGCAGGTTGAGAATCCACCCTACGGGGCGACGGTGCCGAGGAATTCGACTTCCGCGATCTGCATGAGGGTCTCACTCGAACCGCGAAGGTCGGGGAAGAGGATCTGATAGTACTGATACGCGGTGGTGTTTTCAAACTCGATCGGCGTGGTGGTCTTGGTGAACCGAGGCCACTCGGTAGCGCCCGCGAAATCGACGATGTCCCCGGCTGCGATCCGCGTATACGGCCCGTCGATACTGGCGTTGGAGCCCGAGAGCTCGAACGTGATCGGGTCGCGTGTCGGCGCGTCGTTGGCTGTGGTGAAGGTCAGACCCGTGACAACGGACGACCCGACCAACGGCGCGACCTGGAAACCGGTGGCCATCGCTCCGCCCTTGCGGTGCAGATACTTGGTGTTGACGTTGTCGTCGATGGCCAGAGCGGGATGCTCGGCCGCCGGCCAGTCGCCATCGTTCGGGACGCCCTGGACGGTATCGCCGGCGCCGGTGATCTCGGGCGAGCTGTAGTCGAGCACCTCGGGGTAGAGCCGGATATCGTCGATGTAGAGGATACCGGAGGCCCCGGCACCGCGGATGCCGATCGTCAGCGAGTTGACGTTCCTCACGTTACCGACCGCCGACAGATCGATGCTCCACAGTTGCCAGGACGGACGGGCGAGGTTGACGGCGGGACCGTCATAGTCCACCTCCGTGTTGTTGATGCGGACGTAGAGTTGTCCGGTGTTGCCCTCGGCGCCGTAGAAGTGCAGGGACAGGCTCTGGATGCCGTTGGTCGACCAGTCGTCACTCAGCTCGATATCGGCCTCAGACGTGGAGACCCCCGTGTTGTCGTAGGCCAACGGCATGGACTGCCGACCACCATGCACGATGCTCTGCTCGGCAAATGGGGCCTGGAAGTAGCCGACCGTCGAACCGGTTTCGTTGATCCAGCCATCCGCCCAGGTGTCGAAGATCGTCGTGGCGGCATCCACGTCGTCATTATAGCTCTCGAAATCATCGACGACGAGGTATTCCTGTGTGGCGAAACTCCAGACGGGACCGACCCACGATTCCGTCTCCTGGACGGCATCGAGTTGCCAATAGTACGTCGTGTCGAGATTCAACTCGCCCGGCGTGTACTCGGTCCCCGCGACGGAATCGGCCAGCGCCAGCGCTTCGGCGTCGGTACCGAAATAGACATCGTGGGAGACGGCGTCGCGACCGGCTCTCCAGGCCAATCCGGTATCCACGCTGACATCTGCGGCGCCGTCAGCGGGCTCGGGTTCGCGCGCCTGGGCGGGGATGTACAGGAAGCGGACTTCGGCGAGCCCATACTGGCCCATCGTGCCCCAGCCGCTGTTGACGTTCAGACGGACATACTTGGCGCCCACGCCGCCGAAATCCACCGTGGAGTTGGCGACATACGTGGACTTGGCGGTGGCCTGATTCAGCTGGGCATCGCCCAGCGTGGTCCAGTCCGCGCCGTCGGCGGAGTACTCGACGGTCACGTCTTTGAGCCCGAAGCCGAGAATCAACTCGAACTGCTCGTTGTAGTTCCAGACCCGCATCTTGTCGAGCTTGTAAATGCCGTCGAATTCGAATTGAATCCAGATGGGTTCGCCTTCGACCGGCTTGCCGAGCCACATGTCGCCGCTGGCGACGGAGTGCTGATCGTCGGCGTTGAGTCCCGAGCCGTTTACGGTGTTCTCGGGTCCGGCTTTCACTTCGGATACGGCATTGCTCGTGGCGGTGACGTTGGCGATGGGATAGCTGAACGGTTCGGCAGTGAAGCTCCAGACAAGGCCTTTGTAGATCGTGTTGTCGGGAGCGCCGTTGACTTCATCGATTCGCCAGTAGTAGGTGGTGCCGAAGTCGAGCAGCTCCGGAGGATCGAACGTGGTTTCCGCCTGCCCCTGGCTGAGGAGCACGTCCAGGGGATTGCTCCGGCTGGCGGTGTTGACGTCGTCAAAGACGGTGCCGAAGTAGACATCGTGCGTCACAGCGTACTCGCCAGGCTGCCAGCTTAACACCACGTCGCGGGGGATATCGCTCGCTTCGTCTTCGGGCTCGGGATCCCCTGCCAGCGATTTGTCCGACAGGCCGATCACGTTGGCCACCCAGTTGTTGATGAATTCCGCGCAGGTCAGACCGCGATCGTCGATCCAACTGCCGGTGCCACCCTGATTGACGAAGGCGACGTAGGCGCCCGTCTCGGTGTTGTGGATCACGACGGGATCGCCCTGGGTACCGGCGGCGTTGCCGGCAAAGACTTCCGCGACTTCCCATGGCTCGACCACGGCCGCCAGCCCGATGGGGCGGGAACTCGGAGCCGGATCGTTGAGGCTGGGCAGGTATTCGGCCCCCGCCGCGGTGACCGGGAAGGAACTGCCGTCGGCGCTGATGATGACCCCGGCGTTCAGATCGAGGATGTTCGCAGCGCCGGCACTGCCGTTGTCGGCCCCTCGCGCCCCGCCCTCGTAGGTACAGTAGGCAAACCAGTCGCCGACATTGATGAACATATTGCCGGCATCGAGCCAGGCCTCGGCGCGGGAGCCATCCGGTTGCGTATTCGGGTTCGGGTACAGGACGCTGGGCATGCAGCCATTCAACCAGATGATGTCCATCTCCTCATCGTTCATGTTCTCGTCGACCCAGGCGCCGAAGGCGTCGAACTGGTCGTCATTGAACTGCTGGACATCTTTGAACTGGTGTCCGGCCAGCGAGATGATCGTCTCGACGTCGGCGGCCACGGCGTCTACGGTATACCAACCGTCGGTGTTGGGCGCGCCGACGTAAAAGGCAATATCGTTCGCCATGGCCGTGGCGCTGCATGCCAGCGCGATCGCGCATAGCCATATCCGCTTCTTCATTTTTCTTCCTCCTACACATACCAAGGACTACACTAACAGCATGGCTCACTTCGGCCACACACCGAAGTAGTGTTCTTCTGCGGTCTGGCAGCCTCAGACAGTCAAACCGCAGGACCCGTCCGCAGCCGATGGATCTGGACGTCTCTTTGCCGGCAGACGGATCGAGGGATGTCTTATCGCTCACCTCCTTTCCCTATGTGAAAACAGCCGTTGCGGCCGAGAAATGAATGAGAAGGGGGAAATGCAGAACAGAGCAGGTCCACACCCCCCTGCCTGGTCCCCTTGCGAATGTCTCTTCCGGTACGCACGATGCCAGAGTTCCGACACTGACGTCCGACGTTCCCGGACCCGCCGCAACCTCCTCGTTGGCCGGTACAATACCGGCGGGTCTACGACAGTATACCTCCGTACACTTTTACTTGTACCACATAAACGGGCTCAGGGCAATAGCATTTTCGCGCATTGGGACTCTTTTGACGCGTGCGCGGGACCTTGGTGTCAGGTCGGCGAGCCGGCAGAGAGACGAGGGAAAAGGACCGTTTGCGACCTCTATGCGCCGGAGGCGACGGTCGGCGCTGGGGCCTTTCCGTCGCCCCTGATGACGCGCACTGAACCTACGTGGACGAGGCTACCAGCCGTCCTCGCAGGACGCTGGTCGCGGTAACCGGTCGGCTTCTATGGTGGCTAGAACGGTCTATGGACCGGGGACCTGCGCCCTGCCAGCCAGGCGATCTTTCCGGGCGAGAGGACCCGGTCGTAGATCCGCACCTCATCGACTGAACCGGTCCAGAACTCGATCTGATCGCTGACCTGTCGGCCGATGTGGGCTCGATCGGGGACCAGATTCCAGTCCTTGGGAGCCGACGCCACTTCGATGCCCTCGGCGTACAAGCGGGCGGTGGCTCCGTCGTAGGTCAGGCCGACATGGTGCCACTCATCGACATCCCAGAAGCCGGGCACCATGACGTCATCGCCGTGGCCTCCGCCATACAGATCGGCGCCGTTGAGTCCGATGAACATGGCCTGGCGGGCGGCGCCGGTGCCGTAGGCGGCGATCCAGCGCCATCCGGCGGCGGTGGAACTGGTCCTGCCCCAAGCGGTCATGGTTCGGGGGGCCAAGCCGGAGGGCCATCCGGCCGGCGTGCCGAAGTCGACATAGTCCCCGTTGCCTCCCAGCAGAATCGCCTGGCCCTCCACGCCGGCGACGTAGGTTGGAGCGCCCATGACCGTGCCGTGGTAGCCATGTCCCGAACTGTCGTTGGCGTTGCCGTCCAGAGTGTAGTGAGCCACCAGGTTTGCGGCGTCCGGTTCGACCGGTGTGATGCGTTCGACCGTCTGCGGGTAGAGCCGGATATCGTCGATAAACACGAGACCCGTAGCGCCCGAGCCCTCGATACCGATCGTCATGCTTGTAACACTTTGCAGGTCTGCGCCTACGGCGGACAGATCGACATTCCACACCTGCCAGATCGCCCGCCCGATGTCGCCGGCGTCTCCGTCATAGGACAGTTTGGTGTCGTCGATTTTGAGATAGAGCTGGCCCGTGTTGCCGGCGCGACCCTGGAAGTACAACGACAGGCTTTGCACGCCGTGCGCGGTCCAGTCCTGCGGTGAATCGAAGGCTCGCGTGGTCTCCGAGTAGTTGGGCGAAGCGGTGTTGTCGTACTCCAGAGGCATCGATTGCCGACCGCTATGGACGAGGGTCTGTTCGGCGAACGGGGCATCGAAGTAGCCGACGGTCGAGCCGGTGCCGTTGACCCAGCCGTCGGTCCAGGTATCGAAGATGGTTTCGCCCGCGTCGATATCGTCCGTGTAGCTTTCCATATCGTCGACGACAACATAGGGACGAACGGCAAAACTCCAGACATCTCCCACCCAGGTGGTGACGTTGTCGGCTTCATTGACCTCGTCGACGCGCCAGTAGTAGGTGCCGCCCAGTTGGAAATCCGTCGAGGCGAACTTTGGCTCGGCGACCGAGTCGACCAGCGAAAGTGTATCGGGAGCGGCGCCCAGGTACACTTCGTGAGAGACCGCCTCGCGGCCGGCACGCCAGCTCAGTGCAGTCTCAGGATCGATATCCGTGGCCCCATCGGCTGGCTGTGGCTCTCGGGCGTGCGCGGGGATATAGAGGAAGCGGACTTCGCTGAGGCCGAACTGGCCCATCATGCCGTGACCGCTGTTGACGGTCAGGCGGACGAATCTGGCCGGGACACCCTCAAAATCAACAACGGTGTTGGCCACATAGTCCGCCCGGGCCGTGGCCTTGGCGAACTCGACATCACCCAGGACCCGCCAATCCTCGCCGTCGGTCGAGTACTCAACGGTCACGTCCTTGAGTCCGAAGCCCAGAACCAGCTCGAACTGCACATTGTAGTTCCAGACCAGCATTTCGTGGAGTTTGTAGATTCGGTCAAACTCGAATCGGATGTACAGCGTCTCATCGGCCGGCGGGTCGGCCAGCCACATGTCAGCAGCGGAGATCGAGTGTCGGTCCCCGTCCTCGAGGCCGGAGCCGTCCACCGTATTTTCCGGCCCGGCGCCCGCCTCGGTAATCCCGTTGCTGGTCGCGGCGACGTCCTGGATCGGATAGGCCAACGGCTCCGCCGTGAAGGTCCAGAGGTTGCCTTTGAAGATCGAGAAATCCGGGGCCGAATTGACTTCGTCGATCCGCCAATAGTACGTCTTCCCGAATTCCAGCGGTCCGGGATCGAACATTGTGCCGGTCTGATCCCGGCTGACCAGCGCGCCCATCGGCATGGCGCGTGAGGCCTCATTCACATCGGCGAACGTCGTTCCCAGGTATACATCGTGCGTGGCGGCAAACTCGCCCGCTGTCCAGTGGAGGACGGAATTCACCGGCACGTCATCTTCGTTCTCTGCGGGACGGGGATCTCCCGCCAGTTCCGTTTCCATGCCAACGCCGAGCATCACATCCTGGATCTCCTCGACGGTCAACGCGTGGTTGTAGATCTGCACCTCGTGAATCAGACCGGGATAGAACTCGGAGACCCCACCGGCCCCACCGATCCACAAGGCCGTATTGCCAAGGGTACCGGGCGAAGCAGCGGTATTCTGATACACGAGCACCCCGTTGAGGTACCCGCGCAAGGTGGTCGTGGCGGGATCGTGTGTCATAGCCAGATGATTCCACTGCGCCGTCGCTGCCGGTGCATTAGGCTGATTTGCATTGCCCGATGCAGCACCAAATCGAAAGTGCCATTGGTTCTCAGGACTGATCCAGATGCCGTAGGCATTGTTGTAGTGGATATCCC
>CAZTGH010000325.1:0-6532 GCA_964612985.1 uncultured Pirellulales bacterium
GCCCGATGCGGGACTTGCTATTCTTACGGCGACGAAACGACGTGATATAGAGCTTTTCGCCCTTGACCACCGCCTGCTCGGCGGTGCCGTCGAACGACGCGATGACCTTGGCCCCTTCCACATAGGGGGTCCCCAGCCGGCTGTCGGCCCCATCACCGAGGAAAAGAACCTTGTCCAGCTCGATCTGCTGGGCCTGCGGATCGATATCCACCAGCTCGATATTCAGGCGATCGCCCTCGGCCACCTTGTGCTGTTTTCCGCCCTGCTCGATTACTGCGTACATCTCAATAGCTCCAGGTCAAGGACTGCAATCTTGGGAAAACCGGTATATTACGCCGCAGGGCCATTTTTGTAAAGACATTTCTGCGGGTTTTTCATATTCTGTCGGCCGTCGGCGTTGCCGGAACCGAATGGATGCTTCCTGGAGTGCCTCGATGAAACTGGCCATGCTCAACGACAGGATCGTGCCTGTCGAATCTCTCGATCCGATCTACTTCGACCGGGGAATCTACTTTGGCGACGGGGTTTACGAGGTCCTGCGCAGCTATCATGGCAAGCTCTTCGCCCTGGACGACCACTTGGGGCGGTTCGCGCGGAGTCTGGAGGCGGTCCGCATCACCAGCGTCGATATCGCGGAGATCCGCAGCCGGGTCGAGCGGGCCTTCCTGACCAGTGAGTTGGCCAATGCGAAGATCTATTTCCACATGACGCGGGGCTCGGCCCCTCGAAATCACGTCTGGAACGCGGATCTGGAGCCGACTTTCTTCCTGACGGTCAGCGAGGTGCCCGACGACAGCCTCGATAAGGCCAACGGGATCAAGGTCTCGACGCATCCCGACTGGCGATGGAAACGCTGCGATATCAAGTCGCTGAACCTGCTGGCCAACGTCCTGGCCCGCCAGGATGCCACCGACAAGGGGTGCGACGAGGCAATTCTCGTCGATGAGGGGGGGTTGATCACCGAAGGCGCCGGGTCGGGGTTCTTTGCCATTGTGGACGGGCATCTCCAGACCGCCCCGCTTACGGCCAATATTTTGTCGTCGATTACGCGGAAGTTCGTGATCCGGGCAGCCCACAATCTGGGTATGGAGGTGGTCGAGCAGTGCCTGACGCCCAGGCAGGCGGCTTCGGCCAGTGAGATGTTCATCGTGGTGACCACCAAAGACATCGTTCCGGTCGTCCAATTCGACGGGACCGTCCTCGGCGACGGCAAGCCCGGCCCGCAGACCGCCGCGTTGATCGCCGAATTCCGCAAGTTCACCGTCTGAAAATCACCCATCCGGAAACAGCAAGGGGGCTGCGTCTCAGGCAGCCCCCTTTTGGTTCGATGCTCGATTGGCACGATCAGTTCAGAGGCACCGTCCCTTTGTAGAAGAGCACCAAGGCGATCACGCAGACCAGCATGATAATCGCCGGGACGGTCCATACCTTTTGCCACTGGAACTGACCGTTCACCTTGTACTTGTCCATCACGATTCCCGCGAGTTGCGTGCCACCGAAGAGGGCCAGGCCGCTCTGGGCGGTGAAAATCAGGGCCTGCATGGAGCCGCCCGCCCCTTCCGGCGCCACCGCCCCGGCGTACATCTGTCCGGCGATGATAAAGAACACGTAGGCCAAGCCGTGGAAGGCCTGGGACGCCACGATCACAGCCGGCGGACGGGGAATGATATAGATCACAAAGAGGATCAGCCAGGAAGCGGCCCCTGCCACCAGCGTCCATTTGTACCCAGCTCTGCTGACCATCCAACTGAGGACAAAGAGCGTCGCGGCGGCCTGCACCGCCTGCGCGACGGCCATGGAGGCGGGCACGTTCTTGTCCTTGATCCGGTTGTCCTGCATGAACTGGGCAGTCCCGAGGAAGTAGAACTGCATCATCCCCGGCGCGACCATCGAAATCAGAAGGAAGATCAAGAACGTCGGAATCTTCAGCATACCCAACGCGGAGCTTCCTGCCTCGCCGGCCGGCGGTGTGCTGGGCATGAAGCCGCCACAGATGACCGCCATGATCACCGACAAGACGGCCGCCAATATCAGGCAATCCCGGCCTTGTTCGCCGGTCTTGAAGATCCATCGCCAGCCGGTCAGGAAGTAGCCGGCCACGGCCCAGGCGATCGGCGCCCACATGAAGATGTAGGCGGAGTTGGCGGTATCGACGTTGTTCTTGGCCAGGTGATAGAACATCAGTGCGTTGACCAGAGGCAAGGTCGCCGTGTAACACAGCGAGTAGACCAGAATCACCGTGAACAGCGATTTGAAATCCTTGCGATAACTCGCGATGAACAACAGCACCATACCCGCGAGGTGGGCTGCCGCCAGGATGTACTCCGTGTTGAAATACCTATCCGCCATATACCCGGCCAACAACGGCATGAAGATGCACGCCAACGGCAAAGCCGAATAGACCCAACCCGTCTGCTTGCCGGTGAATTTCAGCGGCCCCAACAACCGCGCCGCCAGAACAGGGTACCACGCCCCCCAGATCGCGAACTCCAAAGCCATCAACGCGCTGAGCTTCCAGTACAGGGTCGAATCCATCCCGAACGTCATGTCATTCTCCTTGAATCGCCACGCGGCCGCTGGTTATGTCACTTGGCGGCAGCCAACCGCTGGACTGCCTTGCGGATATCCCCGAATCGGTCGTCGCCCGCCTCACGTTCGATGGCCAGGGCCCCGTCGTACCCGACCTCTTCGAGCACCGCCAGGAAGTTGTCGACGCCGACCTGGCCGTCGCCCCAGGGCACTTCGGCGCCCCAGGTTCCGGGCTGGCTGGTGCGCAGCGCATCCTTGATGTGGATGTGCCGAATCCAGGGCGCCAGCGTACGGACCGCCTCGATGGGATCGCCCTTGTCGTAGAGGATCATATTGGCGGGGTCGAAGTTGACGCCGACGAAGTTGTGGTCCAGCGTCTCCAGGAAGGTTCGCAGTTCCTTGGCGGTCTCCTGGCCCGTTTCGAGCAGGAAGATCACGCCTTTGTCCTCGGCCATGTCGGCCAGCTCGCGGATGCGCGCGGTGATCTTGGCGGCGTGCTCCTGGTCCGTCTCATCGATGAAGCCGGCGTGCATCGAGAGGTACTTGACACCCAGTTCGGCGGTCACGTCCACCGCCTGGGCGAACAGGTCGCGGTCGCCCTGCCAGAACTCGTCGGGCACCACACCGCCGGTGGCCTTGATCGTATCGAGCGTCGAATAATCCTCATGCGCGAAATTCATCATGGTCGAGGTGATCGTCCAGTCCTGCGCTCCGACGGCGGCCAGAAACCGATCGTGACCGGCGCCGATCGCATCGGCGACGCCCAGATGGACGTGCTGCAAACCGAGATCTTTGAGCGCCCTGGCGACACCGGGAATGTCCGTCTGAAGGGACCAACTGCAAACGCCTACGGGCCAATTCTTGCATTTCATGTGCATCTCCTATTCTTTTCCCTCGATTACCGAATTGCGACTCGCTCTCGCCTGCGGATGGATTCCTTTTCCGCCTCCACGATCTTGACCGAGTCCCGGGACTGCTCCAGGGTAATGACGGTCGGCACCGCCTGGCCCTGAATGGACCGGGCGAAATGGTCGATTTCCCGAATGTAGCCGTCGTCGGGAGCGACGTCGGGGGTGAAGACCTCTCCTTGGGCCGGACAGATACGCAACGCGGGCTCCCGCGTCAGGTCGTAAACGACCGTCGCCTTCTCCAGGACCAGGTTGAAGCTCATTTCGAAACCGAACCCGGGGGTCATCCCCCAGCCGCCCTCGGCGGTCACCACCTGGTCGTCGCGATAGACATACTGCGTGACGATATGAATCAACTGCCCCTGGGGACCGATTGCGCCATGGCTGCAAACCGCCTGGGGCATGCCGAGCAGGTATTGAACGTAGTCGGTGTCATGAATGTGCAGATCGAGCGCAACCCCACCGCTGCGTTTCTCGTCGACGAACCAGTTGTCCAGGCTCCAGCCGGGAGGCGAGCCCAGGCGCTGGAACGTCGCGGCAACGACTTTACCATACTCACCGCTATCGACGATCTCCTTGGCCTTGGCGTATTCCGGCCAAAACCGCACGCAGTGACCGATCTGGAGCACCCTGCCGCTGGTCCGCGACGCCTTGATCATGCGTTCGCAGTCGGCGACGCTCAGCGCCATCGGCTTCTCGCACAGCACGTGGACGCCGCGCGACATCGCCCGCTCGGAGAATTCGGCGTGAAGATAGGTGGGCAGGGTCAACGAGATCGCATCCAGACCCGCCTTCTCGATCATCTCGTCAAAGTCAGTGAAGACTTCGATCCCGTCGAAATCGATGGCACTGGCGGCGCCTTCGATGTTGCCGACCGCCCTCTGCGTGTCCTCTTTGATGTTCGGATTCGCGTCGCAGACGGCCACCACTTTCGCATCGTCTCGGACGTGCCAGCAGCGAAAGTGCATCCGCCCCATGAAACCGAACCCAACGATTCCCACTTTCAACATCGCAGCAAACCTCCCTATCGCGTGGGCCCGGCGCCGGTGGATGTAAGGTCGGACCAGGTTCGAAGTGATTTTTCTTCCCGTAGCCTAATCGTGCACCTCATACCGAGAAGACTCTCCAATCGGCCGTTTCAAGTGGGGCGATTCTATCAAACCGGTGCGAGGGCCGCCAAGCGATTTCTCACAATCGCCCAACAAATGGGCGACGGGCCGTTCGACGGGACGGCTGGCGGCCAGACCCACATCGAATCAGCGATCGTGCTTTGCGTCGCTGGGAACTGGTCAGAAAGGGCGTGGACAAGGGGCGCGGGATGGTTATCATGCAGAGGTGCGCCCCGGCTGATACGCCGAGAGATCGATCTGATTCGACGGACAGGAGCCACCGATGGAGACCGCCATGACACCGAAAGAGCGAATCTATGCCACCCTGCGGGGCGAATCCCTGGACCGGATCGCTGTGACGCCGATTTTCATGGCCTGGTCCGCCCACTTCATCGGGCGCACCTACCGGGACTACTACCTCGACGGGGACGTCCTGGTCGCATCGCAGAGAGCGGTGACCGAGACGTTCGGTCTCGATCAGATCAGCGCGATCAGCGATCCATGGCGCGAGGCGTCGGCCTATGGGATGGAATTCGACTATCCTCCCGACGGCGTCGGCAAACCGAAAGAGGCGCTGATCCGGAGCGTCGACGATGTTGCTCGTGTCACGGTATTCGAAATCGAGACCGCCGAGCGACCGAAACAGCGCATCGAAAGCGTCGCGCAGATGGCGCACGATTTCGGACTGACCCACAGCGTACTGGGCTGGGTGGAGGGGCCGATTGCCGAATATGCCGACCTGCGGGGCGTCGAGAACACATTCATGGACCTGATCGACAAGCCCGAAATGTATCTCCAGGCGGCGAAGGTCATCGTCGCCAATGCGACGCGTTTCGCACGGGCCCAGATCGAGGCGGGCGCCGACATGATCGGGATCGGCGACGCGGTCGCCAGTCTCATCAATCCGTCGATGTACGAGCAATATGTGCTGCCGTTCGAAAAGACTCTGATCGATGCGATTCACGAGGCGGGCGCGACGGTGAAACTTCACATCTGCGGTAACATCGCCAACAACATCGGCCTGATGGCGCAGACCGGCGCCGACATCATCGATGTTGACTGGATGGTCTCGCTCAGCGCCGCGCGGGAGGCGGTGGGTCCCGAGGTCACGCTGGCGGGCAACTTCGATCCCACCGCCGTGTTGCTGCAAGGCACGCCCGAAGACGTCGGTGAAGCGGCCCGCAAGTGCATTACGTCGGCCGGCGAAAAGTTCATCCTCCAACCGGGCTGCGAGGTCCCTCCGGGTACGCCCGAGGCCAATCTCCGCGCCTTCTGTCCGGGCGAAGGCTGCCTGATCGCTGACGACCTGCGGCGCCGTTCGTAATGCCGAGCGGAGTCCATCCGCTGTTTGGGGCAAGTATGCTCTTACGAGCACACTACGAACGGTGAGGTGTGGGTTGAAAACCCGGCCTACACGGTCCAGCCTTCGCGGAATGTGGGGCGCAGGTGCTCGTTGGCTTCGGCGCTGTTGGTGAAGCGTCCGTTCGGACCATTCCACTCGAGCTTCTCGCCCAATCGTTTCGTCGCGATGATGCCGAGCAGTGCGATCTCGGTGAGCGGTCCGCCGTAATCGAAGTTCGAGCCGGCCTGTCGGCCTGTCTTGATCGCCTCGAGCCAATCCACAAAGTGGTCCTTCACGCGTGGCAGCCTCCTGGCGGGCTGCTCGTAGGCTCTCATCTTCTCTTCGGGGAAGATGCGGAGACCGCCGGCGCCGTGGGAGCCATACATGATCTTGCCCTTGTCGCCGATCACGATCGCGCCGGTGCCGGGGACCTTGCGCCCGGGTTCCAGATCGTCCGGTCGCGGGATCGTCTCGACGCCATCGTGCCAGACGAGCTTGACCGGGCCACGATCGCCCTTGGCTTCGAATTCGTAGGTCACGACCGTGCCCTTGGGGAAGGTGTCGGCGTAGGCTTGGGGATCATAGCCTTTGGCGCGGGCCTGAACGGTCTTCGGAGTGCCGAGGTCGAGGGCCCAGAAGACCGG
>CAZTGH010000326.1:0-6495 GCA_964612985.1 uncultured Pirellulales bacterium
TCAATTACGACGAGGTGGGCAACCGCAGCTCGGTGGTCGACGACGCCGGGACGGTCAATTACACCGCCAATGACCTGAACCAGTACTCCGCTGTCGCCGATGCCAACTTCGTCTACGACGACAATGGCAACATGCTCTACGATGGACGGTACGAATACACCTACGACGCCGAGAACCGCCTGATCCAGGTCGTCAATCTGGGGGGCGATTCTCTGGCGGGTGCGTGTGATTCCGATCTGATCTTCACCACCGGCGGCGACGCGGAATGGTTCGCCCAGTCGGTCGAAGACAGCCATGACTTCGACGCCGCCCAGAGCGGGGCGACTGGCGACAGCCAGCCACCTGGATGGAAACGAAGGTCTTCCAGTGGCCCCCCAGCGGCGCCGGCGGCGGCGGAGGCAGCGGGCAGGGAAGCGTCTCACCGAGCCCGATCGCAGAAGGGCCATGCATCCGGGGGCAGCGTTTTCGTTTGCGAACGGGCCTCTGGGGGCGTATAATAGGGTCTCCGCTGGCAACCGGCTCTGCGACCAGGCCTGGCACGGGACCGCAAGCACCCGCCGGTGGCTCGGCAGCCCTGGGGTCGCAGGCAAGGGATCGCATCCGGAGCCATGCTCGCGGCCGAGTGGCGGAATGGCAGACGCTGGGGACTTAAAATCCCCTGCCCATCAGGGCGTGTGGGTTCAAATCCCACCTCGGCTACTGAATTGAATAGTGCACGACGAGGCAGGGGGGCCAAAGGCTCTCCTTGACCGTCGCGGCTTCTGCGCGTAACAGCCTCCGGAGTGAGGGTGCGCGAGGGTGCTGCACACGAGTCCGCCTGGGCCGGCGTTATCGCCTGACCCGTGCGGCAGTGTGTCTGCCCCTTTCCGTCGCCAAGTCAAGTGGGCGCCCCTGGCTGCCGAAGAACTGTTCTGCAAGGGCAGAACCCGCTCTGCTCACCGGTCGTGCTGGAGGATACGAACGGCCCCCTACGGCCGATAAAATCGCCGATTGCAGCCTTGGGCATCATGCACGGAGGAGGCTCGATGACGGAATGGCCCGTCAGGAAAACTGGTTTTGCGAAGCACTCTTTGGCGGTCGCCGTCTGCGCACTGATTGCGATGGGCGCTCTGGCGCAAACCGTCGCAGGTGCCGAACCGTCCGGCGGACCGTGGCCGCAGTGGCGAGGTCCCGAAGGGACCGGTGTCTCGACCGACCCCGATCTGCCCGAGAAGTGGGACGAGAACAGCGCCAACGTCAAATGGAAGACGCCACTAGCCGGCAGAGGCTGTTCCTCCCCGATCGTCAGCGGCGACCGGGTCTTTATCACCACCGCGTACGAGGAGTCGGCGAGCCTGGCCACCCATCATCTCGTCGCAGGCGGCATCCTGGCGACCGCATTCTTTGCTATGGCACTGGCGAGGATTCTGACGCGCTTGCGCCCGCATCGACGCCAGGCGGGAGAGGCTTCGCCCGGACAACTCGTCAATCGGGTCATGGCGGGGGCGGGCGTAACGGCCTTCTTCGCCGCGGCAATCGCCATGTTCTTCTTCCCGCAGCAGTACGATGCGACCGTCGGAGAATTCCTGGCCCGCGCGCTGGGGACGTATGACACCGAGCACCTCTTCTACGTCGGCAAAGAGGTCGATGCCGCTACCTGGCTCAATACCGGCGCCATCGCTCTGCTCGGATACGCCACCGCTCTCTACTGGCTTCGGGCCCATTCCATCTGGCGTCTCTTGGGCGTGTTGCTCTTCGTACCGCTGGCGGCAGGATTTGTCCTGCTGACTCCGCTGGACGCGTGGAAGTACCCGGTGGTGCTCTGGACGCGACTGCTGTTCGTCGCGCCCGGCGCGGTCGTCGCGCTCTGGCAATTCCTGGGCTACTTCGAAATCCGCTGGAGCTACGAACCGGAGACGGTCGGAGCCGCAAACGAGAGGGCCCCTCTCCTTCAGCGCCTCAATAACGTGCGCATCTCCTGGAAACACAACGACATGCATCGTGTGGGCGGGATCCAGTCCATGGTGCTGTTCGTCCTGATGACGGCGCTGGCAGCCATCATCTTCGTCCCGATCAACTTCCTGCTGCCGCAGAGGAACCTCTGTCGGGCGGTGGTCTGCCTGGACTTCTCCAGTGGCGAGGTCCTCTGGCAGAGACCCATATTCACCGCGCCGGGCGAGCGCAAACACCGCGACAACTCCCACGCCACCCCCACACCCGCCACGGACGGTCGACACGTCGTCGCCAATTTCGGTCTGGGCGTCGCGTGTCTCGACTTCGACGGGCGTGTGATCTGGCGGCATACCGATCCGCACTACCTGGCGGACACCCGCTACGGCGCCGTCGCATCGGTGTTGATGTGGGAGGGCAAGACCCTGATCATCCAGGAGAGGGAAGAGAACACGAAGCGCGCCACCTGGATGGCCGCCTTCGACACCGCCTCGGGCGAGGTCCTGTGGAAGGTCTACCCCCACGAGCTGCAGATGGGCTATACCACGGGATTTCTGCACGACGACGGCACCGGCATGAAGCTGATGATCGCCTCCTTCGAGAGCGTCCTCTGTTTCGACCTGGCCAATGGGCGCCTGCTGTGGCAGCACGAGATCCCGGTACAGCAGATCGTCGCGGGCGTGACCAAGGGCGACGCCATTTTCGCCGTCGGCGGCGGCACCTGGGGCCCGAACGCCTTGCTCGCCTTCACACTGGGCGCTCCGCAGGGGTGCTGCCCTGTCCAGGAACTCTGGCAGAGTGAGGACGACACCCCTGGCTGCGCGTCGCCTGTGATCTACAATGGGCTGCTCTTCAGCATCACCGATCGAGGCGTCATGCGGGCCTACGACCTGACCACCGGCGAACTCTACTGGCGAAAACGCCTCCCCGGTCGGTACCTGGCGTCGCTGGTGGCCGGCGACGGCAAGGTCTACGCAGCCAATACCGCCGGGCTGACCACCGTCGTAGCCGCCGAGCCGAAACTGCGCATTCTGGGCCGCAACAAGCTCTCCGATGGCTGCTACGCCTCCTTCGCCGTCGTCCAGTCCCACCTGATCGTGCGCACAGGCAAGTACATCTACTGCATCGCCCCCGACGCGCCCGAAAACCTGCTTTGACCGCCGCTCCTGCGACTGAGAAACCGCGACGGTCTCTGCGCAGTGTCGAGAGGCCACCATCCCCAAACCCTGGCGGGCTTGAGGCTGCCACCCAGATGCTTCAGCGCGCGACCGGCGTCGATGCTGGAAAACCTGCACACAGTGCAGGTTGGGGTGCGGTCGGAATGCGGTGGCACTTACATCTGCTGCGTCCGCTTTGTCATTCCGACTGGAGCGAAGCGGAATGGAGAGCTTGTCCTGAGCGAAGTCGAACGGAAATCTGGCGCCGAATGGGCTACCTCCCGCGTTTCGCGACGCTATCCGGCACGCAACCGTTCAGAGGGGCCATACTCATGGCAGGGGGGCTGACTTCGCCGCGGGCAGACCCTTCGACTCCACTTCGTTCCGCTCAGGGTGACAAGAGAAGAAAGGCTCCGCTCGGGATCACCAATGATGGAGAGGGCCCGGGTCGAGATGACACGCCCAAGGCGGGACAGGCGTGCCGGTCCCAAGCGTCGTGGTCATGGGCGTGCCCCAATCCGCCACCATTTACCGACCACCCCCCAGGCGCTGATGCGGTTTTGACTTGTTTACATTCGGGCCATGATCCGGTAATATGGCTCGGCTCGGCCAGATGAGGCGAAGCTGACCTGACCCGCCCGGCCCAGCCGGCGGCGGCGCCAGCCACTCCACGAGCTACAACGACGATGCAGCGTCGGATCCGAAGCACCTGGTGACGCTTTTTGGAGAAGAACCATGGCAGAGAAGACCATTGCACTGGCGGACGTCGATCAGCCCAATCTCTATCGCGAGATGTTTCCCTACAGCGAGTTCCCCAAGGTCGTATTCGACAACGAACGGGTTCCGTACGAGATCCCCGAGAAGATCTGGATCACGGACACCACATTCCGCGACGGTCAGCAGGCCAAGCCCCCGTACAAGCCCGAGCAGATCCTCCGCATCTTCGATCTGCTCCGCGAGATCGACGGCGGAACCGGCCTGATCCGCCAGTGTGAATTCTTCCTGTACTCCGAACGCGACCGCAAGGCGGTCGAGCTGTGCCAGGAGCGGGGCTACCAGTACCCCGAGATCACCGGGTGGATTCGCGCGGTGGCCGCCGACTTCAAGCTGGTTTCGCAGATGGGCCTGCGGGAGACCGGCATCCTCACCTCCGCCAGCGATTACCACATCTTCCTCAAGCTCCGCAAGACGCGCTCCCAGGCGCTCAGCGCCTATCTCGACATCGTCCGCGCATCGCTCGACAGTGGCGTTCGCCCGCGCTGCCATTTCGAAGACATCACCCGCGCCGACTTCGAGGGCTTCGTGCTGCCGTTCGCCAACGAGCTTCTCAAGATCGGCGAGGAATACAAGCAGCCGGTCAAAATCCGCCTTTGCGACACGCTGGGCTTCGGGATTCCGTGGGCGGGCGTGGCTCTGCCGCGCAGCGTCCCCAAGCTCGTCTCCGGCCTGCGCAAGATCGGCATCCAGCCCGAACAGCTCGAGTGGCACGGGCACAACGACTTCCACAAGGTGCTGGTCGACGCCTCGACCGCCTGGCTCTATGGCTGCTGCGCCGCCAACGCCGCCCTCTTCGGCTGTGGCGAGCGGACCGGCAATCCGCCCCTCGAAGCCCTGGTCGTCGAACACGCCCAGCTTAAGGGAATGACCGAAGGCGTCAATTATGCTGCGATCACCGAGCTGGCCGAATACGTACGCAAGGAAATGAACTTCGAGATCGCGCGAAACTATCCCTTGGTCGGACGCGACTTCAACGTCACCCGCGCCGGCATCCACGCCGACGGGCTGCTCAAGAACGAAGAAATCTACAACTGCTTCGACACCGACAAGCTGCTCAAACGCCCCATCGGGGTGGCGATCACCGACAAGACGGGCGCTGCGGGCATCAAACACTGGGTCGAGGCGCACTACGACATCCAGATCGCCAAGCACGATCCGCGCATCGTCGCGGTCAAGGATCGAATCGACAGCGAATACGCGGCCGACCGCGTCTCGGTGATCTCGGACGACGAGATGTTCGCCTGGGTCGCCGAGGTCTTCGCCGACGACCTTCCGGCGCGGCGCTGACCGTCCCATCGGCAACCTTCATCGGACCAAGAACGCATGCGTGAGATCAAAGCCGTACTCTTCGATCTGGGAGAGACCCTGCTGACGTTCGGCAAGGTCCGCTCGACCGGTCTGATCCTGCAAGGCGCGCGATCGTCGCACCGATACCTCAAAGAGCAGGCCCAACCGGCGGGCAGTTTCCCGGGCTACTTCCTGCGCTACCTCGTGCGCCTGCGGATCCGCCACTTCCTCGCCGAGTTCCGGGGCAAGGACTTCGACTCGCTGGCCCTGCTCCAGGAAGTGGGACGCAAAGAGGGCGTCGATTTCTCGCGGCAGCAGTGGGAAGAGGTGATCTGGCGATGGTACGAGCCGCTCAGCGTACTGGCCCAGGTCGAGCCCGATCTGCACGAGACGCTGGCGAAGCTGACCGACGCGGGCCTGTCGCTCGGCATCGTCTCGAACACATTCGTCAATCGCGCCTCGCTCGACCGGCAGTTGAAGAGCCTGGGTCTGCTGGATTTCTTCCCCATGCGGCTGTATTCCTACGAGCTGGCGATGCGAAAGCCCGATCCGCGCGTGTTCCGTGTGGCCGCCGAGCGGATCGGCCAGGCGCCCGAGAACATCCTGTTCGTCGGCGATCGGATCGACATGGACGTGCGACCGGCACTCGCGTGCGGCATGGCCGCCGCCCTCAAGGACGCCTACACCAACCAGGGCAAGGCCACACCACCCGGCGCCGAACGCATACGGGATATCTCGGAACTGCCTGCCCTGGTGGGACGCATCAATGCCTCGCTCGATCCGCTCCGCTGCGTCTGAAGACCAGCCCGCCACCGAATCCCGGCCCGGACACAGGGGTTTCGAGCTCATGGCGGCAACTTGAGCGCAAACCTGATTGACACACCTGCGTGAACCCCATACTATCGCGGCTCGACAATGGATTCGATGAACGCCCCAGTTACGAGGAGAAGACCGATGGCAGGCAAGACCATGGACGTGACCGATGCCAGTTTCGCCGGCGAAGTGCTGGAATCCGAGGTTCCCGTAATCGTGGATTTCTGGGCCCCCTGGTGCGGGCCCTGCCGGATGGCGGCGCCCGTGCTGGAGAAAATCGCCGATGAATTCGACGGGCAGGTGAAGGTCTGCAAGGTCAACATCGACAACGAACGCCAGATCGCCACCCAGTATGGCATCATGAGCATTCCCACGCTGTTCGTTTTCAACGGCGGTCAGCTCGTCGACCAGATCACCGGGGTCGCGCCGAGCTTCGAGGCCGACCTCAAGAAGAAGATCGAACCCTACCTCGGGTAATAAAGATTGCGGAGGCTGGAGAACCATGGCTGAGACGATCCACGACGTCATCATC
>CAZTGH010000327.1:0-6216 GCA_964612985.1 uncultured Pirellulales bacterium
ATCCCGACGGGCGGGTCCTGGAAGTGAACGAATCCTACTGCGCCATGACCGGGTACTCCCGCCAGGAGCTATTACAGATGACCATCGGGGATCTGGAGGCAACGGAGATCGCCAAACAGGTCCGCGCTCACATCGCCCGAGTCGCCTCGCTCGGATATGACCGTTTCGAGAGTCAACACCGTCGCAGGGATGGTACCCTGGTGGACGTGGAAATCGCTGCGAAGGTATTCGATGCGAGCAGGGGACACCAGATTGTGTTCGTGCGCGATATCACGGAACGAAAGCAAACCGAGCTACAGAACCGGGAACGCGAAGCCCAGTTCTTGCATGCCGGTCGACTCAGCACGTTGGGCGAGATGGCGACGGAGTTTGCGCACGAGCTCAATCAGCCGCTCTCGGCGATTACGGCGTACAGTGGGGCGTGCCTGCGACTGGCCGAGGCGGGCCTTTCCGATAGGACGCGTATTGCGGAAAACCAGAAACGGATACGAGAGCAGGCCTTGCGGGCGCGCGACATTACAAGGCGTGTCCGGACCTTTGCCCAGCGGCGTCCGCCCATCCTGACCGACATGGCCTTGAACGAGACCGTAGAAAATGCGGTGGCCCTGGTGGAATGGGAGATGCGACAAAAGAGCATAGGGTTGGCGATGGACCTGGCAGAAGAGGAGGTCACAATCCGTGCGGATGCCGTACAGATCGGGCAGGTCATCGTGAATCTGCTGCGCAACGCGATCGAGGCCACCGAGAGGGTCGAGGGACTTCGTCACATCACCGTGGAAACGCAGGTTCCGAACTCTGAGAGTGCTCGGATCGCGGTGTCCGATACGGGCGAGGGAGTCGCGGAGGAAAGTGTATCCCGGCTGTTTGACCCATTTTTTACCACGAAGAAGGAGGGGTTGGGAATCGGTCTGTCGATCAGCCGTAAGATCATCGATCTGCACGGAGGCACTCTGGAAGCCAGACCTAATGAGGCCGCAGGCATGACCTTCATTGTGATACTGCCCGTTGCCGCCCGTCGGTAGAGGCGGGACGTCTGCCTGCCCCATAGAACCGACCGATGGCAGAAAGTAAAGAAATACGACGCGCTCAGCCGATAGTACTCTGAGAGTACTTGCAGCACAACCATGGTAGTATTCCACAATCGGGGGACCGTCCCATGCAGGAGACACATTGCAGAGTCTTTGTCGTCGATGACGATGAGGCCGTACGTCAGGGGATAAGGGAACTGCTGGCTAGCGTCCACCTTGATGCTCTCTGCTTTGCGTCGGGCGAGGAGTTTTTGCAGGCGTATCAACCCGGATGGCACGGCTGTCTGCTTCTGGATATACGCATGCCTGGCATGAGTGGCCTGAAGCTCCAGGAGGAACTCATCCGACGGGACAGCGCTCTGGCCATTGTATTCCTGACCGGGCACGGAGATGTACCCATGGCGGTGGGAGCCCTGAAGAAGGGGGCGGCCGACTTCATCGAGAAGCCCCCCGGGGACCAGCAACTGCTGGATGTGGTCCACGAGGTGCTCCGTGAGGATGCGAGGCAACGGGAAGCCAGGAAGGCCACGCAACATGTCGAGCAGAAGCTGGCCCGCCTCACCGATCGGGAGAGACAGGTACTGGAGGCCCTTGAAGAGGGCAAGAGCCCCAAGACGATGGCTCACGAGCTCAGTCTCAGTCGCAAGACAGTGGATTGGCACATCTCCAGCCTGCGGCGCAAGATGGGCTGTCAGACGAACGAACAGCTCCTGATGACCCTGTATAAGGCGGGATTGTTGTTGACGGCCTGTGGCCCGCATTCCATGTAGGCAGCGCCGTCGATACCTCTGATCCTGCTGGGTTCAGGTCTGCGGGATCTGGGACGCAGCACTCCTAACGTGTTCCGCGCGGAGGGCGGGGTGCATCCGTGTGGCCAGGCGGCATTCAACGATGCGAGTACACCTTCTCGCCAGGCCTTTTCCTCGCGCATGCAAAGAAATACTGGGCAGGCCCGGTGAATTCTGCGCACCTGCCCGCGATCTCACCGCCAAAATCAGCCGACCCGTAATCATATCGCGCCCGAGAACAGACGATGTCCATGGGGACAACGTTGATCGCGGTAGTCCGGATCTGCCGGCTGATTCCGGCCAAGCGGCATGACGTTGAGGACAGAGAGCCACGGTTCGCCAGAGCGCCGTGACATTGCGATTCCGACAAGATGCCTCGGCGGCATCGACAGAGGATTGTCGCCATAGCTGATATTCTCTCGGATAGCAAGGGCCTGTGGAAATGTGGATAGTGGACACAGCAATAAGGAGTCGCAAACAATGAGCCAAGCTGCAAGCAGACAAGAACGCCAGGACGTAGCGGACAAGGAGGGAAAATACCTGACCTTTGCTCTGGCCCAGGAAGAATTCGGGCTCGAGATTCTCAAGGTCCGCGAGATCATCGGCTACATCGACGTCACGGCCGTGCCGCAGACGCCCCATTACGTTCGTGGCGTCGTCAACTTGCGCGGTCAAGTCATTCCGGTGGTTGATCTGCGGACCAAGTTCGGTATGGAGACAACGGGTGTGACGGACCACACCTGCATCATTGTGGTGGAGACCACTCAGAAGGGACGCCAGCTCAGCACAGGGATTATTGTCGATCGCGTTCAGGAAGTCCTCGACATCGCCGGCAACAGCATCGAGGAGCCGCCGCAGTTCGGCGCCTCGGTCGACACGAGCTTCATCCTGGGCATGGGGAAGATCGACGATTCGGTGAAGATTCTGTTGGACATTGATCGCGTGCTGGTTGGTGTCGCATCGGATTTGCATGATGCCGCGTAAGCGCAAGACCGATTCGGGTAGACTGGAGGCTAGGAGCATCATGATGGCAAAAGGACACTGGATGAACAAAACAACTGTTGTTCTCGCAGCTCTCGTCCTGCAGGGGCTGTGTATTGCCGATTCTGATCGGCAGGTCTCGGTGGAGGTTACCGCTGATTTCAGCAGCAAGTACATCTGGCGGGGGCAGAACATCACGGACGACTGGGTGTTCCAGCCGGGCATCAGTGCTGCCTACGCCGATCTCAGGGTCGGTTATTGGGGCAACGTGGACCTGACAAGTATCAATGACGAGAGCGGCCGGTTCATCGAGCATGACTGGTACGTGGACTATTCCCGGGAACTGACCGACACCATCAGCCTGTCCGTCGGAGCCATTTACTACCGGTTTCCCAGCGCCGGCGAGACGACAGAACTCTACTGGGGCGTTGGTCTCTCCGTGCCGGCCAGTCCGACCCTCAATGTATACCACGACACCGACGCGGTTGACGGCACGTACGCGGCTATCGGTCTCGGTCACCGCTTTGAGAACCCGGATGACCTGCCTTTCACCGTGGATATCGGTGCCAGTCTGGGTTGGGCCGAAAGCAACTACAACCACGCGTACTGGGATGTCGACAGCAGCGCGCTGAACGATCTGACGTTTACTGCCGGATTCCCGTTCGACCTGGCGGGAATCTCTATCACGCCCAGCGTCACGTACCTTGCGCTCGTCGACAGCGACATCCGTGCTGCCGCCGAGGACGACTGCATGTTCGTGGTCGGCATCAGCCTCGCCAGGGAATTCTGATAATGTCTTACTCATCGTCACAAGAATAGAAAGGAGAACCCAATGCACAAAATGAAACTCTCAACCAAGTTACTGACGGCCTTTCTCGTGGTCGGTGTATTGCCGGCGACCATCATCGGCCTACTGGCCCTGCGCCGAGCCGGTACAGCCCTTGAGAAGCAGAGCTACGACAAGCTTGTCGCCATGCGCGACGTCAAGAAGAACCAGATCGAGAACTACTTTCGGGAGCGGCAGGGCGATATGGCGGTGCTCTGTGAGAACGTCAAGGTGCTTCAGGAAGAAGCCTTCAAGAAGCTGGCGACCGTGCAACAATTGAAGAAGTCCCAGGTGGAAGCGTTCTTCACTCGGGTCCGCAACGATATTAGTACCCTGGCTTCCAGCGCCGAGCTTATGGAGTTGTATCAGGAGGTCAAGGTCTACCACGACCAAGGTGGCTTCGGCGCCGGCGACGACCTCGACGTCCGCTCTGAGGCATACCGAACGATCTACGACAAGCGGTATGACGGCATGGCCAAGTACGTCAAGACGCTCGGTTATGATGACATATTTCTCATCTGCGCCGCTCATGGACACGTGCTCTTCACCGAAGCCAAGGAAAGCGACCTTGGTGCCAACGTGGGCCAGGGACGGCTCAAGGATGAGGGACTGGGGCGCCTGTGGAATGAAGTTGTCACCAGTGGGCAGTTGACTCTTGTCGATTATGCACCCTATTCGCCGAGCAACGGTGCCCAGGCAGCATTCATCGGGGCCCCGGTGACGGATGACACCGGTCAAACCGTTGCCGTGGTGGGCTTGCAGATTCCTATCGAGCCCATCAATCAGATCGTCCAGAGACGCGACGGCATGGGCCGGACGGGAGAAACCTATCTGGTCGGTCAGGACGGCCAACGCACGAGCTTCCGCAGCGACATGCTGACCATGGGTGATGGCAAGTACGTCGTCGGTTATCAGATTACCACTCCTTACATCGAGCAGGCCTTGGCGGGCGAGCAGATCAACACCGTCTTCGCCGACAGCAGCGGGAAGCTCGTAATGATCAATGCCGAACCCATGCAGCTTGATGGACTGAATTGGGCCTGCGTATCGAAGATGGACCTGGAGGAAGCAATCTCCCTACAGGCGAAAGGTGAGAGCGAAGACTTCTTCACGAAGTATGTCAACACGTATGGGTACTATGATCTATTCCTGATCGACCGCAGCGGGTTCTGCTTCTATAGCGTCGGCCACGAATCCGACTACCAGACCAACTTCGTCGATGGCAAGTACAGCGCCTCGGGACTGGGCAAGCTGGTGCGGTCCGTCCTGCAAAGCCGCCAGGCAGAGGTAGTCGATTTTGAGCCGTATGCACCGAGCGGCGGCGAACCGGCTTCCTTTATTGCCCAACCCGTCATGCACGAAGGCAAGGTCGACCTCGTCGTGGCACTGCAGCTACCCCTGGATCGCATTAACCAGATCATGCAGGAGCGTGCCGGCATGGGCCAGACGGGCGAGACCTATCTGGTGGGCCCCGACAAGCGCATGCGAAGCGACTCGTTTCTCGATCCGCAGGGACGCTCCGTGGTGGCCTCATTCGCCGGGACTGTCCAGGAAAATGGCTGCGATACGAAGGCGGTGAATCAGGCGTTGGCGGGTACGGCCGATGCGCAGGTGATCACCGATTACAACGGCAACCCTGTGCTCAGCGCTTATGCGCCGGTGACCGTTGGCAACACCACGTGGGCCCTTCTGGCCGAGATTGACGAAGAGGAGGCATTTGCCGCTCGTCAGGCGATTGTCTTCATGATCGTCACAGTACTGGCCGTTGCCTTGGGTGCCACCATAGCGGTGGCGCTGCTGATTACCCGGTCCATCACCAAACCGATCAACCGCATCATTGCCGGCCTGAGTGAAGGCTCCGAGCAGGTGGCGGCGGCATCCGGGCAGGTCTCGGCGGCCTCGCAGTCACTGGCGGAAGGGGCCACCGAGCAGGCGGCGGGTCTCGAGGAAACGTCCTCCAGTCTGGAAGAGATGTCCTCGATGACCAAGCAGAATGCCGACAACGCCCAACAGGCCAATACGCTGGCAAGCGAGGCGCGTAAAGCCGCCAATACTGGCAGTGAGTCGATGAGTCGGATGAACCAGGCGATCCGGGACATTCAGAAGAGTTCGGATGAAACCGCCAAGATCATCAAGGTGATCGACGAGATCGCCTTCCAAACGAACCTGCTGGCGCTCAACGCGGCGGTCGAAGCCGCCCGCGCGGGCGAAGCAGGCAAGGGCTTCGCGGTGGTTGCTGAAGAGGTCCGCAATCTGGCCATGCGATCTGCTGAAGCGGCCAAGAATACCGCGAGTATGATCGAAGAGTCCGTCAAGAATTCCAGGAACGGCGTGGATATCGCGTCCGAAGTCGGCAAGGTGCTCGATGAGATCGTTCAGAGCGTCGGCAAGACGACCGATCTGGTCAGTGAAATCGCCGCCGCCAGCCAGGAGCAGGCACAAGGCATCGACCAAGTCAATACGGCGGTGTCGCAGATGGACAAGGTGACGCAACAGAATGCTGCCAACGCCGAGGAATCCGCCAGTGCCTCTGAGGAACTCAGCGCCCAAGCCGAGAGCATGAAGGAAGTTGTGGGCGACTTGGTGGCGCTGG
>CAZTGH010000327.1:6226-6491 GCA_964612985.1 uncultured Pirellulales bacterium
GGACGCGGTGCCCACAGTACCGGACCCGACCAGAGCCGCTCGCGGGGCAGCGCTCACAAGGACGGTCATTTGCCTCGGAGGGGTAACCCTCGTCGTCTAGGCAGATCGGACGAGACGTTCCACAAGATCGCGGGGTCTTCGTCACGCTCTGAGCCGGCTGCGGCGACCAAGTCCAAGAACATTCCCCTGGATGATGACCTGAGTGAATTCAACAACTGATGCTTGCTCTTCTACCCTCCTTTCCTCTCTACGTGAGGGTGTTTTG
>CAZTGH010000328.1:0-4093 GCA_964612985.1 uncultured Pirellulales bacterium
CATGCTTCCGCTGGCGATCAGCACCGGCATCGGCGCCGAGATGCGCAACGGCGTCGGCATCGCCTCCGTCGGCGGCATCCTTGTCTCGGGCATCCTGACCCTGTTCGTGATCCCGATTCTCTACGACCTGTTCACCCGCAAAGGCAATAAGGCGTCTCAATAGTGTGCCGAAGCGACGGGCGGAAAGGAACCTGCACATGGCGGCCTATGTGATCGTTCGCGTCGAGGTCACCGACCCGGCGCAGTACCGCAAATATACGGAACAGACCCCCGCGACGATCGCGAAGTTCGGCGGTCGATTCCTGGTCCGCGGGGGCGAAATGGAGACTCTGGAAGGGCCACAGGAGACGCGCCGGATCGTGATTCTGGAATTTCCCTCGCTGGAACAGGCCAAAGCGTGGTATGCTTCCGACGACTATCAGACCGTCAAGAAGCTCCGCGCCGACGCCGCCCAGGGGGAACTACTGGTCGTGAATGGAGTATAAAAAGCGCACGGTTGTATTTTTTTGGCGAATGGATCCGGCTTGCGGTGCCCCGCCTGTCGTAATACGATTGCGATCCCATGGTAGAGCAGAATCCACAACCTGAGGCTCCGCGTAAGCGGTTGCGAACGCTTCGCAGGCTCCACGGCGCATTGGCACCGCGGGCGTGGAGTGTGATTGTCTTCGCGGCCCTGTTCTGTAGCCTGGCCGTCAAGCTCTACCACGCGCTCCGCTATGGGCTGCTGCGCGAATACCCCGGATGGATTCTCAGCGACATCGCGATCCTGCTGAGCTTGGAAGTCATTCTGGCCTTGATCTGCTATCGCTGGCCGCGCAAGGCGGTATGGCGCGGAGCGACCATCGCGGCGGCGGTCGTCTGTACCTGGTCGGTTATGAATGCGGGCTGGCTGATCCGCACCGGCACGCAGATTCTGCCCATGGAATTGCTATCGCTGATCCGCGACCCGATCAATATCGGCAAGCTGGTGGGCAAGAATCTCATTCGCATGCCCGTCGCTGCCGCGGTGCTGCTGTTGCCCAGCGCGGTGGCCCTGACGTTCTTCTTCTCGGCGTTGGCGCGTCCGGTGCCGCCGGTGTACGAACCGAGGAGCTTTCGCACCAAGGTCGGCTTCAGCCTGGTCGCGGTCGTCGTGGCGATCGTCGGCATGGCCGCGGCATCGCGCCTGGGTTCCGCTCAGATCACCGCCGCCGGACTGCGATTCAACTGTCAGGCGAGGGCGATTCTCGCGTTCCTCTTGCCCGAATATCGGCACCTGGCCCCCGACGATTTCAGCAATGCCACCCGCCGGATACCGCTGGCCAAGGATGTTTCCGTCTCCTTCGGCCCCCGTAAGACCAATCACAACGTCGTCATCGTGGTGCTTGAAGGGGTTCAATACAGTTGCACTTCGCTGGCCGGGAATACCGTAGCCAGCGACGGCGACGGCTACGATCCCACTCCCTACCTCGCGACCGTAGCCTCGCAGGGAGCCTGCTTCACCAATGCCCGCTCCTCGGTGACGCACACCACCAAGGCGATCTTCGCCCTGCTTACCGGTCAGCGCCCCGGCGCCTGCCAGGACATCGGCGAGACGGTGCCCAGTTCGCAACCCTACGCCAGTCTGGCGACGATCCTGGAAAAGGGCATGGGCTTTCGAACCGCTTTCTTTCAATCGCCTACCGGCACGTTCGAGTCGCGGGCGGGATTGGTTCACAACCTGGGTTATCAGAAGTTCTTCGCCCGCGAGGACCTGAACGATCCGAACAGTTTCGTCGGCTATCTGGGCGCCGACGAATTCGCCCTTCTCGCACCGATCCGCGAATGGATCCAGTCGGACGACAAGCCGTTTCTGCTGACGGTGATGTGCTCGGTGACCCACGATCCCTACGAGGTCCCCGACTGGTACGGGGAAATGGCCCCGACGCCTCCCGAACGTTACCAGCAGACGATCACCTACACCGATCAGTTCATCCGGGCCCTGGATGTCGAACTGGCCAATCTGGGGTTGGCGGAGGACACGATCTTCGTGGTCGTCGGCGACCATGGCGAGGCCTTTGGTGAGCACGGCATTCAGGGACACGAACGCGTCGCTTATGAGGAAGTGTTGCACATCGTCATGTGTGTCAGGGCGCCGCTGCTGATCGAGCCGGGCCGGCGCATCAGCCATCCGGTCAGCTCGGTCGACCTGGCGCCCACGATCCTGAGCCTGCTCGGATTCAACGTCGAGCCGCTGGGCTTCGACGGAGACGATGCTCTGGGGCCGTTGCCACTCGATCGCAAGGTGTACTTTGCCGGCTGGATGCAGCAGGGGCCCGCCGGCTTCGTCCAGGACGGCAATAAGTTCGTCTACAATCCCGAACAGAACACGGTTTCTCTCGTGCGCCTGAAAACGGACCCGCTGGAGTTGAGGCCCTTCCAATTGCCCCAGTATGTCGCCCAGGAGTTCAGCGAGGAGATCGTCGAGTGGCGCAGAGGTACGATCTTCCGCATCGATCAGAAGCCGTCCGGATCCACCACGCTGTTCGATTCCTGGTCGTGCCGGTGGAACGACCGGATCTCAAACGTCAAGCATATTGGATCAGATCGGTAAGCTCGTCGGCGATCGCACGCTCCTTTCGGCTCTTTCTTGCGAACTGCTCATAAATTTCTGGAAGAGATCGTCTGCTGTTAATGTGGGAGTTAGAGGGACTTGCGTAATTCCAGGTGGGACGAAAGGTGTGCGAGGACGAAAATAGGGCAAATGAAGGAAATAGGGGCTTGCAATTTGCCGGCAGATGTACTAGCCTGTTTTTTATCGGTCTTGGAGGTCTCGCCAAGGTGACATTGTGCAGGCCCATGACCATCGGTGGGGTGCGGTCGGACGCAGAGTCCGGTCGCTGTGTATCTCTGAAAACCCGGGGCGGGTTGTCCTAAGCCGACATGACGCCGATCTAACCAGGAGGAGGTACCGCCCGCCCTTTAGTTCAGGCAAGAGCTGAGGTTGGGCTCGTGGCCCTGGGCCCGAGACCAATCGCGGTTTCCCAGAAGCTACGGAGTCGTTCCGGAGGAGGGCGACTCCGTCTTCCTTTTTGTGGCCCAGACGAGACGATCCTGCGCGCCAATCGTGGCACGGGTTTGTCATTTGGCTCGCGATTTGGTACGATGATCCCGATGAGTTCACAGACTTGCCGCCGGCGAGTCCGTCTCACATTGGGAGGTGTTCCATGTCCGATGCCCGGAAGGATCCAAACACCAACATCTGTCCGAAGACGGGGCGTCCCGTCAAAGCTCCACTGCGCTGCCGCTGGCCCGCCTGGCTTCTGCCGATCTGCGGACTGGCCTCTCTCGTTTGGTTCCTCGTCCGCGTGATCCCCAAGCCATCGCGTGCGACGTATCCCTGCCAGCGGTTCGCTGCCCCCGTTGCCAGCGCGTTCGTCGTCTGGCTGGCGGGCCTGGTCGGCTCGACTCTCCTGTGGCGCCGAGGCCGGCGTCTGCTGGCCCAATCGCGCTACGTCGCGGGCGGCGTGGTCCTGGCGGCTGCGGTGTCCGTCCTGTGGCTGTCCCTCAGCAGTATCAGCGACCGGCAGGTCGAGGCGGCGTTCGTCCCCAGCGAACCGGCCAATCAGCCCATGGGTGTCGGCCAGGGCATCCACCCGGGACGCGTCGTCTGGACACACGATCCCGACGCGGCTAACTGGGACGAACGCACGGGGCAATGGTGGAGCGATGAGAATACCGATCAGGCGGTCGTCGATTCGATGGTGTCGCGATCGATTCGCAGCTTGACGGGCGAGCCGAACGAGGTCGCTGCCTGGGGCGCGCTCTTTCGCCATTTCAACATGGTTCGAGGTTTGGGCGACATCGGGTATCAGCAAGGCGAGAGGATCACCATCAAGCTCAACATGAACCAGGACAGCGGTGGCGCCTGGGGACAGCGCAGCGGGATGCCCAGCCCCCAGATGCTCTACGCACTCGTCGATCAGCTCATCCGCGTCGCCGGCGTGCCGGGTGAGGCGATAACTCTCTATGACGCTTCGCGTTACATCGGAGACCCGTTGTACGACAAAGTCCGGGCCAATCCCGATCCGAACTTCCAGGCGGTGCAATTCGTGGTGCGCCCCGACCTGGCCCG
>CAZTGH010000328.1:4103-5755 GCA_964612985.1 uncultured Pirellulales bacterium
TCGCGGCCGCAGACGACCCTGCCCATCCCGTCTGCTTCGCCCATTCCGCCATCTATGGCGGCGCCCGCGCCAACCTGCCGGTCTGCGTGACCGAAGCGAAGTACCTGATCAACATGGCTCTGCTGCGGGCCCACAGCCTCTTCGGCGTCACCCTCTGCGCCAAGAACCATTTTGGCTCGGTGCGCTTTCCCTCGTGGTCGGGCAATCGTGGCTGGACCCCCGAACCGCTGCACAACTACGGCGCCCGCACCGACGCCATGGGAACCTACAACTGCCTGGTCGACCTGATCGGCCATCCCCATCTCGGGGGCAAGACGCTGCTCTATGTCATTGACGGACTCTATTCGGCTCGAAACCAGAGTGCCGAGCTGATCAGGTACGAATCCTTCGGAGACGACTGGTGCGCGAGCCTGTTCGTTTCGCAGGATCCGGTCGCGATCGACTCGGTCGCCCTCGACTTCATCCGTAACGAGCCGAGGGCCACCGACTGCACGGGCCGGGGCGTCGACAATTACCTGCACGAAGCCGCTCTGGCGGACGATCCTCCCTCCGGCGCGTTCTACGATCCCGATGGCGACGGCGCTCGCCTGGCAAGCCTCGGGGTTCACGAGCATTGGAATAACCCGACCGATAAGCAGTATTCGCGCAACCTCGGTGCCGACGAGGGGATCGAACTGGTTACGCCGCCGCTGGCCACCGAGGACGGACCGGTCCTGAACGCGACGACGCACCTGCGCTATGACTACATCCGCCATGCGGTGCAGGACGCTAACGAAGCGGATACGATCGTCGTTCCGCCAGGCGTCTATCATGAGACCGTCGATTTTGTGGACAAGAACGTCACCGTCCGTTCGGAAGACCCTAACGACCCGGCGGTGGTGGCCGCTACCGTGATCGACGGCAACGTTCATGCTGTCGTCTTTGCCGGCGGGCAGAGCCGCGATTGCGTGCTGGCCGGTCTGACGCTCACCAGTGCAACGCAAGGTCTCTACTGCACCGAGTCGTCGCCCACGCTGGTCAACTGCCGGATCGTGGACAATACCGGAGCGGGTGTCCTGCTGGGCCGGTCGAGCGACCCGATGCTCGTCAATTGCCTCCTCGCGGGCAATGGCGGCGCCGGCGTCGAGATGTGGGCCCCGCGCGGCGCGCGCATGATCCCGTACAACATCGCGATGATCGTCCATTGCACGATCGTCGGCAACGGCGCCGAAGCCGTCGCGGGCGACAAGCCCACCATCGTCAATTCCATTCTCTACGATAACGGGCCCGATGGCGCAGTCGCTCAGGTGACGGGCGATCTCCCCGCCGTCAACTACTGCAACATCCAAGGCGGTTTCCCAGGCACCGGCAATATCGATGTCCCTCCTGGATTCGTCGCGCCGGGTCACTGGACCGACGACGAAGCGGAAGGCACCATCTGGATCCATGGCGACTATCATCTCCTTGCCGATTCGCCCTGCATCGACGCGGGAGATCCTGACTTCCTCGTCGAAGTTCCGACCGATATCGATGGCGACCCACGCCTCTGTGGCAGCCGGCCCGACCTCGGCTGCGACGAAGTTCCCTAGCTCACGATGAAGACGTGTGTGATCACCCCGCCAGTTTGAGGACGAGCTGCTCCATGGCCACCTGGGTCTTGGCCTGACCGGTCT
>CAZTGH010000328.1:5765-6476 GCA_964612985.1 uncultured Pirellulales bacterium
GGTCTTGACGGCGTAGTCGATGGCGGCCAGGTCCTCGATGTACTTGCCCAACTGCTCCAGCGACGCCCGCCGCAACTGCCCGAAGAAGCGATCCTTGTTGCTCCAGATCCGCAGCTTCTGCGCCACCTCGCCCGCGCCGGCGCCCTTTTCCAGCATCACCTTGGCGCTGAACATGCGGCGCAGGTGATAGGCGAAGGCGCCGACGACGGTGTATTCGGCGCTCTTGTCCTCCTCGAACATGTTGCGCAATCGGGCGATGGCCTGGAGCCGGTTGCCCGAGATCATCGCCTCGATCACCTCGAAGGCGCCGAAGATGCGGTTATGCCCGGCCAGCGCCTCGACGTGTTGGGCGGTGATCGTCTTCACGTCGCGGGCGAACAGCGCCAGCTTGTCGACTTCGTTATAAAGCTGGGTCAGCTCTTCTCCCACCAGTTCGACCAGCATCTCGGCGGCCGGGCGGTCCAGCCTCTTGCCGCTCGTCCGCTGCGCGTATTCGATCAGATGCCTGGACAGCTCATTGCGCTTGGGTTTGGCGACCTCGATCAGCTTGCCCGCCTTGGGCAGCTTCTTGGCCAGCTTGGTCTGCTTGGACCAACTGCCGACCGTCATCACGAGGACGCCTGTCGGGGAAGGCTTCTCGAAATACTTCTCCAGGGCGGAGCGATTCTTCGAGACGAAGTCGTCGGCTCCCTTGACCACGACCACGCGCCG
>CAZTGH010000329.1:0-2887 GCA_964612985.1 uncultured Pirellulales bacterium
GACCCAGGGGTTCCAGCCAATTCCAAACCCCACATCTTTGCCTCGTCCCATGCCGCGGCCACCACCCATGCCGCGACCGCCACCCATGCCGCGACCACCGCCCATGCCGCGACCGCCACCCATACCACGACCGCCGCCTCGGCCCATACCCATCCCGCTCATTCCCATCGCAGGATTGGCGAAACCGGTGTTCGTGATCGGCTCCTGTGGAGCACCCGCTGCCATTCCGAAGTGGCTTTGCACGTTTGCGGCGTTGGCCGACGAAAACTCGCCGGCCTTGAACCGCTCCACGGCGTCGCGCGCCCGGCCGCTGACGCCCACGATCACGTCAACGCCCGCTTGGCCGAAAACACTGAACGCATTGGGACCGCAATTGCCCGTCAGGACGTGGCTGACGCCTTTTTCGGCCATCATCTGCGCCGACTGAATCCCGGCTCCACCCCCGAGAGCGGTGTTGGGATTCTCCACGACTTCGAACTCCATCGACTCCGTATCGACGAGGAGAAAATACGGACATCGTCCAAAACGCACTTCCACCTGGTCGTCCAGCGTCGGGCCTGTACAGGTCACTGCGACTTTCATAGTCTTTCCCTCTTAACTCAACGGACATGTTCCCGTGGGGCAGGAACCGGCGCCGCCGGCTTTCGAATCGCTTCGTCCCGTCGCGAACGTCGAGAAGAGCTTTTGCAGGTCCGTGCCTCCACACTCGGGGCACACGTGACGATGGCGAGCCGAACCTCTCTCGAGGAACTCGGTCGTCCGACCACATTTCTTGCACTTGTATTCATACAACGGCATGGTCCTACCCCCTCGATCGTCAGGGATCGTCTGTTGGGTCGTTTCATGGCCGACGAGCGATCGATCAGCGAGGCGCCCAACTCTTACGGCGCCGCAAATCTCTCCGCGTGGGCGGCACAATAGATCATGAAAGCGATATAAGAACTCAGCAGAGCGACCAGAAACAAGATCAGCAGGCCAATGATCAGATTGGAGCCCTGCGGATGGCCGCAGTGGCGGCAAAAAGGACTGTACCGGCTGATCTCGGTTCCACACGCCTGACAACTCTTAAGAAGCGGCTTGTCCATTTTGGGCCTCCATCAGCAACGTCCCCGATCGCTTGACGGGCAGGCCGGGAAGGCAGGCTTTCGGCCTTCCCGGCGCAGTCCGCCCGAAGTTCCGCTATCGGGCCTTCTCTTTTTCCAGGTCTTCGATGCGACGATTGATCGCATCCAGCGAATCCTGGAGGTATTGTGACTGCTGCCTCAGCGACTCACGTTCCTGCTCGGGGTTCGCCGCACCGACAAAACCTGGCAGGCCTCGTGCCCAGAACGGCAAGCCGGTCGCATGGTACCAGTTGCGCCGACCCCAGCCACCGCCTCGGCCGCGGCCCCAACCCCAATAGCCTCTGCCACCGGTCGGGCTCATATAGCCGGCTGTGGGATAGCCCGCGCACAAACCAGCCGCTCGACCTGTCATGGGTCCCATCCCGGCGGGACCGGTTCCATCACCACCTGGCATAATCAATCTCCTTTCACCTGAATTCTTACCGTCGTGTCATGGATACGCCGCAGTGAGGACAACTTCTCTGCGTACAGGGTTCTCCTCGCACGTGCGCCATCTGATATCCACATTTCGGACAGATGCAGATTCCCATCGGCCCGGCGGCCAGCGGGCCCCCCATGCGACCTCGCCCTTGACCCTGGCCTGATCTCAACCCGCGCCCCGTGTCGGGACCTTGCCCCGTTGGGCCTGTACCATCTCCTCGTGGCATGACATGCATCCTTTCCAAGCGTTTGTGCTGAAAGACTCACTATCGGGTACCGAACCGGGCCCGACCGCCGCGCCGACCTCGACCGAAACCAAAGCCCCGACCGAAACCGAAACCTCGGGCCAAACCGAAGCCCCTGCGAAACCACCGCCCCAGCCAGCCGGTATACGGAGTTCCGTATCCGGGACCGTAGCTGGAGACAGGCGTGTTATACGGAGCCATAAATCCCCGGGCGCCGTTTGGATTCCTATAGCCGCCCACGGGGAACCCCACACCGAAACCAGCCGGTCTTCCTGTCATGGGCCCCATGCCGGCGGGGCCGGTTCCATCTCTGAAAGGCATCTGGATCACCTCCTTTGCTTTCTCGGTATTCGCACTGGCCACGGGAATGCCGTCCATGCCGGCCCAGCCCTCGATCCGTACCGGGTTGCCGCCGGATTTCCGCAGCACGCAGTACCCCAGACCTCTTCCCGTCAGCGGGCCTCTTCCCTGAGGTCCCGTTCCATCAAAAGCTGGCATGAGTCGTCTCCTCATCTTCGGCAATGAATCCGATCCCAGACTTCTCGTTACGACGCAGAATCATCTCACCGATGGTGCAATCGAGGTCTCTTGCGATCACCGGGCATTTGGCCTTCAGGACGAAAAATATGGATTTGTCGACTTCGCTGAGAGATTCATAATTGCCCTGGCCTTTGGCGATGATCAAGTCGGCCTGGCCAAAGCGTTCGCGAAACTGGGGCGAACAGGTTTTCAGAATCGTCCCCGGCCCGTCGGAGCCGTTGGTAATCACCTCCACCAGATCGGTCAGTCCGGCGGCCTCGGCGTCGGCCATCGTCGCATCATTGATGACCGGCGACCCCTTCACCACGAAGGTCACTTCGTCGTAAGGCAGTCTTTCGATCAGGACCCGGTCGAAGACGACTTCCCCGGCATTGTCGCCCAGGTAGAGGATGTCCCGGGCCTGTGCCACAGCCTCAGAGAAAGCAGACAATTCGCTGCCGTCAAATTCCGCGTCCAGCGCGGCGTTGATAACCTGCTCGGCCTGGGCATAGTCCAGCGAACTGTTGACCCCGAAATCCAGGATGTTGCCGGCAATCGCCAGCCGGACCGCCGCCTCCA
>CAZTGH010000329.1:2987-6442 GCA_964612985.1 uncultured Pirellulales bacterium
AATCGCGCCGCATCCAACGCCTGCCGCACGAAACAGGGAAAGCAATCCAAATAGGTTCGCATGGAATACGTCTTCCTACAGAATCAATCCTGCGCAGCAGCAAAATCTCATGGTACGCTCGGGCCCGAAGGCCTCATACCCAGTGGCCTTCCACATTGGCCTGCTGCACTTCCTCCAACTGGCCTTCTTTGAACGCGGTGACTACCTCTTCCACGGGGCCACCGGAAACAAGAAAAATCCGAACCTTACCGGCGGCCAGTGTCCTATATGCGTTGGGACCCACGTTGCCGGTGATCACCGCATCGACGCCCAGGTTGGCCACGTTCTGCCCGGTCTGAATCCCGGCGCCCTGGGCAAGGGTCAGATTTACCTTGTTGTCGTGCACCTGCGATTCGCCCGTGTCCGTGTCTACGACGACGATCCACTTGGCCCGGCCGAATCGCGTGTCCACATCGCTCGTCAGTTCCGGTCCTTGCGCCGTTACCGCTACCTTCATGCCTGCTATCTCCAGACTCCGTCCCGGTCGGTTTACACCGCCCGAATCGACACACGATTACTTGTTCATGCCCCTGCGACCACACCGTCGGCCATGCCAGCCGCCCCGGTGTCGAAGGGGCCTCTGTACGCCTGGCCAGCGACCAGGCAAGACAAACTGTTGCGAGTCAAGTTGCTCATTCCTGTAGGCCTCGATGACCTCGTCGATATGGCCGGTCACGTAAGGAACCAGCCGAATCCCGCAGGCGGAGGCCCACGAGGCCGACACGCGGGAGATCGCACCGCAAATCAACGTGTCGATCCCCAAGTGCCTCAGGGCAGTGACACGAGCAGGGCCCTGCCCCGAAAGAGGCAATTCCGAACGAGCCAGCTCCTCGGCGCCGTTGAACTCAACGATCACCGCTTTCTGGGCAAAGTCAAACACATTGGAGACCCGACCTTCCCAAATTGGTATCGCCAGTTTCATGATCGAGCGACCTCCTGACCATGAGTAGTCGCAAGGAACGTGCCAACACACGCAGCCGACCGGGCCAAGTCATTGTAACCGCTTCTAAGGAAACAACTTAAAAAGAAGAAGTGAATAGTGGATCGGAGGAAGCTAGAGCGGCGACCATTGCTTTATGCAATGGTTCCATTCTGGCTAGGAAGCGTAATTTGCAACGACCTTGTCCATGTGGGATAGAGGTGCACACGTGCGGTGTGGCAGTCAGATGTCGATCTGCAAGGTCTTGAGCTTGCGAAAGAGCGTGCTCGGATTGATGCCGAGTTCGCGGGCGGCGGCGGCCCGGTTGCCCTGGTGACGCCGCAGCGCCTGCTCGATCATGAGTTTCTCCATTTGCCTCAGCGTGGTGATCCCTTGCAGACTTTCCCCGGTCCTTTGTCCATCCTTGCCAAGGGAATCAGGCAGGTCACGGCTCTCTATGAGTTCGCCGTGGCACAACACGAAACAGTGCTCGATGATATTCTCGAGTTCGCGAATGTTGCCGGGAAAGTCATGGGCCAGAAGTGCCGCCATGACATCGTTGCTCACACAACAGATGTCCTTGCCGTAGAGCGCGTTGAAGCGAGCGATGAAATGATCGACTAGAAGAGGAATGTCTTCCTTCCGCTCGCGCAGCGGTGGAAGCTCGAAGTGAACGACGTTGATGCGGTAGAACAAGTCCCTGCGAAAACGGCCCTCGTCCACCAGTTGGGACAGGTTCTTATTGGTAGCGGTGACCACCCGGACATCGGCTTTGACCGTGCCGACCCCGCCCACCGGCTCGTACGTCTTGTCCTGGAGCACGCGCAGCAGCCTGACCTGGACCGCCGGAGAGATATCGCCAATTTCATCGAGAAACAGGGTCCCACCCTGCGCCAGTGCAAACCGCCCGGGCTTGTCTTTCTTCGCATCGGTGAAAGCCCCCGCCTTGTAGCCGAACAATTCCGACTCCAGCAACGTGTCGGGCAGCGCGCTGCAATTGACCGCGACAAACGGTTTCTTCCGCCTCGGACTGAGACTGTGAAGGGCACGAGCGAAAAGTTCCTTCCCCGTCCCGGTTTCCCCCTCGATCAGAACCGTGCAGTCGCTCTCTGCGACCCGCGGCAAGACGTCGAAAAGCTCCTGCACTCGGTGGCTCTGACTGATGATGTCCTCGCAGCAATATTGTTTCTGCAACTGCTTTCGCAATTCTTCCACGACGGTCATGTCTCGAAAGGTCTCCACGCCTCCGATGACCTGTCCCTCGCGGTTCTTGAGCAGGGCGCTGGAAATCGTGATCGATCTGCGCCGGCCCTGGGCATCGACGATATGGACCGGCTTGTTGATCACAGGCTTTCCGGTTTGCATCGTCTGCCGCAGCGCGCAGTCGCTTTCACACACGTCCGCTTTGAGGATGTCCTTGCAGTGTTGCCCGAGGGCCTTCTCCCGCTTGATGCCCGTAATATCTTCCGCAGCGCGATTGAAGGAGGTCACGCGCCAGTCCTGGTCCACCGTGAAAACGCCGTCGGCGACGCTATCCAGAATGATGTCCCGGCCGTCGTATGAAAGAAAGTCCATCCAAACCACCTCGTGCCGTCAACGCAGGCGTCTTACGAAAAAGGTGCATACCCAGAAGGGCAATCGTACCCGCTCAAGAACTCCCTGGCGACCATTGTAAGGTAAACCGGTAGTATACTCTGTTTCTTTACGTTATTGCGGACTTTCTCGTTCATCCATGTCTGGCTGCCTGCGTTCTGGCAGAAATCTGCTCCTCGGGCAATCGATGTGCGGCCTGGCAAGTGCCCGATAGACAATGGGACGATGTTTTGTAATGGACGGGCCTGCCAACTGTGCATCGACGTTGAACCCTGCGGTCTCAATCAAATCGCTCGGATAGACCGACAAACCTCTGCGCAAGAGTCCGACGGGAACGGTTTCAAATTCGGCGCATACGTATCTGCCGCCAGGCTTGAGGATCCGGAAGATCTCGCGCAACGCCAACTCTCTCTCGGGCCCACGCAAGAGGTGAAACAGTAGACAGGACACAGCGACATCGAACCGCCCGTCGGAATAGGGCAAGCGTGTAGCAGTTCCAACTCGGTACGCTGCCTGGTGACGATGCCTTTGCACTCTCTTCGCGGCCGCCTTGATCATATGCGAGCCGGCGTCCAGGCCACAGACCTTGACCCCATCGGATGCCTGGGCCAAGCGAAAACTGAGTAGCCCCGTGCCGCAGCCGACGTCGAGGATTTCCTCGCCCCCGCGCAAGTCAGCCAACTCCACCAGAGTGTCGTAGACCTCGCCAAGAGTGCCTCTGGCCCACCAGTCATAGAGACCGACGGCCGCACTCACATCCAGAATCCTGTTCATGATCGACGACACGGAACTTCTCTCAGATCCCTTCCGTGGCAGTAGGTCTTCCGGTACCCGGGCACCAGACTAAGCGGTGCCAACGGTATAGCTCACGGGACAACTCACCGAGTTAGAGACCAGGCAGAAT
>CAZTGH010000330.1:0-6412 GCA_964612985.1 uncultured Pirellulales bacterium
ATAGGGGTCCTGGCACCCTCCCATTGCGAAGATCTTGCCGTCAGTCACACAAGATGCGGGAAACAGCCGGCCCGTCGGCATGGAGGATTTCGTTGTCCAGGTGTCCGTGGCCGGGTCATAGGCATCTATCGTCCGGGTCGGGGCATTCCAGGATGGGCCGCCTCCGACCACATAGATGATCCCATTCACCGTGCTGCAGGACATGGCGCCTCTCGCCATCGGCAGGTTTGCTTTCTTCGTCCAGATGTCCGTAGCCGGATCGTATTCTTCTACGATCAACGTCGACATTTCGGATGGATCCATGCCACCCATCACGTAGATCTTTCCGCCTGCCACCGCGCTGGACGCGAACTTCCTGGGCGTTGACATGGACGCCCTTGGCGTCCAGGTGTCCGTCGTTGGATCGTATTGCTCAACGCTCGAGAGGAATGCGCCACCGGCGCCGTAGCCTCCGAGAGCATAGATCTTCCCCTCAACCACGCTGACAGAAAAGAATCCTCGGGCCTGCCCCATGTTCGCCTTCTTCGTCCAGGTGTCCGTCGCCGGGTCGTACTGCTCTACCGTGCTGGTAACGATCCCCGTTGAGGGTCCTCCGCCGATGGCATAGATCCTTCCATCAACAACACAGGCGGAGAGTCCACTTCGCGCCGTGGGCATATCGGCTTTCCGCGTCCAGCCTCCCTCTGCCACTGGGCCCATGGAAGCCACGCTGATAAGCGCAACTGCTACCAATTCAAACACGCTTCGCATATTCATACTGGCCATCCTTCCCGGTTTGCGAAAGAGTCACGATATCCTGGTTCCCCGCAAGCAAACCGGCCGGGCGGAGCAGGAGAGAGCTGGTGAGGGTGTGGCCAACATCGACTCAACAGCCCTTATCTTACGTCAAACGTTGTTCGAACATGCTGAAATCTCCTCGCTGGCTGAATCGCAACCTCCATGCTATGGACATACGGCTCGGTCGTAGATGCGGACGTCGTCAATCAGGCCGAAGAAGAAAGTGCCGGGCGTCATGTCTTTGCCGTCGACCATACTGTCACCATTGAAATCCGGCGGTGGTGGGGTAAGGTCGTACTCTTCTACGATGGACAGACCAGACCAAGTAGACAGAGAGTTCGACCCCCCAATCGCGTAGATCTTCCCATTGACCGCACAGGTGGCGTGCATATACCTTGCCGTCGGCATACCAGGATCACTGGTCCAGGTGTTTGTAGCAGGGTGATATTCTTCCACTGTTGAGAACACGGCGGAGGCATAGGCCATGCCCCCGATCGCGTAGATCCTGTCTCCTACGGCAGTGACGGAAAGGAACACCCGTGGAGTGGGCATATCCACCTTCCTTGTCCACGTGTTCGTCGCTGGGTCGTACTCTTCCACGGCCCCGACGGGCTGGTTGAGAAGGCCTCCCGACACACCGCCAACGACATAGATCTTTCCGTCCACCACCGCAGCCGCGGCCCCGGCTCTGGGGGTAGGCATGTCGGCCTTCCTCGTCCAGTGATCCATCGGGGGATCATACTCCTCCACGATGCGAGTATTCCAGTCAGGATCGGCGGGCTCTCCTGCGATGATGCCCCCGAAGATATAGATCTTGCCATTCGCGGCAGCGGCGCAGGCAAACGTTCTTCTCGTCGGCATGTTCGCCTTTTGCGTCCATGTGTCCGTAGCTGGGTCGTACGCCTCTACCGTAGGTAGCGAGGCCTGCGCTCTCGGTTCGCCCCCTATCACATAGACCTTGTCGCCGACCGCCACGCCCGTCTGCCCGTTCCTGGCGGTGGGCATGCTGGCCTTCCGGGTCCATGTGCCCATCACAGGATCATAGACTTCTAGGGTGGGGAAATAGGGACCGTACTTGGCTTGCCCCCCCCCGGTAGCGTAGATCTTCCCGTCCACTACGCAAGTGGAAAGGCCGAACATCGGCGTAGGAAGATCCACTCCTCTCATCCAGATGGCCTCTTTGCCCAGACTCGCGAAAGCCAAACCCATCCATCCGAGCCACGCCACACTCTGAAGAATACTCCGCGCGTTCATCTGTACCGCCCTTCCCGGCTTGCGGTAAGATGTTTCTGGTCCAGCTCCGAGCGCGCAAGCCGACCGCGCGGAGTAGATTCGGGCGGGTGAGCATGCGGCCAACATCGACTCACCAGCTCTCACCTTATGTCAGGCGTTGTTGGCACATGGGGAAATCTCCTCGCTGCCTCAATGGCAACCTTTCTGCTATGGACACAGGGCTCGGTTGTAGATGCGAATCTCATCAATCAGGCCGGAGAAAAAAGTGCCAGGCGTCATGCCTTTGTCGCAGCCGATGTTGAGTCCACCCTCGCAGCCGGCGGGGCCGCCCGCCTGGGTGTCTTCAGCGATCAAGGTCTCGTCGACGTAGAGACTGCGAACTTCACCATCACAAACAAGAGCAATTCGATGCCAGTAGCCGTCGGTAATTACTCTTTCTGAGCACAGTGCCCCGGCGTTGCGGCCGGCGCCTCTCAGTTCGGTCATCAGGCAACCGCTCATCGCATCCGCCATCAGCCAATTGGTACCCCCGGCCTGCGAGAGGACAACCTGGCCCGGCGCGCCGCCCTGGATCCAGGCCAAGATGCTGAATGGCCCTTCGGCTGGATTGAGAACAGATTCTGTGATGGCGCAGTCGTCCAGACCATCGAACAAGAGAGCTCCCCTCACCTGACCGGCGTCTGTCTGCCAAACGGGCTCCCCTATCAGTACGGCATCGTTGCCGACAACATGCTCTTCTGCGATAAGGCCCTCCGTCTCGTCCAGGGGCCAGTGTGCGATCAGGGTCCGATCGTCGACCTCTTTGCCAATGTAATCCGCAAGAGCGATGAGATCCTCCAGGTCGATAAGACCATCGCCGAACGGAGCCGGAGCGATGTCGCAAAGAGAATCGTCCAGACCCCAGGCCCCGGCCAAAATCAGAACGTCTTTGCCGTCAACATGCCCATCACCATTGAAGTCCGGCGGTGGCGGCGTGAGGTCATATTCCTCCACCGTGGACATGCCGGTGGCCGGGTGGAAGTCCCGGGCGCCACCGATGGCATAGATACTGCCGTTGACTGCACTGGTCGATAGACCAAGCCTTGCCGTCGGCATGGGAACCCCGCTGGTCCACGTGTCCGTGTCGGGATCATATACGTCCACTGATGAGAAGGTGGGCCCACCGTAGGTTCCGCCTCCGATGACATAGACTCTGCCACCTACTTCAATTGCGTCGGGCAGACTCCGGCCCGTAGGCATCGCGGCCCTTGGTGTCCAGGCATTCGTCGCGGGGTCATAGACCTCTACGGTTGAAAGACCAGGATTGTGTGTGCTGCCTATGACCCCACCCATCACATAAATCTTCCCGTTAGCCACGCACGCCGCAGCCAAGCCTCTTGGGGTCTCCATGCTGGCCTTCGTCTCCCACGCGTTCAGGGCGGGATCATAGACTTCCAGAGCCGATGGATTCCGGTCCGCCCCAGGGACTCCGGCCGTGACACCTCCGAAGGCATAGATCTTCCCATCTACCGCGCACGCACATAGGAACGTCCTTGGCGTTGGCATGTCCGCCATTCGCATCCATGTGTCCGTCGCCGGATCATATTCTTCCACCGTCCCAAGCGATGCCTGAGGAGTTGGTTCACCACCGATGGCATAGATCTTGCCATTGACCACTGCGGTGGCGAGCGCATTTCTTCTCGTTGGCATATCGGTCTTACGTGTCCAGGTGTCTGTGACAGGATCATACACCTCCACTGTCGGCAGATAGGACCCTTGAATCGATGTCGCACCGCCAATGGCATAAATCTTGCCATCTACAACACAGGTAGAAGGACAGACCCTCGCCGTCGGTACATCGGCCTTTCTTGTCCACGTGCCGTCGGCTGCCAGACTCATTTTCACAGTGACGAAGAGCCCAACCATCGCCAGAAACTGCCAACTACGTATCGCATTCATTTCTGACATCCTTCCCGGTCTGCGGTAGAATCAAGTTGTCCTGAAGCCGAGCAGGCAAACCAACTGCTCGCAGCAGGCCCGGGCTGGTGAGGATGTGGCCAACATCGCGTGACTCACCAGCCCGTGCAGCAGACGGCGTCCACAGGAAGCCGCTCCTGGCCTACTCCTGTGGCAACATGATACCTTCGATCGGGCCGGAGCCGGCATACACGGCCTCTCCACGTTGAGAACCGTTCGCATCCATCCACCATTCGGTATGACCCAGAAGGTAGAACATGCCGATCGCCTTCTCGAAAGCACCTGTCCCGTCGGCCACCATGTCGATGCCGCTGTAGCCGTGCTTGCGATGGGTCTCCGTGACATCATCGAAAGTGGTCTTGGCCCGTTCCCAGATCTCCATTGTGCCCAAGTCTCCGAAGTCGTAGGTGGCCTTCCCGCAGCCGTACCAGCCATCCTCAAGCATATGCCCTTTGACACTCTGCCAAGCGGCCGTCCCTTCGTAAGCCTGACCGTCAATGGTCAGCGTGACCTGACCGTACCAGTTCGGGTCGTCCTCAGCCTTGGGCCCCGGCTCGCCGGCGGGCGGCTGCTCCGTGTCGAAGAACGCCTCGAACGTAACTACTTGATGGCGCGGTTGCCGTTGGGCCAACCCAAAGCCTGAGAGAACCGAGATGGCCAGGATCATCACTGTGACCGCGAGTGCCGCTTTCTTCTTCGTATTCATCTTTGTCATCCTTCCCGGTTTGCAGTAAGATCATTCTATCCTGGCTTCGAGTGGGCAAACCGACTACTCGGAGCAGGCCCGGGCTGGTGAGGATGTGGCCAACATCGAGTGACTCACCAGCCTTTGTAGTTTTATGGTTCAACTCGTCTGGTGTCTTCCTTCTGCTCGTAGACGGGCCCAAGGTGTTGATCGAGCCAGTCGAGGACATCTCCTCGAATCTGTTCAAAGAACAAAGAGAACTCACCATGGCCGCCGGGATACAAGGCGTATCTCGTGTCAGCGTGAGCCTTTTTGAGGATCTCGTACATCGGTTCCTGGCTTGCCTGCCGTGGGAGAAGGACGTCCTCAGCACCATTGACCATCAGGACCGGGACGTTGACCCTGTGGGCGTACAGGGCCATGTCGAAAGACCGAGGCAGATCGATGGGCACAAGTCCGCCATGGACGAAGATCCCGGTGTCGATCCGATCTTCCACCGCCAGCATAAGCGGGCCGAGAAGGCTGCCGAAGCTGTATCCGTAGAAGCCGATCTTCCGGCTGTCGATATCGTCCCGCGTCTGGAGGTAATCGATGGACCGTCGCAGGTCTTTGGTCATGCGGATCGTCCAATCTTGATACACGCGGGGTGTCTCAGCAACGCTTTCCATCGTCCATTCCCGACCCCGCTCGGAAGGCCGCTCATAGGTACCGTAGTAGATGGGGAAAAGCACGGCCCGACCGCTCGTCACAATGCACTGCCAGAGTGCCCTGTAGGGCGCCCCTCGGAAGGACGTCTCGAGTATGGCGTTGCCCCCGGGGAAGAAGATGACCGTCTGGTACGGCGGTCTGCCGGCCCTGGGCAGGAACAGGTGCACCCTCACGCGATGTCCGGCATAGGCGGCATCCAAAGTGATCGTCTCTTCCTGCCACAGGGGTGAAGTGTTGTCCACCTTCTCCACGGTGGGATGCAGAGGCCTCACATCGTACTGGTAGAGGGTGGTCTTGTAGGAGTTGAACTCCATGTCGGTGAACGGCTGCAAATCGGAGATATCCCGCCAGGCAGGCAGCGGGACAGGTCCGCTGAGCCGACGTGTCTCGGATTCGCTCTGTTGGGGACATCGGACGCAGCGGAACCCATCCTGCGCCGAACGCTGCCATGGCGAGCGGGCATTCTTGGCTCCGAACATATACCTTGGCTCGCCCCAACTGCCGCCCAGGCAGTAGCGGAGCTCTCCGGATTCGTCCGTAGCGTTGAGACACCACTCGCGGACGTTGCCGGCCATGTCCAAGAGGCCGGTGCGTCCCACGCCGGGATGGCTTCCGACGGATGCTATACCGTCCGGCTTGAAGTTGCTGAAGGGCAGGATCACAAACGATTCCTCCAGGCAGGCGGCCCGCTCCCAATCATAGACCGTCGGCAGGCTCTTGCCTACGAACCGCGCGTAGGCGGCTGCCTCGAACCAGCTAACGCCGGAGACAGGGTGCCGGTCCTTGCCTTGGGGGTACGTTCCATTTTCCCAGGTCAACGGGCCGGGCCGATCGGTGCGGTCGTGAAACACGTCCATCGCTTCTTGCCAGGACAAGCGACGACCCTCCTTGATAAAATCAAGCCCTTCCCAGAAGCTCGCGTTCGTATATCCTCCCGCATCGACAAACGCCTGAAACTGCTCATTCGTGACCTCGTATTTGTCAATCAGAAGCCCCGGTACTTCGGCATTGCCCTCCGTATCAAGACGGGCCGGAAGCCACACCATCTCACCG
>CAZTGH010000331.1:0-6408 GCA_964612985.1 uncultured Pirellulales bacterium
TGAAAGGCCGCATGGCAGAGGAGGCTGACGTTGTCGGCGCATGACGTAGCGGACATCTTCACCGATATCGTCGGACGGGCGCGAACGCTGGACCCCGCCAACGCGCGCAAGTGGTTCGACGATCTGGCCGTGGTGCACTTCGACGGTGGCTCGATCGGCATCGGTTGCCCCGATGAATCCAACGTGCGCTTCCTCAACGAGAATTGCCGATCGAGTTTCACCCGCGCCGCTCAGCAGATCACCGGGCACCTCGTGACGGTCGACTTTGTCGTCGGAGCCGCCGACGGCCCGGTCGCCGCCGACGCGCTCGAGTGGGGCGGTCCCGCGCTCCATCCCGACTACACCTTCGAAAATTTCGTCGTCGGTCCCAGCAATCGCCTCGCCCACGCCAGTTGTGTCGCCGTCGGTCAGTCGCTGGGCCAGACCTACAACCCGCTGTTCCTCTATGGCAGTGCCGGCCTCGGCAAGACCCACCTGCTCCACGCTGTCTGTCACGAGGTGCACAAACGCATCCCGGGCTCGGTCATCCAGTTGCTCAGTTGCGAGGACTTCGTCAACCGCTTCATCCGCTCCATCGAGCAGGGTAGTATCACCGGATTCCACAGCCAGTTCCGTACGGTCGACGCCCTGGTCATCGACGATATCCAGTTTCTCCGCGAGCGCGAGCAGAGCCAGGAGGAATTCTTCCACACGTTCAATGCGCTCTACAACAGTGGAAAGCAGATCATCCTCAGCGCCGACAGCCCGCCCAACGAGATCCCGTCGATCGAGGCCCGCCTGATCAGTCGGTTCAACTGGGGCCTGGTCGCGCGGATCGATCCGCCCAGCTACGAAACGCGCGTCGCCATCGTACAGAAGAAGGCCCATCTGCGCGGTCTCGACTTGGGCGACGAGATCGCCGAATACATCGCCTATCAGGTCCAGGCCAATATCCGCGAGCTGGAAGGGGCGCTGACGACGATCTACGCGCTGGCGACCACGCTGGGCCAGCCGGTCGATCTCCAGGTGGCCCAGACCGCCCTCGAGGGCCAGATCAAACTCGCGACGAAGCACATCAGCATCACGGACATCATCGACGTGGTGACCGAACATTTCGACGTCCGCCTGACCGACCTCCAGAGCAAGCGGCGCAGCCAGAGCATCACCATGCCGCGCCAGATCTGCATGTACCTGGCCCGCAGCCTGACCCGCCACAGCCTTGAAGAGATCGGAGGTCACCTCGGCGGACGCGACCACACCACCGTCATGCACGCGTGCAGCAAGATCGCCGAAGCCCAGCAGTCCGACCCCAAGATGCAGGCCCTCCTGACCGAGCTGACCAAACGCATCACCCAGGGCCGCCAGGTCGCCTAATTCATGATCGAATTGAGCATGTCGAGATAGTCGCTCAGCAGGCGGGTGATCAGGAAGTTCTGTCGCACCCGCTCCTTGGCCTGGCGTCCGATCTCGGTCGCCTCCTCCGGATCGTTGAGCAGGCGGACGACGCGCTCGGCGAACCCTTCGTTGTCCTGCGGTTCGAGCAGATAGCCGCTCTTGCCGTGCTCGATCTGGGCCGGAATGCCCCCCACGTTCGAGGCCACTACCGCCGTGCCTTTCCACATCGCCTCCGTGACCGCCAGGCAGAACCCTTCCTTGATCGACTTCTGGATGACGACCTTCGAGTGCCTTTGGATCGCATTGACGAGCTTTTCGCTGTTGCCCACGACCAGGAGGATATCTCCGTTTTCCAGCATCTTGTTGCCCTTCCGCTGGACTTTCTTGTACATCTGAAGCCCCTCGGGGTCGTCGCTGGCGACGTTATAGCAGAGCACCAGCCGGCAGTCGACCTGCGTCTTGACCATCTTGAATACGTCGATTACGCCCTCGGGGTCCTTCCACGGGTCGAGCCGGGAGACCTGCGTGATCAGCGGTTTGTCCAGCGGCACGCCCGCCTTGGCCAGTTGATCGCCGATGGTCTTATCGGAGAGCGCCATGTTCTTCGGGCTCAGCGGGTTGATCGCCGGATACATCAGACGCTGATCGACCGGAAGGTCCTTCTTGAAGTATTTCTCGCTCGACATCACGACCTGGTCGTACTTGAGCACGAAACCTTTGAGAAAATCCCACAGTCCGACGTGTGGATCGGTCAGGTCGATGTGACACCGCCAGACCCACGGCTGCCGCTTGCGATACGAGCGGACCAGCGCCAGCGGCTGCGGATCGTGCACGATCACGCAATCGTGATCGAGATGCGTAAACCGAGAGAAGTCCTCGTTGACCCGTCGGTAGATCCGCTTCTTCCGCTCGGAAAGGTTCAGTTTGGCCCCCTGCAGGGCGTTGTGGAAGCTCTTGGTGATCTCGAAGAATTCCTGGCTTCCGTGCAGAATCCGCCAGCCGGCGTCCACGCCCACGTCGTTCATGAGCATGGCCAGCGAATACAGGATCTCGGCGACCCCGCCGCCCTGATACGTCGCGTTCAAATGAATGACGTGCTTGCCGTAAAGGCTTCGCGCCCGGGCATAGATTTCGGCGAGGGTTTCATCCGGTACGGTGTGACGAAAATCTTCGAGTCTGAGCATTTACTTTCCTGTGAGTTGTCTTAGCAAATCCCTTAAATCCATCACGGTGTCGACGTTGAATCGCGCCTGCGAAATATTCGAACCCACCTTGATCGCGTAGGCCTCGTCAGGCATGACCGCGAACATTTCCTCATCGGTATAATCGTCGCCGGCCGCCAGGATAAAGGTCCATTTTTCGCGGCCCATCCAGTGCTCGGCCGCCCGTCCTTTGTTCACTCCGTGCTTGCGCACCTCCAGAATCTTGCTGCCCTCGAAAACGCCCACATCCATGTTCTCGGTCAGATTGACCAGGGCGTCTCGTAATTCGTGCGTTCTCACATAGGCCAGTGAGGGGTCGGCCCGGCGGTAATGCCAGACGAGGGAAAAATCCTTCTCCTCGACCAGTGAGCCGGGCGTCCGGTCCGAATAAAGATCCATGATCGGACGAATCGTGCTCTTCCATTGTTCGTTGACCGGCTGGAAACTCGTCCAGCGCTGCCCGTTCTCGCGCAGCCAGCCTCCGTGTTCGGCGATCAGTTGCACGGGCAAATCGCCCAGCCATTTCTCCAGCGTTTGCTTGTCTCTTCCGCTGACGATCACCACCAGGTTCTTCGCATCCCCCGTCAGTTCCTCCAGCAGGCCCAGGATTTCCTCATCCGGTCCGGCTTTCGTCGGGCGACCCTTGAAGCCCACCAGCGTACCATCGTAATCCAGCAGGAACAGTCGGCGCTCTGCGCCCTTGTAGTCCTTCTTCAACGTTTCTCGTGCCAGACGGCCCAGCTTGCGCACGGACACCTCCTCCTGGCGGGCTTTGATCTCATCCAGTGCATGAACGAAATCCGTGCTCCACCGCCCGATATTGTATCGCCTCAGACGCTGCTGCATGACGCGATTGCGCTCGTACTGCTCCTCGGCAGGCATCGCCAGAGCTTCGTAAATCGCCCGAACGATCGAGGCCTTGTCGTTGGCATTGACGATCAGCGCTTCCCCCAGTTCACTGGCGGCGCCGGCCATTTCGCTGAGAATCAGCACGCCCTGGCCATCACTCTTCGTAGCTACGAATTCTTTGGCGATCAGGTTCATCCCGTCGCGCAGCGGAGTAATCAGCGCCACGTCGGCCGCATTGTACAGGGCGGTCAGTTTCTTGAACGGCATGAACCGGTACAGGTACCACACCGGCATGTACCCGATCGACCCGTGCTCACCGTTGACCCGTCCGACAAGCGCTTCGAGGTGTTCGCGAAGTTGTTTGTAGTCCTCGATGCCCGAGCGGGAGGGGACCGCCACGATGATCAGTGTGACCCGGCCCTTGTATTCGGGGTGCGTGCTGAGGAACCAGTCGAACGCCTCCAGACGCTGCACGATCCCCTTGGTATAGTCGAGTCGGTCCACCGAGACGATGATCTTTCGCTGGCCGACGATGTCGCGAATCCGCACGACCTCCGTTTTGGTTTCCGGGTCGTCGATCGCTCCGGCGTAGCGTTCGTAGTCGATGCCCATCGGAAACGCATCGACCTTGATGATCCGATTGTGGGCGCTGATCTGGCCGAGTGTGTGCTCGTGGCCGGCGATGCGCGATACGCCGCTGAGGAAGTGGCGTACGTAGTCATATGTGTGAAAGCCGATCAGGTCCGCCCCCAGCAGACCCTCGAGCACCTGCTCGCGCCAGGGCAGCAGGCGGTACAACTCGAACGACGGCCACGGGATGTGATGGAAGTACCCGATGCTCAGCTCCGGCAGTCTCTCCCGCAGCAGATGAGGCAGGAGCATCAACTGGAAATCGTGCACCCAGACCGAATCCCCCGGCCGAGCCACCTTCAGGATCTCGTCACAGAACAGATGATTGACCTGCTTGTAGGCCTTCCAGTACTGCTGCTCGAATACGGTTCGGACCGGAAAATAGTGAAATAACGGCCAGATCGTTTTGTTGCAGAATCCCAGGTAGTACTGGTCGATCTGACGCTGCGAAAGAAATACCGGCGACGAGCTTTGCCGGCCCAACGATTCGCGGATGTACTCTTTCTCGTCGGGTTTGAGCCGTTCGCTGGAGATCCCCGGCCAGCCCATCCAGAGCCGTTCCAGCGAATCCGGCAGACACGACAGCCCGACCGCCAGCCCTCCCGGACTGGGACGAAAATGGAACTGCCCCTCTCGTTTGGAGACGCTCATAGGCAGGCGATTGGCGGCAACGATGAGTCTTCCCATATCACACACTCTCACAAAGAAAAGGGGGCACCGTCACGGTGGGTGTCGGAATCGGAGCCGGCGAGGACCGGTATCCCCCCACGTTCAGCATTCTTCGATCCGATAAACGCTAGGACCTCCACTATAGATGACTCTGGCGGGGCTGGCAAGGACGAATCCGACACCTCCGGCCGGGCTTTCTCGGCGCCGTCGACTCAATGGGCCCGCCCTTTGTGCCGATAGAGACCCTGGATCGTGCCCGGAATTCACTTGCTCGCCGGGTGTCGGTCTGCTATCAATAGGAATGGATCGGCACGTTATCGGAGCCTGTCGGACGGCACCCCAGAACGAGAGCCTTCTCGTCCGCCCGCCTTGGCCCCGGATCGCGATGGACGTTCCAATCGCTCGGAGGTCCTGACGCACAGTGTTCTGCCAGACCAACAGCAGGGCTACAGCGTTAGGTGCGGAAACGCCTCGCATCACGCACAGGGTACACCCACCCCGCATGCACCGCTGCTTTGCCGCAGGAAGGAGGTGAAGGCCAACATTCAGACGTCTTGCGCTGCAACAGACCGAGGGAGAGGTGCCGTTCCGGTATGCGACCGGAACGTAACACGACACCGTGTGGTTCAATCGTTTAGAGTGAAGGAGGATTGCCATGTACAGAAGAGTCAGCGCACTGATCCCGTGGATCGTCCTTCTCGGACTGATTCTGACGAGCGCGTCCGACGCCGCCTTGGTCGGCTGGTGGAAGTTCGACGACGGTTCCGGCGATATCGCTCGCGACAGTTCGGGCAACGGCTACCACGGCACCATCACCGATCCCCTCTGGGTTGAAGGCCACTACGGCGGCGCCCTGAATTTCGAGGGGACTTCCTATGTGGACGTCCCGCCCGAGTCCTGGTCCACGATTGTCGCGCAGGCCACGGTCTCATTCTGGGCCTACGGCGACCCGGACCAGCAGCCCCAGGCCAATTTCATCTTCGGCGCCTTCTCCGATCCCGCCGACAACGAAGCCAGGCGGATGTGCGCCCACGTCCCCTGGAGCAACGGCAACATCTACTTCGACACCGGCGGTCCTAACTACAACCGGATCGAAAAGGCCGGCGACGCCGCTGATTACGAGGGCACCTGGACCTTTTGGACCTTTCTCAAGAATGCCGACACCGGCGACCAGCAGATCTACATCAACGGAGAACTCTGGCATAGCGGTACCGGAATGACCAATACCATGGAAGGCGTCACCAAGTTTACCATTGGCACCAAGCCAAGCCTGGCCGAGGGATGGTACCAGGGCATGATCGACGACTTCCGTCTCTATGACGAAGCCCTGACCGTCGAGCAGATTCTCGAGGCCATGGCCGGACGCGGTCCCGGTCTCGGACTGGCCTCCAATCCGGCGCCCGAAAACGAGGCGATGGACATTCCGCGCGACGTGGCCCTCAGTTGGGAGGCGGGCGAATACGCCGTGACGCACGATGTTTACTTGGGGACCGTATTCGACGACGTCAACACCGCCAGCCGCAGCGATTCCCTCGACGTGCTGGCCAGTCAGGCTCAGGCCGACACCAGCTACACCCCGCCCGCCAGGCTCGATTTCGGGACGACCTACTACTGGCGGATCGACGAGGTCAACGGCGCTCCCGACAACACGATCTTCAAGGGCGAAACCTGGAGCTTCACCACC
>CAZTGH010000332.1:0-803 GCA_964612985.1 uncultured Pirellulales bacterium
CTGCTGCCCCAAAGGGCGACTCGCCATCTTGAAATCACAGCAATCTGTGAGGATTGAGAAGTGGTAATGCGGGAGGATTTATAAAGTGTGCTGTTTTGTGAATTGTCCAGCATGGGCACAATGACAATACGGGGGTACTTGAGGGGCACAGCAACGCCGTACCAAATGCTTCCCTGCGTCAACGCAGATAGATCCGGCACGTTGTGAAGCGAAGCTTTCCTCTCTGCTACTTTGAGGGGGCTGGCCGGTTATATCGCAGCTGAACTAGCGGCTGATCACCCCATCGTGGCCTCGTGTTTCTCGACAAGTCGCTGTATCACCTTAATGACGTCCGGATGGCGGTCGACCACGTTGTATTGCTCACCAGGGTCCTGCTCAAGGTTGAACAACAAAGGTCTTTCCACCTTGCTGTAACCACCTTGGAGTTCGGATTTAGGCTCTTGTAAATGCAATTTCCATTGCCGCCACCGAACTGCACGCAAGGTAGGGCCGCTGTAATAAAACATCACCTCGCGGGGACTCTCTTTGCACCGGGTTAGCGCGTCCCTCATGCTGTAACCGTCCATCACTCGATCCGTCGGTATCTCGATCCCGGCAAAATCCAACAGCGTAGGCAGTATGTCGAGAGTACTTGCCATGGTCATGTTGACCGTCCCTGCTGGAATCGTATCGGGCCACCAGGCCAGCCCCGGCTCTCGGTGTCCGCCCTCCCAGGTGGTGAATTCCTCGGTGACCGCGAAGAGCGCGCGCGGCGGCTCGCCGGCGGTCATCGGGAAAAGCGGATAGCGGCGGTTCGGCACGCC
>CAZTGH010000332.1:813-6384 GCA_964612985.1 uncultured Pirellulales bacterium
AACCAGGGCCCATTGTCACTTGTGAAGAGAACGAGGGTATTTCCATCTAAATGCAACGTCTTGAGCGCATCGAGGATCTGTCCCACACTCCAGTCCAATTCCTCGATTACATCACCGTACAGCCCACGCCGACTGGCATTTTCGAATGACTCCGAGGCGAACAACGGGATATGCGGAAAGGTCTGGGCCAAGTACAGAAAGAAAGGTCGCTTCCGGTTCTCTTTGACAAATTCAATCGCCCGTTGGGTATATCGCTTCGTCAAGGTCGCTTGATCGGCCGGGAATTCGATGACTTCATCATCTTGCATCAGCGGTACAAAATGAGGGCGGTGCTTCTCGTATTTGTCGGCGCGGATATTCTCAGCGGTCACGCCTTCCCGCAGGGAGATGTTCTTGGCCAGCTTCATATGCGGATCAATCCACATGTCATTGCTGTAGGGTACCCCGTAGTAAGAATCGAAACCACGGCTGATCGGCAAATACCCTTTTCGATGGCCAAGATGCCACTTGCCGATACAGGTTGTAGCGTAGCCATTTTGTTTCAACAGATCCGCGACCGTGACCTCACTGGCCAACATGCCCCTTTCTGTGTTCGGCCAGAGAACTCCTGTCACCCCGCAGCGCTTTGGCAAGCGCCCGGTCAGCAAGGCCGCTCGACTGGGTGAACAGACCGAAGAGGCCGAGTAGAACTGAGGCAGCTTCATACCTTCGGTAGCCATGCGGTCCAGATTGGGTGTCTTGATCGTCGGATGCCCGTAACAACCTGCATCACCGTAGCCCATATCATCAGCAAAAATCACGATGAAATTCGGCTTCTGCTGTCCGCTGGCAGCCGGAACACCCCGGGGCGCGATTGCCAACGAACCTGCTGTAACGCCCAACGCACATTTCTTAAGAAACAATCGTCGGTTCATGATGGCTTACCTTTCTCCAAAGCGGATTGGTTCGACGAGATACCGGACATGTCTGTCTGACACAGTCCCTCGTTCAGCGGCTCTCCGACAGGTTGCCACATGTCGGCCGTCAAGAGTCAATCCGTGCGACTGAACTTGCGTGGACGTGCATCCCGATAGCGATTCAGCGCAGCCTTTAGCATAATGTATGCCTGCTTTGCCTCAGCAGTAAGATCCTCCACCTTCAGCGGCTTCTGTTCCAGAACGTCATTGGGAACATCGTAGAATTCCCCTGACCGGTACAGTTTGTAGCGTTGGTTTCTGGCCCATTCCCGACCGGTGGGCCCGCCGTTTCGCGAATACCAGCAGTAGATCCACTCCCGTGGATGTCCCTTCTTTCCTGTAAGCTGTGGCAGGAAGCTGCGTCCATCGATATTCAGTTCTGCCGGTACACTCATGCCCCCGGCCTCACAAAGGGTCGGCAAGAAATCACTGAAATCGACCAGATCCTCGCCTACGCTTCCCTCCGGAATGACTCCCGGCCACCGGGCAATCAGAGGGACGCGGGTTCCTGCATCCGTCATGCGGCCTTTAGCACCGGCCACCTCACAGCCGTTCAAGTTCGAGACGACCGGCTCATCCGTGCCGTTATCCCCCGTGAACAACACGAGGGTATCCTCCTCCAGACCCAGTTCTTTCAGCTTCGCCAGGAGTTTGCCAATCATCTTGTCCATGTAATAGACCATGTCGCCGAAGTACTTTGGATCGCCTTTGTACGTCGTCGAGCCTTTGCTGGCCGGGTCCCAGTCTGGCGAGTCGGGAGTAGCAACGAAGGGACAGTGCGTGAGGATCATGGGGTAGTATACCAGGAACGGCTTCTTCTGGTTCCGCTCCATAAAGTCACAGACGAAGTCGCTGGCGACATCAGGCCCGTATTGCCCATCGTCGTGACATATCAGTTCCCCATTGGTATCCAAGTGAGGGTTCGGATAACGGGTGTCATGACCATCTTCGTCTGTGCGCCCCCGAGTGTGCTGCCACAGGCAGTATTCATCGAAGCCGAAATGTCGCGGCGCGTCAGCCTCCTTGCCCAACTGCCACTTACCAGCAATGCAGGTGGCATAGCCGTTTCTTTTCAGAAGGTGCGCGAAGGTGCTCTGCTCGCGGTCCAATACTCCGAACTTCACGTAATTGCGCACGTTGTAGATGCCGGTCATGATTTGAACCCGTGAAGGCGTGCAAAGCGGCTGCGCATAGCAGTGTTCGAAGCGGATTCCACTCCTGGCCATCCCATCCAGAACGGGCGTTCTGTACGATGTGCCCCCGTTGGCCCCGATACATTCATAGCCCAAATCATCGGCCATGATTACGATGATGTTTGGCTTGCGCTTTCCAGGTGCGCTCGACCCCAAGCCTTGCAAGCAGACCAGGGGACTGGCCGCGAGACCAAGTACAGATTTCATCAGGAATTCACGTCGATGCATTTTGCTCATCCTCTACTGAGAATCTCCATGCCATGCGGGGCCAATTGCATTTCTTACGCCGTCCCCTTCCGGACAGCCTTTCTGGCTTGTTCATCAGTCATTCAGTGCTCTCATCCAATCCGGCCAATCCTCCGGCTGGACACCGCCAGCCCGGGTCCAGGGGCCGTTTGTGTCGTAATTCCTGTGCCATTTCAGACGCCACAGATGCTTGAGGCCGACCTTGGACAATGATGCATCCATGAACAGACAGTTCACAGCCCCGTGGTGCCGGTTCAGGCAGAATCGCACCATGTTCGAGCTGACATTGAAGGCAAGCATCTCCCCCTCGAACGCCGGCGGCTCGTCGGTTTCGAAGGGACGCCCCTCGGCGTGAAGACAATCCAGAAAGAGCGGGATATTACCCACGCCCTTAATGTGAAGGCTCCGCCAGAAATTCTCGACCGGGCGTTCGAACGCCTCGTCAGGTGCCTCGGCATTGTAGGCCCAGCCATTGAGACCGTAGCTGAGCAGAACGTCGTCCGGGCCGCGATAGCTCCCGTAGGGGACCTGCGCCCCTTCATCATAAGGCTTTGTAGCCGATGGGCACAGCGTGATCTCTCGATCGTCGTAGTAGTAGCGGCGCATCGCTGTGGCCCAGTGCCTCTTGTCATCGGTATTATAGCTGCTGCAACCGCTAGGGAAGCGGCCGTCGTAATCGTTGTCGTACATGGAGAAGACGAGACTCCACTGATGCAGATTGGACTGGCATGCAGCATTCTTGGCCTGTTGCCGTGCCCGGCTCAGCGACGGCATCAGGATCGCCATCAGCAAGGCGATGATGGCAATGACGACTAGGAGTTCAATGAGCGTAAAGCCGTTTTGTCTACCCATGTTCCACCTCTTTGGACACCCGATGTTAAGGGTCGCAGCTTGCTCGGATCGATCTCTTATCTGCCACCGTCGCGCCTGCGCGCCGTCCATTTCCAGCCGCGAGCACAGCGCTGGCATGTCGCGCCAACACGCCTCGTATGTCCTGCTGATAGTCTTTGAGGATCCGCTCTCCGAGCCCCTTCCAATCACCACAACGGTACAGCGCGCGAGCCAGCACAATCTCTCTCAACGGCGCCAGGCGGCGACGCTTCTCCTCCGGCCTGTCTGTCAGCGGCTCCAGTTCGGTCATCACATGACCACGCATCCCCGGCTCGTTCAGCAGCCGGGCCAGCGGCTCGGCCGCCCTCGGGTCGGCCAACTGCTCCAGCGCCAGAGCCACAGAACGGTGATGTGAGAGCGTCACGCCGTCATTGAGAGTGTCCAACTTCGCCAGAAGAGCCGGCAAAGCGCGGCGATCACGGGTACGCGCGAGCGCGAGGATTAGCGCATCTATCGGCGTCGGTAGATGAGCATACTCGGCCATCCGGCCCTGCAGGATCCTGGCATCCCACCGTCGGACCCCTTCGAGTTGCTCGATCAGGATAGGTACTGCTTCGCGGCGCCCCAGACAGCCGAGAAGTTTGGCGTAAGCGATCCGCGCTTCGCCCGTGGCGGAGGCAAATGCCCGCGCCAAGGGCGACCGGGCCTGATCCGCGTGCGAGAGAACAATGGCCAGCGCCCGGCACCGGGTTGCTCGCGACTGATTCGGATCGGCGTAGTCCTGGACGGCCGTACAAACGCATGCGTCGGACAGAGGAAAGGAATCCTCATCCGTCAGCACCGTCTCAGGCAGGTTGCCGATTTCCACCAAATGTTTCTGCAGGGCGCCGACGTTAATCTGCCGCAACGTGCACCCGCCCCGGACCGCCAGGGCCGCAGCTACCCCGGCAGCGTAGCCCTGATTCTGCAGGTCCAGTTGCATCCGCACCATCGCCGTGGCATCCCGGTACATACTCATGCCCAGACCGGTAACCAGGAGGCCTTCCAGCCCGCGCGGCAGTAGACACCGATACGGTGTATAACACGTGCCTCCCGGAGCCGGATGATTGGCCTTGAGGGTCTTGTCTGTGTGCGGGATGAGCGCAAAATACAATTCGCTGGGATACCCGTGTGAGTCGTAATCGCTGCCCGACAAAACAATTGAATCAGGGTAGGTACGACCGGCGATCTGATCCAGGTAAGAGAGCACGTGATCACCGACCACTCTCCGACGCTCTCGGTTCTGGATCAGTGTGCCCATGTCATAAGAAGCAGCGGAGCCGGTCATGCGCACTCCGACGAAGGCACGCCAGACATCGAGGACGTCCGACTCATCAACCAGCAGGTAATCCGTATTGACGTACGTCGCTCCCAGCGGGCGCATGGGTAAGCCGGTCCCCTGCAGTGCCACGTCCGTTTCGGTGCCGGCGAACATGGATGCGGCACCGGCGGCCACCGCAATGTCGGCGTTGCCGGTCGCATCGATCACGACATCCGCCAAGACCGCTCCCCGCCCGAGGGGCGTGGCAACCACGACGCCCTTAACTCGATTGGCATCCGCCACTGCGCCGCAGCCAATAGCTCCCAGCCAGATCGCTCCGCCAGCCTTGCGGATTTCCCGGCGGTACCATTCCATCTTGTATTCGGTGTTATGCGCTTCGTCACAGAATGGGACCTCCCGGGCAAAACCACGCAACTGCCCATGATAGGGCCGACCGATCAATCCGAGCGTCCCCACACCCCCAAGCCCTTCCTGGTACTCGATGACCAGGACGTCGGCTCCCTGCCGCCCTGCCCCGATGGCAGCGCAGGCGCCGGAGGTGCCACCACCAACGATCACGACGTCTACGTCGGCCAGGACCGGTACGCCGCAAGCGGCGGCCGGGACGGTCTGGGCCGTGTGATCCGTGGGACGTAGCCCATGCAGCACTTCGCAGACATCTTCATCGCGGACCGGCGGCGCAGATCGAGTCTTTACTAAGACGTTTGCAGGAGCGTCCATCCGGCGGGCCTGCTGCGCAGCGGCCGTGCCGACCATGCGTCCGACCCGCTCGAACCTGTCCGGGCGCAGAAACGCCTTCATCCGGTCGCGTGGGATGTCGGCCGATGTACTGAGGATGTAGAGCCCCGAGCAGTCTTCGGTTGTGAAGTGCTCGATGCCCGGTGAACGCCCGTCCTGCCACTCAGCTGGCAGTGTATGGTCGATAATGGAGTCGGGAGGGATGAAGAACAACCGCTCGGCCGACCGGAGTTGCCCATCCCGATAGGTGAGATCCCGCGCGTGCTGCTCGGCTTCCGCCACGGAG
>CAZTGH010000333.1:0-4681 GCA_964612985.1 uncultured Pirellulales bacterium
TGGCGTCAAGCTGGCAAACGCCAACGGAGACGGCCTTGCCGACATTGCCACCGGGTGGGAGGAAGGCGGGATCACCCGCGTCTATCTTCATCCTGGTGCGGCGAAGGTCACGTCGCGGTGGCCTGTGGTGACGGTGGGTCGTACGCCTGCGGTGGAGGACGCGGTCTGGGTCGATCTCGATGGCGACGGCGGTACCGACGTCGTGACCTGCTGCGAGGGCAATGTGCGTGGCCTGTTCGTGCACTGGGCGCCGGGCGAGAAGGAAGATCTGCTGTCGGCGGAGGCGTGGCGGCAGGAGGAAATCCCGGCGGCGAAGGATCGGATGCAATGGATGTTCGCCCAGCCGCTGGATGTGGACGGTCGCCATGGGATCGATCTGATCGCCGGCGGCAAGGGGCAGGACGCCCAACTGGGGTGGCTTGAATCGTCGACCGATCCGCGACGACTCGCCGACTGGCGATGGCATCCAATCTGCGCGGTGGACTGGATCATGTCGATCCTGCGGTGTGACATGGATGGGGACGGGGATACGGATATTCTCATCACGGATCGGCGAGGGGCGGCGAGGGGCTGTCGCTGGCTCGAAAACCCCGGCAGAGGCCCGGCGCAGACGCAACCCTGGACCAGCCACTGGGTCGGAGGGCGAGATCGCGAGGTGATGTTCGCGACATTAGCCGATCTGGATGGCGACGGCCTGCAAGACGTGCTGGTGGCGACCAAGAGAGCGGAGGTCCTCTGTCTGCGCCGACTGGACAGCACCGGGAGACGCTGGGCGGAATCGACGGTTCCCTTCCCGGAGAATATGGGGACCGCGAAGGGGATTGCGGCGGGTGACATCAATGTGGACGGGCGAATCGATCTGGTGATCTCATGCGAGGGCGCGGTGCCGCCCAAGTCGGGGGTACGCTGGCTTTCGTACGACGTATCGCCTTTCGAGGGGGCGTGGCAGGACCATGAAATCAGCGGGCCGGACGGGATCAAGTACGACCGCATCGAGCTGCTGGATCTCGACGCCGACGGCGATCTGGATGTGCTGACGTGCGAGGAGAGGCACGAGGATCGGGGGTTGGGGGTGATCTGGTATGAGAATCCAGTTTTGAAGGCTGGAGGCCGGAGGCGGTAGGCGGGAAGAAACGCCGGGTCTGCCGATCTTTTTGCGCCGTCTGTGGAACTTCCTTCACCCCTCGTTCGACTGGATACAAGGCGAACGTATCGTTCGTCTGGTTGTGCAGAGACGCACGACGTACCGCTAACTGAGGAGTCTGCATGATGACCAACGTATGGAAGCACGCGATCATTGCCGCTGCAATCACCCTTCTTGCCGGCAGCGGACTGGCGGCGGATGAGGCGTATTTCACGATCCAGGTCGTGGACCGGCAGACCGGTCGCGGGGTGCCGCTGGTGGAGCTGAAGACCACGAACCACCTTCGATACTACACGGACAGCCAGGGGATCGTCGCGTTTCTCGAGCCGGGGCTGATGGATCGCGAGGTCTACTTTCATATCCAGAGTCATGGCTATGAATACCCCAAGGATGGGTTCGGATATCGAGGCGTGCGGTTGAACACTGCGCCGGGGACGACGGCGACGATCCGGATCGACCGCATCAACATCGCGCAGCGACTTTACCGCGTTACGGGCCAGGGGATTTACCGCGACAGCGTGCTGGTGGGTCGATCGGCACCGCTGGAGAATCCCGTGCTCAATGGGCAGGTGATGGGTCAGGATTCGGTGTTCACGTGCCTCTATCGCGGGCGAATCTTCTGGATGTGGGGCGATACCGCAAGGCCTTCCTATCCGCTGGGCAATTTCGCGATGAGCGGCGCCATGTCGGACCTTCCCGCACGCGGGGGACTCGATCCCGCGGTCGGGGTGAACCTGGAGTACTTCGTGGACGAGAACGGATTCAGCAGGAAGATGGCGCCGCTGAAGGAATCAGGACTGGTATGGCTCGATGGGCTGATCACCGTCGAGGACCCGCAGGGACAGGAGCGCATGGTCGCCAAGTTCGCCCGCTTGAGCGGACTCGATAAGGTGCTCGAACGGGGATTGATGGTCTACAACGACGAAACCGACACCTTCGAGCCACTGGTGCGCCCCGGCGTGGAGTTCCTGCCCTACCGCAACACGGGACACGCCTTCAAGGTCGATGTGCAGGGAACGCCCTACTACTACTTCACGTCGCCTTCGCCGATGGGAGCACGGCTGCGCGTTCGCGCTCGCTGGGATGATGTGATCGACGCCAATCGGTATGAGGTGCTGACTGCACTGTCGTCTGAAGAGACTGACAGCTCAAGTGCTCGCTGGATATCGTTCGGCGAACTTCTAACGCTGATGGGCATGGAAAAACCTGCTGTCATCGAGGCGCTGGAGGCGGAGGCCAAGGCCGTGCGCGTCTATGACGCAGAGTCGGGCGAGGCGGTGTCGCCCCACAATGGGACGGTGTATTACAGCGCCCATCGCCAACGCTGGATCGGGATTTTCGTCCAGCACTTCGGCACCCCTTCCGTGCTGGGGGAAGTGTGGTATGCGGAGGCCGATACGCCTGTGGGCCCGTGGGCTTATGCCCGCAAGATCGTGACGCATGACAAATACTCGTTTTATAACCCGAAGCACCATCCACTGTTCGATCAGAACGACGGACGGACCATCTATTTCGAGGGGACCTACTCGGCGACGTTCTCGGGTTCGGAGGAGACGGCGACGCCCCGCTATGATTACAACCAGATCATGTACCGTCTGAACCTGGACGATCCAAGGCTGGTTCTGCCGGTGGCGGTGTATCGAACGCAGAACGGCGCCTATCGACCCGGTCGGGCGGGCGCCCGTCACATGGAATCGCCTGCTTTCTTTGCGATTGAGCCGGATCGTGCGAAAGAGGGCCTGGTCGGCATTTACGCAGAAGACGGGTCGAACGGGCGATTGACCGCCGAGCGTCCGGCAAACGAAGCCGTCCCGCTGTTTCTGGCGATGCCCGCAGGCGAGAGTGCGGAGAAAAACGACGCGCTGGTCGAATTGTACGAGTACCGACGCGCGGATTCCGGACAGGTTCGCTACGAGGCGGACCCGCAATGGGGTCGCGAGGGCTGGGAACGTCCGAAAGAGCCCCTGTGCCGCGTTTGGAGGACGCCGCCGGGGCCGGTGCTTCTCGATCCACAGGCTCAACCCGGCGTCAAGCCGTAGACGCGCGAGTTGAGAAGCCAGCCTACGGCTGGGTCGCGGCGATTACGCGCTTCAGGGCCTGGTTTTCCATGTCGCGGGCGCTGATGCGGGTGTCGTTCCAACTGACGATCAGGTCCAGGCTGGGGACAACGACCATGGCCCGTTTGCCGCCATGGCCGAAGCAGCCATAAGTGTCGGTCGGGACGTCGGGCCAGTGCCGTTTGCCCTCGCGGTCGATCCCGTTGATCCACCAGAGCCAACTGTAGCTGCCCATGTGGTCGGTCTGGTTGTCGGGGATGCGGCGCGAGCCGATGGAGCGCTGGCCGTCGATCATCTCGGCCGCCTTGGTACCCGCTCTGGGGGTCGCGTTGGACACGGGATCCGTCACTGCCATCTTCACCAGATCGGGACGCAGCAGTTGGCGGTCGTTCCACTTGCCGCCTCGGAGGTAGAGCAGTCCGAAGCGGGCAAAGTCGCGGGGCGAAATCGCCAGGCGTCCGGGACGGTCATCGGCGCCGAAGGCGATGAAGGTCGGATCGTCCTGGCAGCCGATCAAATCGGTCAATTGCGGATGCAGCACCTTCTCGTCGACGTTCTCGTGCGTGGCGCCGTAGACCTTGGTAAACAGCGTATCGAAGAGCAGGGCCATCTGCCAGTCGTTGTAGGCATAGGCGATGCCGGGCGGTTCGGCGAGGCCATAGCAGGAGATCTGATTGGCCATGTGACGCCAGGTGATCCGCGCATCCTGGTGGTCGAGGTCCGCGTTGATCTTTTTCAGTCGCGGCTCCCACTCGCTGACGGGCTCATCGAGACTGCGAATAGTGCCCTCTTCAACCGCCTTGAACAGAAAGTGAGCGTAGACCGGCTTGGCCGCTGAGGCGACGTCCATCCGACGGGAGGCGTCGCCCCAGGTGTAGACCATGTAGCCATGGCGCACGACACAGCCGAAACCGCCGGTGTAGTCGCTGAAGGCCTTGAGTTGGTCGGCGTCCAGCCCCACCTCTCCCGGCGTTTTCGTCGCCCATTCTTTTCCAGGGTGGACCGCCGCCGCGACGGCCACGCCACCGATGCACAGCATTAGCATCAAACTGGCCAACTTCCTGCTCATGGCATTCCTCCACCAAGCGTCGCGAAATTCGAAGCACGAAATTCGAAATCCAAAACAAATCCGAATAATCCAAATTCGAATTCTCTAAACGGGCCTCGATGGGAGGCATCTGTTTCGGTCATTAAAGTTCCGTGCTTTGGGTTTGTTTCACATTTCAAGATTCGAATTTCGTGCTTGCAGCCCGCGCAGCGGAGCCGGTCAGTCTTCCTTGAGGACGACGTCGTCGTACTCGATCTCGAAGCGGAGCTTGTGTCTGGCCTCTTCAGCGGCCAGGGAGCGGAACAGGTCCGCCAGCTCGCCGTCGCCGGCGGCGGCCGCGAGGTCGAGATAGAGCTTGTAGGCCAGCTTCTCCTTCTTCATTGCCAGGATCAGCGCCTCGGCGTAGGTCATGTCGGGCTGCGGGGGCACATC
>CAZTGH010000333.1:4691-6375 GCA_964612985.1 uncultured Pirellulales bacterium
GATAGTCGGCCAGCCCCAGACTCCGTACCTTCTCGCCCAGCGTATCGAGCGACCACCCGCCGCGCTTGACCGCTTCGAGCTTCGCCTTGTGGCCCAGTTCCTCGGCCGCGAATTCCTCGAAAACCTGCTTCATCGCCGGCACGTCCATCCGCTCGGCCAGCTCCAGATAGAATGCGTTCGCCTCAGCTTCGTTGCCGATCGCAAAATCCAGCGCCGCTTCGACGTTCTCGAATCGTTCCGTCATCGTCATCCCCAGGTCGCTTTTCACACTTACGTCACGGCGGCACTTTGCCGCCGGCTCATCGCCTGATTCTACCGGGCTGGGCGTACACGCAACAGGCAAAATCCAGCGGCATCGAGTCTCAAGTGCTGGTTCATAAGGGCCAAAGGCGGTAGAATGGGCGGGGCGAACGGGATGAATCCCTTTTCGTTTCGATGATTCGTCCGCCTTGTGCGTCTTTGGTGTGGGAGAAGGCCGCCCTCCGGCCTCTGGTTTGAAAGGGACGTGCCGATATCTGAGGAATGGCTGTGGCGCGATCGACCCATCCGGCGAGGTTTCTGAGCGCGGCCGAGACCGCGGCGGTGAACGCCGCCATCGGCGAGGCGGAGCGCCGGACGTCGGCGGAGTTGAAGGTGGTGCTCGCGCGGCACTGCTGGGGCGATCTGAGGCGCAAGGCCCGACGGATTTTGCGCGAACTGGGGCTCGACCACACCCAGCGGCGCAACTGCGTTCTGATTCTGCTGGTCCTGGCCAATCGCGAGTTCCTCGTCTATGGCGACGAGGGCATTCACACGAAGGTCGGGCAGGAGTTCTGGGGCGAGGTGCGCCGGGTAATGGCGGAGACGTTCGGCCGCAATGAATTTGGCGAAGGCCTCGCTCGCGGGGTGCGCGACGTCGGAGAAAGACTCGCCGAGTATTTTCCCCACGAGGAGCATGACATCGACGAGATAGCCAATGAGATCGTATATCACCGCTAGACTGACAGTCGGCTTCATCGTGCTGGTCACGGCGAGCCTCGTCGTCGGTCGCGAACGAGGCGAAAGGAAGTACGCGCCGTTTCCCGAGCCCGACGCCGGATATGTCACGGACCTGGTGGACCTTCTCTCCGACAAGCAGGAGCGGCAACTGGAGCGCTGGCTGCAGCGGACGGAGGAAGAAAGCGGGGTAGAGATTATCGTCGTGACAATCGAATCGATTCGGGACTATCGCGGCGCGCCGCAACGGAATATCGAACGTTTTGCCCGTGCCTTATTCGATGCTTACGGGATCGGGAATCTGCCGCGCAACGATGGCGTGTTGCTGCTGGTGGCCAGGAGAGACCGCAGCGTTCGCATCGAACTTGGCGCCGGGTATGGACGGGCGAAAGACGGCGTCGCCATGCGTATCATGGCTCGCAAGATTCTGCCCAGTTTCTACAAGGACCGATACGCCCGGGGCATCATGCAGGGTACGAGGGCGCTGATGACCGAATTCGGCGGGGTGTATGTGCTACCGAGTTGGGTGCCGTGGGCGCTGGGCGGGATCGGCGTGGCGATGATTCCCGTCGCGATCAGCCTGTTCCGGCATGGCAAGCGCGGGTGGGGCTGGATCGTGGTCGGGCTGATTCTCGTGCTGGTGTTGGCGGGGGTGTGGCTGAGCCGCCGAGTAATCGAAGGGATCGGGGAGGGTCGCTCAGGCCCGGGC
>CAZTGH010000334.1:0-3204 GCA_964612985.1 uncultured Pirellulales bacterium
CCGAACTGGGCCTTGCCGCGCCAGCCCTGGTCCACGTCGAAGCTGTCGTCGCCGATATTCCAGATGCTGACGCGCTTCAGGTTGACGGTGCCGCCCCAGATCTCGATTCCGTCGTCGACGTTGTTCATGATCTCGACATATTCCACGTCGGTGCCGCGTCCAACGCCGCCGATGGACAGACCGTTGAGCTCATTGGCCATGCTGACCACGTGTCCGCCGTAGCGCAGGGAGACATAGCGAACCACACCGCTGTCGTCGTCGTCATCGTCGCCACCATACAGCGGAAGGGTGTCGCCTTCAAACCGGGCGACCAAACCTTCCATCTGAGCCGTGTCCGTGCCGTCCGGCTGGCCTGTGCCGTCATCGTCCATCGTGGCCGCGATAATCCCATTGCCCAAGATCGTCAGGTTGCCCCACTCTTCCGAGACCGGCCGCCAGGTCGTCAGGTCGTCCTGCACCGAGGTCATGATGATCGGGGCGTCTTTGCGGCCGTTGGCGAAGATCTGCGCGCCTTTGGCGATGACCAGGGCGCTGGCCGTGTTGCCGCGAATCAGGGTACCGGGCTCGATCGTCAGGCTCGCGCCGGGCTCGACGTAGATGACGCCCTGAAGGTAATACACGTTGTCGGCCGTCCACGTGGTGGACGTGACGATGTTCTCCGTCACGTCGACGTCAGCCGCCACGGCTGTGCCGGCGGCCACCATGCCCATCAGGGCAATCAATGCGAGTGTCTTCATGGTTGTTCTCCATACTGGTTGCACTTGGTCTGTTTGCGCTGCTCATGCAGCATCTGTCATCTGGAGGAAGTCCGAGTCACGCATCCTCCGTACTGCTGTTGTCCGAGCCATCGGTTCCGGGGACCGATCTCTCCTGCCGGGACACGCCCGGCACAGTATCCAACTCGCGAGTCCATCACAAAGCAGATCGCCAGGGGGCGCGCTATTCGTCAACTTGATCACTTCGGCCCATGACCGTTTCGCCCTGGCGATCCGGAGGCCATTGTCGAGGGAGACTATTAGCTCATGATTAGCAGAATACTGATAATGCATTAGCTTCGTGTTTATTTACCATTTGCGCATCGTTGCCTTCCGACATGTTTCTCGCAAGCGAAGCCGACTATCCTGGCCGGCCTCAGTCGCTGGCACGATCCCACTCGGCGAACGAGGCCACACCGCAAACCCAGGTACGCGGCCACGGCCAGATCATTGTTAATTTCGGGTTAGATCAAGCATTTCTATTGAAGTTGCCTATCTTAACAGCTACTATATATAGGCATTTTGGGCAGACTTGAAAAGGCAGACTTCCAGAATCTCTATCGCGTAGATTACAGGTGTTCCATGTCAACAGATCCGCTTGCCAAACCTTCTGTCTTTCGTGTGATAGGGTTGCTCTGCCTGGCATCCGCCGCCTCGGCCCAGCAGGTCGGCGGCATCCGCGGCGTGGTCTACGACCAGGATTTCGACGTGCCGCTGCCCTTAGTCCGTGTATGGATCAACGAGACCGGAGAGACGACGACCACCAATGACGAGGGGGTCTTTGTCTTCGGGCAGGTCGCCCCAGGGACCTATACGCTGGTCTTCTCGAAGGAGGGGTACACGCGGCAGTTCACCCCCGACGTGGTCGTCTCGGCAGGAGACATGACCGAAGTGAACGCCTCCCTGGCGGGCGAATTCACCGAGATGGAGGAGTTTGTTGTGCAGGACCTTGAGCTGGGGGGTTCGGAGATCGGGCTGTTGAACCTGCGGATGGAAAGCCCTTCGTTTCTTGACTCGATCAGCTCGGACCTGATGAGCCAGGCCGGCGCCAGCGACGCCGCGGGTGCCCTTCGCCTCGTGGCCGGCGCTACGGTCGAGGATGGAAAATACGCCGTGGTGCGCGGTCTGCCGGATCGGTACGTCAATTCGCAATTGAACGCAGTGCGTCTGCCCACGGCCGATGTGGACAAGCGAGCGGTGCAGCTCGACCAGTTTCCCGCCGCCCTGGTCGAGAGCATACAGGTCAGCAAGACGTTCACGCCCGACCAGCAAGGCGACGCCTCCGGGGGAGCCGTGAATCTCGTGCTCAAGCCGATCCCCGACGAACGCGTGCTCACCGCCAAGATCGGAACCGAATACAACACGCAGCTCCGATACCGCGACGACTTTCTCACCTACCGTGGAGGCGGGGTCGATTTCTGGGGCATCGACAGCGGCAGGGACATTCCGCGCAATGGCGAGTTCGGCGGGGTTATGGGGACCACTCGCGACGACGCTCCCCTGATCTACAGCGGCTCCTTCACCGGCGGCGGCAAGCGCGATCTCGACAACGGCGTCCGCGTCGGGGCGTTTGGAAGCATGTACTACAAGCACGACAGCTCCTATTACGATGATGGAACCTTCGACATCTATGAGGCCCGCCTGACGGATGGCCGGTATGCGATGAAGCCGTTCGAGCAATACGGATACACGACCTTGTATGACGTGACCAAGGGGGTGGAGTCCGTTCAATGGGGGGCCTTGGGGACCATCGGCGCCGAATTCGAGAATCACGCCTTCTCTCTGCTCTACATGCGGACGCAACTGACCGAGGATGAGGCCACCCTTCTGGAGGACACGCGGGGCAGCCTGTATCGCGATGAACTGGACATCGAGGCGCCGTTCCACCGCAACGAGACGCTGGAGTACACGGAGCGATCCCAGTCCACTCTGCAACTGAAAGGAAGACACAGTCTGAATGTTCCGGAGTATTCGTTGGGGAAGGTCGCGCGCACTCTCGATCCGGAACTCGACTGGACGCTTTCACACAACGAGGCCCGGATGGACCAGCCCGACAAACGCACGTTTCGCACGTGGTGGAGTCCGGAACGGGTTGTCATCCCCGATGTGCTGGAGTTTCCGCCGGCCCATTACGGACACGATCCCAGCGGAAGCGGCAACGAGTTCGCCCAGCGGATCTGGAAGGATATCACCGAAAAGAGCGATCAGGTCACCGTCAATGGAAAGCTGCCATTCGAACAGTGGGGCGGGCAGGAGGGCTACCTGAAAGTTGGTGCGTTCCATGACCGCGTCGATCGGAAATACAACCAGGACGGCTTCTTTTACGAGTTTGACGGGAGCTCTTATGAGGCCCCATGGGAACAGAACTGGGGCGACGTCTACGTCGGCGAAGGACACACGATCACCGCGTCCGACCAGGATGTGGACTACAGCGGCGATCAGAAGATTG
>CAZTGH010000334.1:3214-6364 GCA_964612985.1 uncultured Pirellulales bacterium
GCGTGGTATTACATGATCGATCTGCCGTTGACCGGCTTTCTTAAAGTCATTGGGGGCGCTCGCCATGAATCGACAGACCTGAAGATCGTCAATCATCCCGAAAGTGCGAACGCCCAGTATCTGCCCCCCGGAGGAACCGGCTGGACGCGGTTCGGGCCGGAGGCGGACGTGTCGTACTCCCAGGATGATGTTCTGCCATCGCTCGGCATCGAAGTGACACCGATGGAGAAGGTCAAGGTCCGCGCTTCGTACAGCGAAACGGTGGCGCGTCAGACCTTCAAGGAGCTTTCTCCGGTGATGCAGATGGAGTATCTCGGCGCCGACATCTTCGTCGGAAACCCCGAGCTGACGATGAGTGCGCTGCAAAACTACGATCTGCGAGTGGACTACGAGCCGTATGCCGGGTCCCTCCTGTCGGCCTCCTGGTTCCACAAGGACGTAGACGACCCGATCGAGTACGTGCAACGCTTCCAGGCCTCGCTGTTCTACACGACCCCCGTCAATTACCCGGAAGGCTGGCTCGAAGGATACGAGGTGGAGGCCCGTCAGGACCTGGGCCGGTTCTGGAACCGATTCCGCGGCTTCACACTTGGGGCCAACGCCACCTTCATCGACTCGGAGGTTACCCTTCCGGATGGAGAGGCGCAGGCCTTTGCCGACGTTCGAGCGGCAAGGAAGCGTCGTGACATGACGAACACGCCCGAATTCCTCTACAACCTGAACCTGACGTACAACAGTGAGAAATACGGCACGCGGGTCGGGGTTTTCTATACGTTTCGTGGCGACACCCTGGTCGAAGGCGGGGTGGCCCTGGGCCGAGGCTACGTGCCCGACGTGTATGAGAAGGAATACGGCACACTGAATGTCAGCATCGTACAGCCGGTTGCAGAACGGACGAAGCTCTCGCTCCAGATCAAGAACCTGACCGATCCCGAGATCGAGAGGGTCTATCGTTCCGACTACATCGACCGCGCGGCGACCAAGACATCCTACAGGAGGGGCATCGACGTCGTCCTGAGCATGGAACACGAATTCTGAGGGCACAGGTGTCTTTCGAGATTATCCAGGGAGGTTTTATGAGCAGGCTCATTGCAGGATCCATATCGCTCCTTCTGCTACTTGCGTCGAGTGCTCCGGCCGAAACGCAAGATGTCACGTGGGAAATGCTCAACGCTGAAGTGCTGTCGCTGTACCGACAGGGCCACTATCAGCGTGGCATCGAAGCGGCAACGAAAGCGCTCAAGGTGGCCGAACAAACAGGAGGCCTGTACCACCCGGCGGTCGCCCTGAGTATGAACAATCTGGCGCTGTTGAACAAGGCTCAGGGCCAGTACAAACAAGCCGAGCAGCTCTATCTGTTCTCACTGATGCTGGGAGAGGAGGCCCGCGGCCTCCACCATCCGTCCGTGGCAATGATCCTGAACAATCTGGGAGCCCTGTACAACGCGCAGGGCTGGTATGCCAAGGCCGAACCCCTCCACCGGCGGGCCCTGGAAATCAAAGAAAGGACCCTCGGCCCGGACCACCTTTCTGTAGCGCTGAGTCTGAGCAATCTGGCCGAATGCCATAGCAACCAGGGGCGGTACGCACAGGCTGAACCGCTCTATCAGCGGGCATTGATGATCCGGGAAAGATCGCTCGGACCCGGGCATCCCGCCGTGGCCCGAGATCTGAAAGCTCTGGCGATGGTCTATCAGGAGACGGCACGGCCGGACGCAGCGACGGCACTACGGAACCGCGCCGCCGCCATCGGCGCCGAGCAACGCCAAAGGCCGGCCGTATCGCCCGTCGGGCGGTGAGCCTACGACGGGCGCTCCTCAAAGCGGCAGCCGACACCCCGGACGGTCTCGAGGTAGTCCCTGCAGTTGCCGAGCTTTTTGCGGAGGTAGGCGATCTGAACGTCCACCGCTCGCTGACGATGTAGTTGCCACCATGGAAAGAACCGACGATCGGGTATCGCGTGAACGCCTTGGAGCTGAACGGCTTCGTGATGCAGTCGTCGGCCTCCATTTCAAGCCTTGTGACCACACCGTTTTCCTCGCTCTTGGCAGTGAGCATGATGATCGGTGTGCTTTCGGCAAGGGTGCATGAAATGATTTGGGCGGCTGGGTGTTCTCGGTTGGTGCCGGTGGATTCGGCTTGATCGGTGGCCTGTGGAACGGGCCGTCGGGCGCTGCCGGCACGCCGGAGGAGTTGGACTCGGGAAGCGTTCGGCCCACACTCCTTGAGCTTCTACCGGGCGGACTGACAACATTATGGGCGGAGCGCACGATCGAGTGGGCCGATCGCAGCAGCATGACGGTTCGGATGTCTGGCCCGACTGCCAGCTATTCTGGGAGACGTCGAGGAAGCTGAAGCGATCGGGATGGTCATAGATGCGGTGGAGCTCGCGTGGCTAATGTCCCAGTTGTTCCGCATCTCGGTGACGAGGACGCTCCGGGCGGTCCCCTCAAGCCCGGCGGCGGATATGCTCAGTCCAGTGGTCACCGAAGGCCAGATCCTGGAGACTCTCATTCTGAATGCATTACAGCAGCAGGACGGGTTGGACTCGATATGGCCAGTCGAAGGGGTTCGCCTCATAGGGCCGGATACGGTCCGCGCCATCCGCCAACGCCACCATGCTTGCCCACGATATCGCCACCCACGCAACGAACAGTCGGTCCCGGTGAATTCGATGGTTTCTCGTGCACGTCTCTCGATCTCCTTTGGACGGGTCTATTCGCAGTTCACAAACGACTCGCTTCGTTCGTTCCTGTCAACCTCGGCCTGCTGGCCGAGGAATTGCCGGGCCGCCGGGGCGGCACCAACGCCCGCCCCCGGGATCAATACCCTGCCTGCCGGACGAAATAGATGCCGTAGCCGTAGGAAAGGGCTTCTCATGTCGGTGAAGAGCCAGCCGGGGACGGGGATGGCCTGCTCCACAGTGAAATCCTCGTTTCCGCAAATGCGCCACAGCCGTGTACCCTACGCCGGCTTGTACGCATGGAATCCGACGCTGTCGTCCACCGTGGTATAGATGTTGTCCTCGGCGGCCCACGTCATGCACCGATTGTCGCCGCGGCACCCCTTGCGTTGAAGGGTGTCCCAATGGATCTCGATCCCGGTGGGGACTCCATCGGGGTCGGGCGGAGTCGTGTGGCCGTCCTCGCG
>CAZTGH010000335.1:0-6357 GCA_964612985.1 uncultured Pirellulales bacterium
TCACCGCGCTGCGAACGAACAGGCTCGTCGCCAGCACGAACCACGCCGCCGCCGCCAGCGCCAGCCCCGCAAAAAACGAATACGGAACCAGTCCCACCGATCCGCGCCCCGCCGGCACGCGACCCAGGTAGTTCTGCCCGATCGCCAGAAAGGCCTCCGGAAGGTTCCGCACGTTCTCGCTGCGCGTCACGAAAATCGCCAGCCCGCTGAAAAAGAACATCGACACCAGCGTCACCATAAAGGGTGGCATCTTCAGCTTCGCCACCGCCAGCCCGTTCGCCGAGCCGATCAAGGCCCCCAGCAGCAGCATGAAGGCAATCCCCACTGGCACCGCCGCCGCACTGCCGCCCAACGGACCACCTTGCTCGCCGATCACCACACCCCACAGCGGGTTCCGCGCGAACAATTCCGGATCCAGCCCCGACGTCATCAGCAGCGCCCCGCACACGCTGGTGATCGCCATGACCGACGTCTGCGACAGATCGATCCCCCCGACAATCAGCACGAACATCTGCCCGATCACCAGCACCAGCAAAGGCCAGATATTCGACGACAGATTGCTCAGGTTCCGCGCGCTGCCCAGCCGCGGCAGGAAAATCCACAGCACCAGGAAATACCCCACCGACAGAAGCAATACGAAGCTGTCCGAGAGAAGCACCCGCCCCACGACCGCCTCCTTCAGACGCCCGATCCGCCTCTGCGGTCTCACCTGGTCCCTGCTCTGCACGCCTCTATCCCCGGACGGTTGATCCATACACACCAGTTGTTCATCGGTGGACTTTTGCAGAAATGGAGGTTAGGGCTACTTTGGGAAGGAAGAGCCTCGTTTTCGGCTCTTCCTTCTCAAACCCTAAGTGCTTCGCCAAAAGCACCTTACACCCTTCTTCCAGGAAATCGTAAGACCGATTTCCTTGAAGAATGCAGCCCTAACCTCCATTTCTGCAAAAGTCCCCTTCACACGCATCGCCTATTCATCTTGCAGCACCCGGTACCCCCACATCTCGTCCGCCCGCTCGGCCATGTTCTCCTGGGTCAGCGCGAAACCCGGGTCCTCCATCCATTTCTCCGGCGTCCGCTCCCCCGCCTCGATCGCCGCCAGCAGCGCCTCCATGATCGCGTTCGCCTCGAAGAACAGATCCTGCACGCCCGTCGCGTCCACGTACCCCTCTTCCATCAGTCGATACGCCATGCTGTCGCCGTCGAGCCCGCCGAGGATGACGTGGCCCGCCTCGCCGATCTTCTTCCATTTGCCCAGCGGTTCGAGCACCGCCTTGATCTGCGGATAGAGGAAATCGGAACTGGTAAACAGGAAATCCACATCCGGATTCGCCTGCAGCGCCGCCTCCAGGTTCGCCAGCGTAGTCGCCGGGTCCCACTTGCTGGGCACCTCGATCGGCGTCTCGAACAGATCGGGGTTCTTCTCGATCACATTGAAGAAGCCCTGCCGCCTGGCCACCGCATTGCGATCCCCCAGATCCCCCACCACAATCAGAGGCTTCCACTTGCGACCCGCCTCCCTCTCCCGCGCCGTCTGGGCCATGTACGCCACCGCCTCCTCCGCGATCTTCTCATTGTCGGCCACGATCACCAGCGCCGGATTGCTCCGATCCGCCGGCGGACGGTTGAACACCGCGATCGGAATCCCCGCCCGGTTCGCCTCGCCCACGATCGTCACCGCGCTCTCCCCGTCCTGCGGAATGATGATGATCCCGTCCACTTCCTGCGCGATCGCGTCGCGAATCTGTTCGAGCTGACGGTTGGCGTCCTCGTTCGCATTCCGCTCCAGAACCCGGATGCCCTTGGCCCGCAGCGTCTCCGTAATGGCCTTGTGCGCCGCCACCCAGAATCCCGTCTCCAGGTCCTGGAAGGCGAAGCAGATCGTCACCTGCTGCCCCGCGTCGTCCTGCCGCGAGCAGGAAAGCCCCCCCACAGCCGCTCCCAGAACCGCTACCCACGCCAAGATCTGCCACAACGCCTTCATGGTCGCCCTTTCCCATCGGCACAAAGCAGCTAACAGATGTTCAGCTATGAACGAATGAACACTTTCTACCACCCCCAACCGCCCCTGTCAACTCTTCCGTCTCCCCGCATCTCCTCTGCAGGTTACAGAAAAGCAATATCGCCTGCCGAGCGCGGTCGCTGTTCACCGTTCCGACCAGGAAACGTAATCTCTTATCAAATATAGCTTTATGAATGCAACCCCCGCTGTCAGACGCCACGTTCCGCACTTTGCCGCTTGACAACCGAGCGGCCAGACCAGATAATCCGAGAAAATGAACATTATCGACCATATGTTCACGGGCTGTCATGGCAACGGACCTGGATTTCAAACGACTTCTCTATAAAGTGGCCAAGGCCTACTACGACGATGGCCTCACCCAGCAGCAGATCGCAACCAGGCTGGGCCTCTCCCGCATCAAGGTCTCGCGCCTGCTGCGCACCGCCCGCGACGAGAAGGTGGTCCAGATCTCCATCGCCCCGCCCCAGGAGTCCAATGCCGACCTCGAACGCCGACTCGAACACGCCTATAGCCTCAAGGAGGCGGTCGTCCTCACCTGCTCCTCCCAGGAGCCCGCCGTCATGGTTGGCGAATTGGGCGCCGCCGCCGCCGGTTGCCTGACCCGAGGCCTCCAGGGCACCGAGGTCATCGCCCTCAGTTGGGGAACCTCCGTCCTCTCCGTGGTCAACGCCCTGCCGCCCATGGACCTGCCCGAGGTCCGCGTCGTCCAGTTCCTCGGTGGCCTGGGCGAGCTCGAAGCCCAGACCCACGGCGCCGATCTCGCCCGCCGCATGGCCCAGACCCTCGGAGCCAAACCCCGACCCATCCACGCCCCGGGCCTCGTCAAGGACGAAGTCGTCCGCCAGGCCCTCGTCCAGGACCCCCAGGTCGCCGATACGCTCGACCTCGCCGCCCGCGCCGACATCGCGCTGGTCGGCATCGGCATCCTCGAACCCCACTCGACCCTGCTCTCCAGTGGCGACACCCTGACCCCCGAGGAAGTCGCTTCGCTCCAGGCATGCGGCGCCATCGGCGATATTGCCCTGCAATTCTTCGATGAACGCGGCGTCGCCATCGAGCATCCCATCGCCCAGCGGATCGTCGGAACGCCCCTGGAGAAAATCAAAGCCATTGGACGCGTCGTCGGAGTGGCCGCCGGCGCCGCCAAAGCCCGCGCCATCCGCGCCGCCCTCCAGGGCAGCCTGATCAATGTCCTCGTCACCGACGACCGGACCGCCGAGATGCTGCTTTCGCCGGGACCGCCGCAGCCGTCCGCCCGACCGCTCTCGGTCCGTCCCGTCGAACTCACCGGCCAATGACCCGTGCGTAACAGCGCCCGACGCAGGCCGATCGCCTGAGGAGAAAACGATGTTCCTGCTGGGAATCGATTACGGAACCGGAGGCGCCAAGGCCACCATCATCGACGCCGAAGGCGCCGTCCTCGCCTACGCCTTCGAAGAGTACCCCATCCTGACCCCCCACCCCGGATGGTCCGAACACGATCCGCAGCTCTACTGGCAGATCGCCTGCCGCATCATTCGCCAGGCCATCACCCAGGCGAAGGTCCACCCCCGCGACATCAAAGGCCTCGCCGCGTCGTCGGCCCTGCCCTCGCTCGTCATGGTCGACCGGCAGCATCGCCCCGTCCACCACGCCTACAACCTCATGGACAAGCGCGCCACCGAGCAGGTCCAGTGGCTCAAGGACCATATCGGCGCCGAGCGCATCTTCGAAATCTCCAAGAACCGCCTCGACGACCACCCCAGCCTCGTCAACCTCATGTGGGAAAAAGCCCACCGCCCCGACGATTTCCATCGGATCGACAAGGCCCTGACCATCGATGGCTACATCACCCTGAAACTCACCGGCCGCCCCACCTGCCACTACTCCGGCGCCGCCTTCTATGGCGTCGCCTACAACCTCCTCGAACGCCGCTTCGAACGCGATATACTCGACCGAATCGGCATCCCCGAATCCCTGCTGCCCGAGTTGTTCCGCTGCGAAGAGATCGTCGGCGCCGTAACACCCGAAGCCGCCGACGCCACTGGCCTGGCCCCCGGCACCCCCGTCGCCGCCGGTCAGGTCGACTGCAACGCCGGATGGGTCGGCGCCGGCGCCATCGAAGAAGGCGACATCCAGATGAACCTGGGCACCTGTGGCAATTTCGGCATCGTCCACCGCGACCCCCACTTCCACGACACGATGATCGCCTTCGCCTACACCACCGATTCGGAACGCACCTACATCACCGTCCCGACGACGACCACCGGAGGCCAACTCATCCGCTACCTGCGCGACAACGTCTACCAGACGGAACTCGCCCGCCAGGCCGAGACCGGTCTCGATCCCTACGACCGGATCAACACCGAAGCCGAGAAAATCCCGCCCGGCGCCGAAGGCCTCATCGTGCTGCCCTTCCTCATGGGCGAGCGCACCCCGATCTGGGATGTCTACGCCCGCGGCGCCGTCTTCGGGCTCAGCCTCCACCACACGCGTGGCCACCTCGCCCGCGCCATGATGGAATCGGTCGCCTACGCCCTCTACGATTCCTTCCGCCTCGTCCAGGCCACCGGACGCAGGATCAACACCCCCATCGTCCTCAACGAAGGCGGCGCCAAGAGCCCGCTGTGGCGCCGGATCATCACCGATGTCTTCAACGTACCCACCGTGCTGGTCGAACGCCGCACCGGCGCCCCCTATGGCGACGCCATCCTGGCCGGTGTCGCTACAGGCCTGTTCCCCGACTTCTCCGTCGCCAAAGCCTGGACCCGCTACATCGAGCCGATCGAGCCCGACCCCGACCGTCACAACCTCTACATGGAATACTTCGATCTCTACAAACAGCTTTACGACCACGTCAAAGACGACTACCGCGCCCTGGCCGCCCTCCGCCAAAAACACCACGCACCATGAACAAACGACCAGAAAGGAACGTTCCATGAAAAATACGCATTCCATCTTCCGTCTCGTCGCCCTGGCGATCGTGATGCCCGTCGCCCTGACCGACGCAGCGCCCCAGGTGAAATTCGTCGACCCTCCCGACCCCGTCGAGACGTACGATTTCGCGGAAGTCACTATCCGCATCACCGCCCCGGACGTCGTCAATCCCTTCACCGATGCATCGATCCAGGGCACGTTCGAGCGAGAAGGTGCTGACCCGGTGAACGTCGACGGCTTCTGCGACTCCCCCGATGGCAGCGTCTTTCGCATCCGCTTCATGCCCCAGCAGCCGGGCCGGTACAGCTACAGGATTCACTATCGCCAGGATGGCACCGACATCACATACACCGGGACCTTCCAGGCCATCGCTTCTGACCGCAAGGGTCTGCTCCGCGTCGATCCGAACAACCGCTGGCACTTCATCTGGGCCGGCTCGGCAGAGCATTACTTCTGGAACGGCACCACGACCTACTACCTCATGGGATGGGACGACCACACCATCCGTCAGAGCATCGACCGCCTGAGTCGTCTCCAGATCAACCGCCTCCGCGTCCTGCTCTATGGCCGCAATGAGCCCCGCCCGTGGGGCCAGCCCGTCGTCCCCACCGACCGCTTCAAGCTGCACCTGAATCCCTGGCCCGCACAACGCCCCGACGACATCAAAAACCCAGGCTTCGACCTCGCGCGATTCAACCTCGACCACTGGCGCAAGTACGAGCGACTGCTCCGCTACGCCCGCGAGAAAGACATGATCGTCTCCGTCATCTTCTACATCGGCGGACAGGTCCTGCCCACCCCCTTCGAAGCCCACAGCAAAGAGGAGGACCTCTACTATCGTTATGGCATTGCCCGCCTGGCCGCCTTCTCCAACGTCACCTGGGACCTCGGCAACGAATACAACTTCCATCGCCAGGCCCCCGAATGGGCGGATGCCATGGGCCACCGCGTCAAGCAGTGGGACCCCTACGACCACCTGACCTCGGCCCACAACGTCACGCATCGCACGCCCGAATCCACCTGGCTCGACATGCAGTTGATCCAGCGCTGGGACAGCGGACAAAACGCCTACATGCTCAGCCAGCGCGCCGCCCAGGAAAAGACAGGCTACATCATCCCCCAGATCAATGAAGAGTATGGATACGAAGACCTCTGGGAAAAATACCCTGGCCAGCGCGCCGCCGAAACCCGCCGCAAGAACGCCTGGGAAATCTACATGGCCGGAGCCTACCAGACCACAGGCGAATCCGCCCGCCGGGGCACCGGCGTCGCCCCCGACACCGGAGGTGGCTGGGTCAACGGTCGCGGCGACGATGAGATGACCATGCTGCTGGGTTATGGTCACATCGTCGATTTCTTCACCGCCTTCGACTGGTGGAACTGCCAGCCGCTCCCCGAATCCGTCGAAGGCCCCGCCTCCT